>JAGRHQ010000045.1 GCA_020444905.1 Candidatus Competibacteraceae bacterium
GTTTTGCCCATCTTATCGGCGTCAGTCAACGGACGCTGGAAAACTGGGAGCAGAATCGTCGTCGCCCAAAAGGACCGGCGCGGGCGCTACTCAAAATTGTATCAGCGGCGCCAGAAGTCGCGATCAAGTCGTTGCACGGCTGAGCACGTAGGGCGTAGCGCAGCCAGGTAGGGTGCGCATGGCGTACCTTTTTCGCGGCGTGGACGCTGGCTGGTACGCGGTGCGTACCTTACGTTACTTAAGTTCTTCAGGAGCGACTTTTCCCGGATGCGCCTGCCTGGGCTTCCTCCCTACCCTGAAGGATTGGGTCTTCTTTTGGAGAATCACTTCGAAAATAAAAGCCTTGCATCCATACAACGAGAATGTGGACACCGTTTTCGGCCTGTTTCACGATCCCGACTTTATGAAGGACAAGTATGCCGGAGTCGGCGCACGCAACGTAGAGATACTGGAATGCGCCGGCAGCGAGGGTCACTATCGCATCAAGACCAGGCGGGAAGTCCCCGCCGATGTACCGGCGTTGCTAAAGAAATTTCTCAATCCCTGGAATACCCTGGTGCAAAGCGAACAGTGGGAGGGGAAAGCGGGCGGCCCTTATCATTGCAAGGTCAATGTTGAAATTTCCGGGGTTCCAGTCAGTATCGAAACCGAGATGGAGCTGCGAACCCAGGGCGATGGCTGTGTGAATGACGTGCGACTGGAGGTGAAATGCGGGATTCCTCTAGTGGGCGGCAAGTTGGCGAATTTCGTCGGCGGCGACGCGGAGAAAGCGGTGCAGGCGGAATATGAGTTTATCCGCAACCATTTGGCCAAGGCTTGACTTCGCCGATGCGCAGCCATTCGCCTCCCCCCTTTGAAAAAGGAGGGGCGGAGGGGATTTCGCCAGACTAATCCGTTGCCGGAGCTTCGCCAGGTTGGCGAATTTCAAAGGTATGGGTAATTTGCGCAGTCTGGCCGAGCATGATGGAGGCTGAGCAATACTTTTCCGCTGAGAGATGAATGGCGCGTTCGATGTGCTTAGCGCTCAGGTTCAAGCCGGTGAGGATGAAATGAACGCGAATCCCGATGAAGACTTTGGGTTCGCTATCGGCCCTGTCCGCTTCCAGTTGCACTTCGCAACCGTGCAAATCCTGCCGAGCCTTGCGCAGGATGTTGACCACGTCGATAGCGGTGCAACCGCCCATGCCCATCAACAGCATCTCCATCGGTCGCGGTCCGAGATTATGACCGCCCAGTTCCGGCGGCCCGTCCATGACCAGGGCATGACCACTGGGTGACTGGGCGACATAGGTCATGTCTTCCAGCCAGATAACACGGGTTTTCATGTAAACTCCTAAAAAGTAATGCTAATCACTTTAAACAAACAATTCCGCCAGTTTCGCGCCGGGGTCTGGGGCGCGCATGAACGCCTCGCCCACCAGGAAGGCATGGACGCCGTGCTCGCGCATCAAGGCGACATCTGCGGGAGTATGAATCCCGCTTTCGGTGACGACTGTCCGGTTGCCGGGAATGTGAGCCAGCAAGTCCAGCGTGGTCTCCAGCCGGGTTTCAAACGTGCGTAGACTACGGTTATTAATGCCGATCAGCGAGGCGTCGATTTGCAGCGCCCGCTCCAGTTCCTTGATGTCGTGGACCTCCAAGAGAACATCCATGCCCAATTGCCCGGCTAACTCAGCCAGCTTCTGCAAGGCCGCGTTATCCAGGGCGGCGGCAATCAACAGAATGCAATCTGCGCCGATCAAGCGCGCTTCGTAGACCTGATAGGGGTCGATGATGAAGTCCTTGCGCAACACCGGCAGGGCGCAGGCCGCCCGCGCTTCCTGTAAGTACTCCTCGCAGCCCTGGAAGAAGTCTCGATCGGTCAACACCGACAGCGCGGCGGCGCCAGCGGTAGCGTAGCTTCGGGCAATATCCGCCGGAACGAAGGGATCGCGCAACAATCCCTTGCTGGGCGAGGCGCGCTTGATTTCGGCAATGACCGCTGGTTGACCTTCAGCAATGATGCTCTGCAACCGCTTCAAGAATGGACGCGGGGCCGGCAGATTCTCCACCCGCTGCATCAGTTCGGAGAGACTCCATCGCGCGCTGCGTTCAGCAACTTCCTCGATCTTGCGCGCCAGGATCTTTTTCAGAATGTCGGGCGTGTCGTTCATGAAGCCAGTTTCTGCGTGCAGCGCACAAATTCATCCAGCTTGGCGCGCGCCGCGCCACTGGCTAGAGTTTCGCTAGCCAGAGTGACGCCGTCGGCGATGGATGGCGTCAGATTGGCGGTGTACAGCGCCGCACCAGCGTTCAGGGCAACGATGTCGCGCGGCGCGCCGGGTTGATTATCCAAGGCATTCAACAAGAGCGTCTTTGAGTGCTCCGCGTTCGTCACTTTAAGACTGCGATTGGAGATCATCGCTAGCCCAAAATCCTCGGGATGGATTTCATATTCCACAATCTCGCCATTTTTGAGTTCACCCACCTGGGTGGCGGCGCCTAGCGAAATTTCGTCCATGCCGTCCTTACCCCAGACGACCAGCACATGTTGCGCGCCCAGTCGTTGCATGACCCGGATTTGGATGCCGACCAGGTCGGGATGGAAGACGCCCATGAGCTGGTTCGGTGCGCTGGCTGGATTGGTCAGCGGGCCGAGGATATTGAAAAGAGTGCGCACCCCCATCTCACGCCGCACCGGAGCCACATTCTTCATGGCCAAATGATGATTGGGCGCGAACATGAAACCCAAGCCCGTTGTGGCGATGCATTCGGCCACCTGCTCCGCCTGGAGGTCGATGCGCGCGCCGAGCGCCTCCAGCACATCAGCGCTGCCGGATTTGGAGGACACGCTGCGGTTGCCATGCTTGGCGACCCGGGCGCCAGCGGCGGCAGTCACGAACATGGTCGCGGTAGAAATGTTGAAGGTCTGCGCGCCATCGCCGCCCGTGCCGACGATGTCGACGAAATGCTCATGGGGTGGCGGCACATGCACCTTGGTGGAGAGTTCCCGCATCACCGTAGCTGCTGCGGTGATCTCGCCGATGGTTTCCTTCTTGACCCGCAAGCCGGTCAGGATGGCGGCGGTCATCACCGGGGAGATTTCGCCGGCCATGATTTGCCGCATCAGGGACAGCATTTCGTCGTAGAAAATTTCCCGATGTTCGATGGTGCGTTGCAAGGCTTCCTGGGGGGTAATGGACATGGGGCGCTTCTCCAAAGCGATTCAGTACTGGTTGAGAAAATTGCGCAACAGGGCGTGGCCGTGCTCAGTGAGGATCGATTCGGGGTGAAATTGAACGCCCTCGACGGGCAGGGTTTTGTGCCGCACGCCCATGATTTCGTCGATCGCACCATCGGCAGTTTGCGTCCAGGCGGTCATTTGCAAACAATCCGGCAAGGTCGACCGGTCGATGACCAGGGAATGATAGCGCACCACGGTAAAGGGATTGGGCAAATCGACGAAGACGCCCTGACCGTCATGGTAGATTTCGGAGGTTTTGCCATGCATCACCCATCGGGCACGGACAATATGTCCACCGAAGGCTTGGCCCATGCTTTGATGCCCCAGGCAGACCCCAAACATGGGAATCTGTCCGGCAAACTGCTGGATGGTCGCCAGCGACACCCCGGCTTCGTTAGGCGTGCAGGGGCCTGGCGAGAGGACGATATACCGGGGTTGCAGTTCAGCAATTTTATCTAAAGTAATATTGTCGTTACGATACACCCATACGTCTTCGCCCAGTTCGCCAAAATATTGAACGAGGTTATAGGTGAAGGAGTCGTAGTTGTCGATCATCAGTAGCATAGAGCATTTACCCTGTGGTTTTTCGCCGATACGCTAGCGCCAGGAGCGCGATGCCGACAGCGATGAGCGGTAGCGACAAGATCTGTCCCATGGTCAGCCAACCGAATGCGATGTAGCCCAAATGCGGGTCCGGTTGACGGACAAACTCGACCAGAAACCGGAAGATTCCATAGCTTAGCGCGAAAACGCCCGATACGGCCATCGTCGGACGCGGTTTGGCGGAGAAGAGCCAGACAATCGTGAACAGGGCCAGCCCTTCGAGGGCCGCTTCGTACAACTGCGAGGGGTGGCGCGGAAGACCGTCACTTGTTTGCCTGAACATCATGCCCCACGGCAGATCGGTCACCCGACCCCATAGTTCGCCGTTGATGAAGTTGCCGATACGCCCAAACAGGATGCCTGGCGCGATCAGGGGCGCAATGAAATCAATAGTTACCCAGAAGGGCTTTTGATATTTGCGAGCAAACAGGGTCATAGCCAGCAATACGCCGAGAAAGCCGCCATGAAAGGACATGCCGCCTTCCCAGACCCGGAATAGCACCAGCGGGTTATGCAGGAAGTTGTCGAACCCGTAGAACAGGATATAGCCAATTCGTCCGCCAAGAATCACGCCCAGAGCGATATAGAACACCACATCGTCCATCTGCGCGGTGGTCCAGCCAGAGTGAGGTTGTCTGGCGCGATAACGGCCCAGCGCCCACCCGGCCAGAAAGCCGATCAGGTACATCAGGCCGTACCAGCGCACTTGCAGGGGACCCAAGCCGAGCGCTACCGGGTCGAAATCGGGGTGAACGAGCATGAAAACTCCCTGAGCTTTATAGTTTACGCGGGCAAAGTAAATCGTAGCGGGCATCCTGCCGTCAAGCAATGGATATTGTCAGGTATGATAATTGCTAATGGGAACTTTAGAGTAATTCAGAGGAAATAATCATGGCGCAAATAAGAAAGACACAGCGGGATTGGCTCAGGATGGCAGGGTTCGCAGGGTTGACTATGCTACTCCTGCTGTTAAGTGGCATCGCGCGGGCGGAGTCGTCGCCTGCCGCCTGGGTTTTCGACCTGCTCAAGCAGGTTAATCAGTGGCAATTGACGGGACCACTGGATTTTCTGCCTCGCGAAGCGAATGCGTTAAATCCTGTCCCTGCCAATAACATGACCGCCCGCCGTCGGATTGAGTCACATCAACGCCTGACGCCCATTTATTTTGAACCCAATATTGGACAGGTGGCTGAGGATGTCAGATTTTTGGCGCGAGGTCCCAGCTACACACTCTTTTTGACAGCGAATGAGACAGTGTTGGCCCTGCAAGGGAAAGCAATCATTCGCACCCAACTAGAGGGGGTAACGCGCAATCCTGAACCGCAAATCGAAGGCTTGGGGAAGTTGCCCGGCATCAGCAACTATTTCCTGGGTAATGATCCGGCGAAGTGGCGCACAAAAGTCCCGCATTACCAGCAAGTCCGCTACGCCGACGTCTATCCTGGCGTTGATATGGTTTATTACGGTAACCCGAATCAACTGGAGCATGATTTCATTGTTGCCCCTGGGGTTGACCCTTCGGTGATTCGGCTGGCGATCAGCGGCGCGGAGCGAGTAAGGGTCAATAGCGAGGGTGATTTAGTGTTGGCGGTTCCCGGTGGCGAGATCGTGCAACAAGCGCCCCGGATTTATCAGATGATCGACGGTCGGCAGGAGGCGGTCGCCGGGCGTTACGTATTGCGGAATGAAAATTTGGCGGATACAGGGACAGTGCAAGTGGCGGTGACTGATCCAGTGATCGAAGCGCTGCAAGTTGGGTTTGAAATCGCTCAATATGATGCAGAACGACCGCTGATCATCGATCCAGTGCTGAAACTGGATTATTCCACTTACTTGGGTGGTATTTTGAACGATTATGGTACAAGCATTGCTATTGATAATAAGGGTGATGCTTATGTGACAGGTGCGACAGCTTCAATTAATTTTCCAATAACTTTGGGAGCATTTGATAGTTCGCTCGTTGGCGTTAAAACTTCCGACGCCTTTGTGTCTAAGTTCAACTTCAGTTTACTTCCTCCTAGCCTGATCTATTCCACTTATCTTGGTGGGATCGACCCTAATGATGATAAAGATGATATTAGCTATGACATTGTCGTGGATGATCTTCAGCGTGCTTATATTACAGGAACGACTGCTTCTGTTAGCTTCCCCTATACTCCTCCTCCTTATGTACTTCCTGGGCCTGGAGGAAGAGCGCCGTCTGGTGGCAAGGATGCGTTTATTGCCGTGCTGGATAGCACTGGCAGTAGTTTGTTATTTTCGACACATTTAGGCGGAACCAAGGATGATGAAGGACGAGGGATAGCATTACGGCAACCAATGGGACTCATGGTTTATGTGGCAGGTTACACCAATTCCACTGACTTCCCCCTCGTGTCATCTAATCCACTCGATGCTCTTCAGCCAAGACTGCTTGGCGGAACCGATGTATTTGTCAGCCAGATCGACACCGGCGGCAAGTTGTGGTATTCGACCTATCTAGGTGGAGATAAGGATGACAAAGGTATGGCGATTGCTAGAGATAGTCATGATAATGTTTATATTACCGGTTCAACGAAGTCAGCTAATTTCCCGATAACAGGTTTGGCTTTCGATACTACACTCGGCGGTAGTGAGGATGGTTTTATCGCAAAAATTGATCCTGATCCTTCCAAAGATCCCAGATACTCGTTAATTTATTCGGCCTATCTGGGCGGAAGCAGCACGGATAGCGGCACGGATATTGCCGTAGATAGCAATTTCCATGCTTATGTTACTGGAGTTACCGCCTCCTCAGATTTTCCTATCTTTCCCATTACATCTAATGTCGCACAAAGCAGCTATGGCGGTAATAAAGACGCTTTTATTACCAAAATCGACCCAGATCCTACGCTCATAGGTTTGCATTCATTGCTTTATTCCTCTTATTTGGGCGGAAACAAAGCAGACAGTGGGGCAAGTATTGCAGTTATTCAGGAGACTTCAGGCGCGATTCGCACTTATGTTACTGGAGCAACTGCTTCCTCTGATTTTCCAGTGACCTCCGATGCCCAAGATGATGCTTTAGGTGGAACTAGCGATGCTTTCATTGCGCAAATCAGCCAATCTGGTGACCGCTGGCTTTATGTGACCTATTTGGGAGGGGATAATGATGATGTTGAAGAAAGCGGTACTGGGATTGCTGCAAATAAAACATCTACTTCTAACGGAGATGATTTTCATGTTTATATCACGGGCGTAACTGACGCCAACGACTTTCCTGTCACCAGCAACGCCTACTATCCAATCAATAATAATAACAAAGACGTTTTTGTTACCAAATTGGACGACTTGACTCCAGCGACCTTTTTGATTACTCACTACTACATTTCCATTCTTGGCCGTGCGCCCGAACCAGCAGGACTTCTTTATTGGCAGAGCCGCATCGCTACAAATCCGGGAGATGATAAACCTGTCTTTCGGGATATGGCGGACTTTTTCTTCAACAGTAGCGAATATTCGATCCCCCCAATTCTCAGTTCATCACTGACCTCTATCGCACTTTCTACCAGCGCGAGCCGGATGCAGCGGGATTAAGTTACTGGTTGGGCCAGCTAACGACAGCCGGCGTATTACGAAGCAGCGTGATACAGGCATTCCTTTATGCTCCGGAATTCACTGCGTTCATGCAAGATCTTGGATTTTAAAGGGAAGCGTAGATTGGCAGGGTTACACCCTCACCCCCACCCCTCTCCCACCTGCGGGCGAGGGGGTTCTCACGGCTTCTTCTTAATCCCCCTCGTCAGGATCGATGCCTAATGCCCGCAATCGTTCCGCGAGTCGCTCGGCGCGTTGATGCTCGGCCTGGGCGCGTTGATGCTCGGCAGTGACTCGCTGATCCAACTCAATAAAGGTTTCAAAACGCCGACCATCCGGTCGATACAGCATCAAATCCGCTCCTTGCAGATGGAAACGAATCCGCAGGCGAGGACTGATCCAGCCTTCCATCAGGCTAACCGGTTCCAGCCGGTCGTCCCGGCGCAGCCAGCCCTTCAGCGCGCCTCGGTCCGGGTCATATTCGTAATATTCCTCAACGCCATAGCATTCGCAGAAACGCAGTTTGCGTTGCATTTCACGCCGGGTGTGCCGGGTGAGAGCACCTCGAAGGTGGCCGGGCGGGCGGCCAAACACGACCATAGCGTCGGGGGTGGCGCGGATTTTGGGATTTCCTTCCTGCATTTGCAACCAGATTTCCGCCCAGCCCCCCGCGCTCTGGTACTAACCAGGCTTCGATACGTCGCGCCATATCCGCTGAAATACTGGCGTGTCCATTGAGAATGCACGAAAGTGTTATATGCCTGGTCGCGTCATTGTGAGAAATCGCCTAAGCCAGCGTCAGCCATTCAGGATAAACGTCACGACGTCCATGCACCTGATCGAAATACATCACTTGCAAGCGATGGGTGATCGGACCTCGTTGACCAACGCCAATACTGCGGCCATCGACTTCGCGGATTGGGGTCACTTCCGCCGCCGTACCGGTGAAGAAAGCTTCATCGGCAATATAGACCTCGTCGCGGGTGATGCGCTTTTCCCGAACCGGGATATTGAGATCGGCGGCGAAGCGGATGATAGTGTCGCGGGTGATGCCTTCCAGCGCGGAAGTCAGGTCCGGAGTGTAAATAATCCCGTCGCGCACAATGAAGATATTTTCCCCGCTGCCTTCCGAAACATAGCCTTCAGTATCCAGCAACATGGCTTCATCGTAGCCATCGCGCAGCGCATCGGCGAGGGCCAGCATCGAATTCATGTAATTGCCATTGGCCTTGGCCTTGCACATGGTGACATTGACATGATGCCGGCTGAACGAGGAGGTGCGAATGCGGATGCCGCGCTCCAGGTTCTCCGCCCCCAGATAAGCGCCCCATTCCCAAGCGGCGACAATGACATGCACTTTCAGGTTGTCAGCGCGCAATCCCATGCCCTCGGAGCCGTAGAAGCACATCGGGCGGATATAGGCGCTGGCCAGATTATTGGTGCGCACCGCCTGTTGGCAGGCCGCGTTGATCTCGTCTTTGCTGTAGGGCATCGGCATCCCGACGATGTGCGCGGAACGGAACAGCCGATCGGTATGCGCCTGCAACCGGAAAATCGCTGCGCCCCGGTCCGTGGCGTAAGCGCGGACGCCCTCGAAAACCCCCATGCCATAGTGCAGGGTATGCGTTAAAACGTGGGTGTTGGCTTCGCGCCAGGGCGTTAGTTCGCCGTCATACCAGATCAAACCATCGCGATCAGACATTGACATTTTTTAATCCTTGCAGGGTGAAATAGCATCGTATCAAAATTTCGATTCTTGTTATGTTGGACAGTTCATCAATGATTTTCCATCAACCGCCGCCAAATGCGAACCACTCCCTCGCGCTCGCGGCTCATATCATCTGGCGGAATCAGCGCTGGTTGTTCCTGTAGCTTGAGTTGATGAATACGCCGCCGCAGAACCCGGTAGGCGTGGCGCAACCGCGCGGCGTCTGCAATAGAGAGAATGCCGAAACGCTCCAATCTGTCAATCTGCCGGATATTATCGGTAAAAATCAGCAAATCGGGGCAGCGACAGGCGTTGGCCAGCACTGCATATTGCACCATAAATTCAATATCGGCGATACCACCGCGACCCTGCTTAAGGTCAAAACCTTCATTCGTGCTGGCATCCAGTTCCGTGCGCATCCGTTCGCGCATGTCGCGGACCTCCTGACGCAATGCGACCGGATCGCGCTCACGCTGCAAAATCTCCTGGCGGATGGCGGCAAAGCGCTCGGCCAGCGCCGTTGGACCCGCAACGACCCGGGTGCGCAACAGCGCTTGATGCTCCCAGGTCCAGGCCTGGCTACGCTGATATTCGGCGAAGGCTTCGAATGAACTCACTAACAAGCCGGCGCGGCCACTGGGCCGTAACCGGGTGTCCACTTCATACAGATCACCCGCGCCAGTTCGGGCCGTCAATAAATGGAGAATCCGCTGAAGCAGCTTGGCGAAGAAAGCGGCGTTGTCGATCTGGCGCGGCCCCGAAGTCAATTGCTGGTCGCCGGCGCTGTCATGCAGAAACACTAAATCCAGATCGGAACCGTAATTCAGTTCGATCCCACCCAGTTTGCCATAGGCAATAATCGCAAACTGCGCGTCTCGCTCCACGCCTTCGACCTTACACCGGGGCGCGCCAAATCGGGGCGTCAGATGGAGCCAGGCCCGTTCCAGCACCTTGCGCAGCAGGGTTTCAGCGATCTCGGTCAAATGATCGCTGACAATCATTAACGGCATAGCCCCGCTGACATCGGCGGCGGCCACCCGCAACACTTGAGCCTGCTTGAAGTAACGCAGCGCGTTGAGTTGCTCCTCCTCATCATGGGCCGGTGTACGCTGGAGTTGCTGATCCAGCTCCAGCACCAGTTGTGACCGATCCAGGGGCGCGTATAACGTAGCGGGATTGAGCAGATCGTCGAGCAACAGCGGATAACGGCTCAGATGCCGGGCAATCCAGCCGCTGGCGGCGCATAATTTGACCAATTGCGCCAGCGCTTGGGGATGATCCGCCAGCAACGCCAGATACACCGAGCGGCGAGCCACGGCTTCCAGCAAATTCAGGATGCGCTCCAGGGTGGCCGTGGGTTGCGGTGTAGTAGCGGTTGCTTCCAGCACATTCGGGATCAAGACATCCAGTCGCGCCCGACCCCGTGGACTCATGGTCCGGTAGCTAAAGCTGTTGCGTAACGCCCATAGCCGATTCCAGGCCGAAGCCGGATCCTCGAAATTCTGCTCCGCCAGTAAACGCACGGCGGATTCCTCCTCGGGATTGTCCCGCCACAATTCCGCCCAATCGACGTTACCAGTTCCAGATGGAGCTTCCGCACCGTCGCCAAACACATGGGCGAAGTGCTGGCTTACCTGTTCAATATGCCGCGTCAGTTTCTGGGCGAAAGCCCGCCAGTCGGGATAGTCCATGGCATAGGCCAGTCGCGCTTTCGCCCGTTCCTCTTCCGGCAGATCATGCGTCTGCCGGTCCGCCCAGGCTTGCAACCGGTTTTCCACACGGCGCAAAAATACATACGCCTCCTTGAGTTCCGTGATTGCCATTTCTGGCAAACGACCACTCATCGCCAACGTATTCAGAACCGATAGAATGCTGCGTTCCTGCAAAGCGGGTTCCCGACCGCCGTAGATGAGCTGGAATACTTGGCCGATGAATTCAATCTCACGAATGCCGCCAGGACCGAGTTTGATATTGCGCTGCATCCCTTTGCGCTCGACTTCCTGGGCAATAAGGGTTTTCATGCTGCGTAACGCCTCGAAGGCGTTGTAATCCAGATAGCGGCGGTAAACGAACGGTCGCAAGGCTATCAGTAACCGCTCGCCCGCCTCCCGGTCACCAGCAATCACCCGCGCTTTGATCATGGCGTAGCGCTCCCAGTCCCGGCCATGATTCTGGTAATAATCTTCGAAAGCGGCGAATGACAGGGCGACCGGCCCGGAATCGCCAAAGGGGCGCAAGCGCAAATCCACCCGGAATACGAAGCCTTCCGCCGTGATTTCGGCTAATACTTTGCTTAGACGCTGGCCCAATCGCCGGAAGAATTCTTCGTTGCTGATCACGCGCGGCCCATCGGTCTGTCCTTGAGCCGGATAGGTCAGGATCAAATCAATATCGGAGGAGAAATTCAGTTCGCGTCCCCCGAGCTTGCCCATACCGAGCACCACCAATTGCTGTGGCTGGCCTTCAGCATCACGCGGTGCGCCATAACGCTGTTGACATTGCCAGGCATAGAGCCGCTCCAACGCCGCGCTAACCGCGACCTCCGCCAGGTCGGTCAAATCGCCCAGCGTTTCAGTTAATTTCGCCAACCCTCCCAGGTCGCGCCAGGCAATGCGCACCATTTCCCGCCGGCGGAAACGGCGCAGCCCGACGGAAAGTTGTTCTTCATTGGCGGCATCCGCCAAAGTATGCTCCAGCCGGTTTGCCAAATCGCCGGGAGCGTAGCATGTTGACAAATCACCGCTGGCCAACAATTCCACCAGCAATCCCGGTGCGCGAATGCAGGCGCGGGCGACGAATTCGCTGCACGCCCAGACGCGCGCTAAAGGCTCCAGCGTCGCCTCGGTCGGCAGTTCCAGTCCTACCGTTTGGGATGATGCTTGAAATGCCTCCCAATATTGGGTGACTTCATGGCGCAGCGGTTCGGGAAGCCGACTTGATGCCTGATTGAATCCGGTCATAATAATACTTAGAAATCAAATTATTACTAGATTCTTGTCCGTGAATCAAGGAGAAGAAACAGCGCAGTAGCGCGAGGGCGAAGTGTTCTTGGATACCAAAAGTCCGAATGGCCGCCAATTTTAAGGCAAATCCGCCGGTGAATCGCTAATAGGCTATGATGATCCATTAATATAGTTCATCTTTCCAAGGTCTATGAGTATCGCGCATCATGCACGCTGAACTGGAGCAACGCCTGAGTTTCTGTGGCAATCTGCCAAGCCTGCCGGCGGTCGCTCTGAAAATGGTCGAGCTGGCCAATGATCCTGACGTTCACCTGAATGACGTCGCCCGGGTGATTGCGATGGACCCAGCCCTGGTGACCAAATTATTCCGGGCAGCCAATTCCCCTCTGTACGGGTTGCGTCGCAAAGTGACCAATCTGAAGCAAGTGTTAAGCCTACTGGGGTTGCAAGGCACACTGGCGCTGGCGCTAGGCTTTTCCCTGATCGCAACTGGCCGGGACGCCGACGGCATTCCCCTCAATACCGAGCAGTTCTGGCGCCGTTCGCTGATGACGGCGACCGCCTGCCGGATCCTAGGCGAACGGTTGTCGATGAAGAATCTTGAGGAATTATTCCTGGCAGGATTGCTCCAGGGGATTGGCGTCCTGGCCCTGTCGATGATCATACCGCAATCTTATGGCCCTCTGCTGAAGGACGCCACCGAACATCCCGAGGGAGCGACCGCTGTGCTGAACTACCAGCGGCTGGCTGAACTGGAGCGGGAACGGCTGGGTGATGATCATGCAGCGGTGGGCGCATGGCTCATGCAGCATTGGCGATTGCCGGGCTATTTGAGAGTGGCGGCCGCAGGTAGCCTGGACCCGGATAGCGTCGATGCGCCTGATCGTTACCGCGCTCTGGTGCAGTCAGTGGCGTTGGCGGCGCATATCGCCGATATCTGGACCCGGCCGCATGATTGGCAACATTCGCCAGAAGTTGCGAAATTAGCTCAACAATGGTTCGGATTGGAGACCGATCATTACCTGGAGATTCTGGAACAGATTGGCGCAAAATTTCCGGAAATCGCCGCCCTGTTCCAAATCAAATCGCTGGATGCGGCGCAAATCGCCGGAATTCTGGATCAGGCGCGAGAGGCGCTGGATATTCGCGCTGTCCAGCGCTGGCCCGAGCGGATCAGTCAAAAACCGCCTTCAACCCGGTCGTCGCGCCCGGTAGCGTTGCCGCCCCAGCTTCCACCGACGCCAACTCTGGCCAGCGCCCGTAACGCGCGCTTGCAGCGTGATCCGATGACTCGGCCCTCGGCTGCCCAATACGCCTTCGATGCGCTGACCGGTTTGCTGAACCAGCCTCGTCTCGGCGACCGGTTGCGACAGGAATTGGTGGCCGCCAAGGACCAGAAGTGGCCGCTGAGCGTGGCGTTGCTGGATGTGGATAACCTTAGAAAAATCAATGACTCCTGCGGTCATGGCGTCGGTGATCAGGTGCTGGTTGCGCTAGCGCGGCTGCTCAGCAGCAATATCCGGCGTCAGGATGTGGTGGCCCGACATCAGGACGACGCATTCGCTCTGGTATTGCCGGCCAGTGGGGTCAAAGACGCCCGTAACCTAATTGAGCGGTTGATGGAGCGGATTCGCGATTGGGAACCGGTGATTGAAGGAGGTCGAAGTTTACGGGTAACAATTTCTGTTGGCCTGGCGACGTATCCAGAGACAGGGTTGGCTGCTTGCCAGTCCGGCGAGCAATTGCTGGAAGCTGCTAATCAAGCGTTGCGCTCGGCTCAGGAAGCGGGCGGCGGTCAGTTGGTGGTGCATGGCGCAAAAACAGCCCGATAGCTGCACTATCCAGAGCCGGGCAGGAGGGTGTTGAGGTAGAGAGATGAGTCATGTGGGGCATGATAACCAAATGGTTTGGGTTAAACTGCAAGAAAACTCAGTTGGACAGGAGGCGCTCATGCAGAGGCTTGTAAAGTGGAGGCTCGTAGCGGTGTTGACGATATTCGGCATGACAACTGCTCTTGCCGACTCCATGCGCTGTGGCAGTTATCTCGTTAATACCGGCGATTCCCAGTCACGGGTGCTGCAAGTCTGTGGCGAACCACAACGCGCCTGGCAGGATGGTTTTATCGAGGAAACCGTGCGTCGTAATGATGGCTACTATGATTCATCGGCGCTACCGCAGACGCAGACTTATCCGTTTCTTCTAGGCGGCCAGGAAACCGAAGTGCGCCGGGTGAAGCCGGTCTACGAATGGGAATACAACCTCGGTCGCGGGCGGTTTCTTAAAACGCTGGTGTTTCACGGCGACATTCTGGTGAGGATTATTGATGGGCCAAGGCAGTGAGTAGGAAGGTTGTCGGCACCAAGGTTTCAGTAGAGCCTTTTAACCTGAACCTGGCCAGCGGATATGGAGCCGAGCGAGCTGTTCCCAAACCCAGCCGCCGGGAATCTCCCGTCCGCGTAACACATACTCCAGCGTGTTCTCGTTATTTAACGTCAATTCCAGATCGCCTCGCGCCTCGCGGCAACCCACGAACAATAATTGATCGCCGGCCTGAACCGAAGTATGCCGATGCGGCAACATCACCATTGCGTCATCCTCACGCACCAGATAGAGCGCCCGGCATTCGAGTTCCTGAGCGCGGTCACGCGGATTGCGCAGCAAATCGCCCAATGGCGTCGGCGCCTGGGATAATTTCAACCATTTCAGTAATGCTGGCGCTTGTGGAGCATCAATGCACACGCTCCACACCGTGGGCGCTTCCCAGCCAAAACGCCCGGTCAACTGGTCCAGCAGGGTGCTGGCCCAGGATTCGCCCCGCTGCTTGATCTGCCATAAAAACGGGGCCAGCAGCGGCGTTGTGAGAATCGCCAGACACTCGCGGGCGATAATCTGGCTCGGCACCACGGTAAAATCCGACTCGAAGGCGTCGAACAGCGCTTGATGCGCCTGCAAGTTCTGGCGCAGCACCACGAATAACCGGGCATTCAGCTTTCGGGCAGTGACCACAATGGACAGATTGTTCACATCATCGTTCGTCGAGGCCACGATGCCAACGGCTTGTTGAATGCCCGCTTCCAACAAGGCCGGTACGCTGCTGCCATCGCCGCGCACCCAGTGCCGGTGATCGGATTCCAGCGGCGGGTCATGGTCAATGATGGTGATCGGGATACTTTCCTGCTCCAGCGCGGAAACCAGCACCTTGCCAAATCGGCCATAACCACATAACACCCAGTGGCCGCGCGGCGGATCGCGGTGCGGCTCTACTTTTGTGCCCGGAACCGCTGTCAGCCATTCCAGCAGGTGATAAGCCGCGGGCGCGTGCAGCGCCAGCGCCAGATAACGGCCAAATTTGTCAAAAGGATTAATAATGTGTCGAGTGCCGAATGAAGCCATGTTGGCGGCGGTTTCCAGTGTTTCGACCCGGCACAGGACCGTCAGTTGAGACGCCAGCAACCGGGCGGCGATGGCGATGGCCAGGTTAGCGCTATCGTCATTCGTCAACGCGATCACGCCCCGGCAGCAGCGGTGCGTCAACCCGGCCAGTTTGAGGATTTCCGGTTGACTGGCGTCAGCCGCCAGCGCCGGGATGTCTGCGGTATGACCGTGCAAATCCAGTTGACTGACCCGGCTCTCGCTGACTTCGATGACAATCGCCCGCACTCCGAGCTGATCCAGCGCGCGGCAGAGCAACTGCCCGGTTTCGCCATAGCCGCAGACCAGGTAAAACGGTTCCCGCATATTCCGCACGGCCCGGCCAAAGCGTTGCAAACGCACTGCATTGCGGAAATTCTGATCCTGCAACAAGGCCAGCAACGCGCCAATCGAGTAGGCCCAGCCAATGACCGACAGATAAATGCACAGCGTGACCCACATCCGTTGCGCTTCGGAAAAGGCGTTGGGAATTTCGCCGAAACCGATGGTGGTCGCGGTATAGCTGATGAAATAGAAAGCGTGCAGAAAGTCCATTTGGCTGGGGTTGCCCTCAGCATCCAGACCGGGAATCAGCGTTAGACCTAGGATCGAAACGGCATAAATCACGATTAGCGTGATCAGCGGCGCGCGCATCCGCCGCAGCGCCAGAAAGAACGTGCTTTCGTAGCTTTCGGGGTTCATCGTTTCTGCATAATGGTTTCGGCGATCAGAATGACCATCGACACGATGTTGGCGAACAGCGCGCCGCCGGACAGGGAAACGACCTTGGCGGTCATCTCGGGGGTAATGCCGGCGCCGGCGCTGGCGACATGCGCGCCATAGCCCCAGACCAGCGCCGCTGCGATCAATTGCAGGTCGGCCACCAGGCTGGTGGAAAGATGAATCGCGCCGATGTGGGTGCGGTCGCCAAACTTGAGCACCGTGGCGATCAAGTTCACCACGATCGCGGCGAACAGTTCATAAACGTCGTGGTGAATCGGATTGTCCAGATCGCCGATGAAGAAACCAAAGTTCAAAGTGGCGGCGAGGACGATAAAAAAACCGAAGATGACTTTTTCAAGGTTCATGAGGGGGTTGCCGGGAAAGTAAAGTGGGCTAATTTTAGCGGGGAAAGCGCTCAGGCGGACATGATCGTTCAGTCCCCCTCTTTGGCAAAGGGGGGTGAAGAGAGATTTGTGCCCCGTTGCCCATGCGTAATCCCCCCCGGCCCCCCTTTTTCAAAGGGGGGAGATGAATGCTTACAAGTGGACAACGATTCCAGCACCGCCAGCACCTGACGCGGTTCGAGCTTGCCCTTAAAAAAGATTACTGGGCCGGGGATGTCGCGGAAATCATCGGCGCCGGCGTTCAGCCGCTCTGAAACGGCGACGATCAGATTCGGCATGGCGGCCCGGCGCAATTTATCCAGCTTGCGGCGCAGATAGTCCGGGTGCCAAAAGCCCATGATCTCAATGTGAATCACGCGACCGTCGACATGGCGCAAGGCAAAGTCAGGCACAAACACCGTCCCTTTCAAATCCACGATTTCCACTTCCCGCTCCAGGGTCCACGGCGTACCCAACTTCTCCCAGCGACGGGCGAAACTCTCTTCCAGCAGACTGTCGTAGGCGGGCGGCGGGGCGGTCAGCGGCTTGAGCGGCGATTGCGAATCCAGCCGGTAACTCAGTTCCTGGCCATCCCGTTGCAAGACCGCCTCCATTTGCCAGCGGCTGACCCGCAGCAACGCCGGCAGGAACACCGCCATTTGCAAACCATATTTACGGGTTTGCTTGAACAGGCTGGCGGGGCCGTCGACATAGATTTGGTAACCATCATCCAGGTTGCCCTCGACCGCGTACATCAGTCCGTGGAATTTGAGATGCTGGAACAACCGGCGGTATTCACCGGGAACATTGCGGTGGGCAATCAGGCGCAAATAGAGCGCTGAATACAGCAAGCCCTGCGCCTGCGCCAGGTTATAGCGGTCGATCAACCGTTCTGGAGTGAAGTCCGGCAATGCAGTCAACCGGTGATTCTCCGGCAAATCGGCATACAATGCTTCACGCAAGGTCTCTGCTTCCAGTTGGTAGCGCGGCGCAACGGCCTCCAGAACCTGTTGCGCTTGGGACTCGCCATAACTGCCCTGTTCAGCGGCTAATGTGAACACTTCACGCCGCAAGGTTTCCGGTTCCAACTCGCCCGTGGCCAGAGTGAATTCGGCGGCGTTGAGCGCCAGGTGAGCGAAACCGCGCACGATGCGGTAATCGGGCGAGTCGCCTTCCAACGCCCGCAACGCGGCTTGCAACTCGCCGCGTGGACGGTGTTGATGTTCGGTGATCACAGTCAGCACCTGCTCCGCCCAAGGGTGTTGATCGGAACGCAGGAAGCGGGGATAAAGTTGAGCGCCGCGCTTGTAGGAGAAAAGGAGAGGGGTGGGCAACATCCTCAGGAATCTCGCCAAAATAATGGGTTCATTCGCGCACTCGACTTACTCTATATCTGGCGTTTCAGTGACTCATTACTCAAGGTATAGGTTGTCTCGGGCGCGCTTGGCCCGTTGGAAGGTGGCGAGAAGGGTAGCGCGGTCTTCGTTGCGGATCGCAGTAGCCAGCCGTTCCAGATCGGCGCTGAACAGCGCAATCATCTCTAACAACTGTTCGCGATTGGCGAAACAAATATCATGCCACATTTTTGGATCACTGGAAGCAATGCGGCTGAAATCACGGAATCCGCCAGCGGCATAGCGGAAAATCTCCGCCCGGTCATCCAGCCGGGCCAGGGTGTCGACCAGCGTATAAGCCAGTATATGCGGAAGATGACTGGTGGCCGCCAACACGGCATCGTGATGGCGCACCCCCATGTCGATCACTTCCGCGCCGGTCAACTCCCACATGCGCTGGATGAGATGATGGGCAGCGGACGATGTTTCCGCCAGGGGCGTCAAAATCACCCGCCGACCCTGGAACAGGGTGGCGAACGAGGCTTCGACGCCGCTTTGCTCCGTGCCGGCAATCGGATGGCCGGGTACAAAATGCGGCGGAATCGCGCCGTAAACCCGTTCCACATCCGCCACCACGCTGCCCTTGGCGCTGCCCACATCAGTCACTACCGCGTTGACGGAAAGGCAGGGAACGATCGCACGCAGCACAGGTTCAATCGCGCTCAGCGGCGCTGCGATGACGACCACATCTGCGCCTGAAACCGCCTGAGCGGGATCAGTTACATAGCGGTCGATAACGCCCAGGCGCACGGCGGCTCGCAGATTGTCCTCGCCCCGCCCACAGCCGATGACCTCGCCCACCTCGCCAGCGTCCCGCAATGCTCGGGCCAGCGAGCCGCCAATCAGCCCAACGCCGATGATGCACAGACGTTGAATCAGGGGTTGCGCTGTCTTCATGTCAACCCCGCAACACGTCCTGCATGGCTTCGATCAGCCGAGCGTTTTCCGCCGCGCTGCCGATGCTGATTCGCAGGTGCTGAGGGAGTCCATAGTTATCGACGGGACGGACAATCACGCCTCGTTTCAAAAGTTCTACAAACACCTCTCGCCCTGAGCGCCCCATATCCACGCACAGAAAATTGCCTGCTGACGGTAGCCAGTTCAAACCCCATTGCCGACAGGCGTCCTGCACTTGCCGCATCCCGGCGCGGTTAACCGCGCGCCCCTGCTCCAGGTGACTGACATCCTCTAGCGCCGCCGCTGCGGCGACCAGCGCCAGGCTGTTGACATTGAAGGGCTGGCGCACCCGGTTCAGCAAATCAGCGATTGCCGGATGAGAAACGGCATAGCCGACCCGCAGTCCCGCCAGTCCATAGGCTTTGGAAAAGGTGCGGGTCACAACAAGGTTCGGGAAACGGTCCAGCCAGCGCAGGGCGTTGGGACAATCGGTTTCCGGCTCGACATATTCAAAATAAGCCTCATCCACGACAACGATCACTGCTGGAGGTATCGCCTCCAGTAACCCTTGCAACTCCGCTGTAGTGAGCCATGTGCCGGTGGGATTATTGGGATTGGCGATAAACACGACCCGAGTACGCTCACTGACCAGAGCAAGCAGGGCTGCTGGATCATGACCGCAGGGCATGGCGTGATTCGGTGAATAGGCTTTGGCAATCCGGGCAGTAGCGCCAATGGCCTGGGTGACTAGGGGATAGACCGCGAAGGCGTGTTCGGAAAAGACCGCTTCATGTTCCGCCGTCAGAAAAGCGCGGGCAATCAGTTCCAGCACATCGTTGGAGCCGTTGCCCAGGGTCAACATAGCCATCGATAGCCCGAGCTTGGCGGACAAGGCGGTCTTGAGTTCAAAACCGTTGCCATCGGGATAACGCGCCAAATCGCCCAGTACACTCTGAATGGCGGTTACCGCACGGGGACTGGGACCCAGCGGATTTTCGTTGGAGGCCAGTTTGACGATGTCGCTAAGACCATACTCCCGGCGTAATTCGCTTTCCGGCTTGCCGGGTTGATAGGGCTGAAGGTTGCGAACGCCGGGCGCGGCAAGGACATGGAAATCGCAGGTCATGATGGATCGGGATTCCTCTGCAAAAGGGGAGATATAACGGTAAACCCTAGCAGAAAATCCTGGCGCTTGTGCAAGGAATCGCTTTATCTTCCTTAAAAACCTCCACCTTGCAAAAGGGGAGACCATGAGGGTACTTACGAGGGATCAAGCCGCGCAGCCGCCTCGGCGGCGGTGGCGTAGAGATCGGGCTTAAGATTATGTTGCCGGAGGGCATCCCCCAGTTGGGCGCGCAGGAAAGTGTTGGTGGTGTAGCGGGTCACGCCCAGGTAGTAGCGTTGCACGACATCGCTCACCATGTTCATATAGTCCTGCATTAACTCCGGGGTAATCGAGAAATTGTCGTAGTTGACAATGCCGAACACCGGTTTACCGAGCGGTTCCAGACGGCCGGTGATAGCCGCGCGAATTCGGGCGATATCTTCATGGCTACGCACGGCCAGACCCTCGAAATTCAGGAAGAACAAATTCTTGGCTGGGTCGTAGGACAATCGCTGATCCAATGGCCGAGCAACCAGCAACTCGCGCAAGCCCATGGATCCGTCGTTGAAAATGCAGGCGTCCATGGTCCTGAGTTGTGGACTGATCGCCGGTCGAAACGCCATTTTGGCCAGCACGTCCCGCTCCAGATCGAGGCCCGGAGCGATCTCGATCAGCTCTGGTCCCTCTGCGGTCAGCCGAAACACCGCCCGCTCGGTGACATAAAGCACCGGTTGTCCACGCTGACTGGCGACTTCGCCGCTGAAGGTGCGCTGTTCGACGGCCTCCACGAATTTGGCGGTTTCCCCGTCGTGGCGGATGCGCAATTGGCCGTTTTCCACAGCAACGTCCAGTTTGCCGGCGGTGAACGTTCCAGCGAACACCACTTTCCGGGCATTCTGGCTGATGTTGATAAAACCACCTGCGCCGGCGATACGGGGACCAAATTTGGAAACATTGAGATTGCCCTGACAGTCAACCTGCGCTAAACCCAGCACCGCGATGTCCAGGCCACCGCCGTCGTAGAAATCGAACTGATTGGGTTGGTCGATAATTGC
>JAGRHQ010000460.1 GCA_020444905.1 Candidatus Competibacteraceae bacterium
AATGCCCGTCGTTATACCGGGCTGCAACCTCGAAATATTCCTTCAACCGCTTCCAGCCGTAGCGAACGTTCGGATCGCCCCCCGGTTCCGTCAGGAAGTCATTGACCTTTCCGTAGGGAGGGGGTATCGCTTCTCCACGCGCGACGTTGATGATCGTGTTCGCATATCGCGTATCCATAACATGTTGTTCCCCGAGTGGCCTAGCTTTGGAGTCCAATGGGCGCGAGCTGAGCGTCATCCCGCACAAAGCGGAGCCGCCGCCGATTCAAGAACAGGGGACTTACTTGGACGAAGCAGGGCAGCGGAAACGCGAGTACGGGACGACGAAGTCGCCCCGTAGTGGGTACAACTCGCGCTCGTTCATCGGCGCGGCGCGTCGACGAATTAATAGTAGACGGCAAAATCGCGGGGTCACCGCAAAGTTGTCAGGCGGCGGCGGGGCATGATTGCCGGCCCTGGAAGGCTTGTTCCATCGATCCACGCACACCGTCGCTGGCGTTGTTTCGCGGAACTGAGAAAGGTCTCGCCAGGGAGGATGCAAATCCATCAATCTAGATCATCATAGATAGATCAAAATTGATTTATAATCGCTTCATAACATAAGCGGTGGCTTCAAC
>JAGRHQ010000461.1 GCA_020444905.1 Candidatus Competibacteraceae bacterium
GGGCTCTTGCTGTCGCCAAAACTGACGCCGCCACTGTGGAGCACAAAAGTGTCCAGCAAATGCAGGTTGCGCCACCCTGCCTTGTGGGCCCGGATGCAGAAGTCGTTTTCCTCGCCGTAGCCCTTGCCGAAGTGCTCGACATCGAACAGGCCGACGTCGTTCAGCGCCGCACGGCGGATATACATGCAAAAGCCGACGCCGGTGGGCACGTCCACCACCTGGCCCGGGTTGACCTTGGCGAACAACGCGTCCAGTTCGGCCACCGGCCATCCCTCGGGCAGGTCGTTGTCCTGGCAGAAGCGCGGGTAGCTGCAGATGGTGGCGTTGTTGGAGAACGGCGTGACCGAGGCCACCTTCTGGTCGCCATAGGCCGCCGCACGGATGCGGTCGAGCCAGTCGTTCGCGACCTCGGTGTCGCTGTTGAGCAGCAGCACGTCACGTTCGGCCGCCAGGGCCATGCCCCGGTTCACGGTGCCGACAAAGCCCAGGTTCTGCTCGTTGCGCAGCAGCTCGATCCGGCTGTCGGTGGCGGCGACCTCCTGCAGCCAGGCGCTGACCTCGGGCTCAGGGCTGGCATCGTCGATGACCACCAGCCGCCACGGCGTGCGGCAGGTGCT
>JAGRHQ010000462.1 GCA_020444905.1 Candidatus Competibacteraceae bacterium
TGAACGTCATCGAACCGCCGCTGGATCGCACCTTTATCTTCGACTCCTACGCCTGCCGCCGGGGCAAGGGCACCCACGCCGCCGTGGACCGCTATCAACGCTGGGCGCAACGCTACCCCTACGTCCTCAAACTCGACATCCAACGCTACTTTCCCTCCATCGACCACGCCCGGCTCAAAGCCAAACTGCGGCGGCGCATCGCTGACCCTCACGTCTTGACGTTGCTCGACCGGATCATCGACGGCAGCCCCACCGAAGCGGCCGGCGAACCGGCCTGTGGCCAAGAGGTCGAAATCCCCCCCGACCCCCCTTTTGCAAAGGGGGGAGCCATCGGGCCGCTGGAACGGCGGCGCGGCATCCCCATCGGCAACCTGACCAGCCAATTCTTCGCCAACCTTTACCTCGACGACCTCGAACCATGCCTCAAGGACCAGCGCCGCGTCCCCGCTTATCTGCGCTACGTGGATGACATGGTTCTGCTCGCCGACGCCAAAACCGACCTGCACGAGCATCACGCCGCGCTGGCCGACTACTTGACGCGAGAACGACTGCATCTCCATCCGCGTAAGGCTCAGGTCAGCCGCACCCGCGACGGTCTCAACCTGCTCGGATATGTG
>JAGRHQ010000463.1 GCA_020444905.1 Candidatus Competibacteraceae bacterium
TGCTCTCGAAGATGTACGACTTGGCGCCTGAAGTGGCCCGCACGGCGAGCCTCGGCGCCTCGGTATCCCAGAGAAAGTCCTGCCCTCCGCCGGCCGGCGCCTCGAGGTTTCGGATCCGCTCCAATGTCAGTCGCTCTCTCGCCACAACAGGCTCCTCAGATCTTGCCAGTCGCTTCCATGTAGCCACAGTGTAGCCACATTCTGAGGATGCCGCCCTATGCGCATCTATACCCGCGCCTAGTATCTTATTAAGATTCCGTTGGTTAGCCACACACAACAAGCCATACCCACCAGAAAATGTCAAAAACTCTCGGGCTCATAACCCGAAGGTCGCAGGTTCAAATCCTGCCCCCGCTACCAACACTATCTTGGAAGGCTCCGGAATATTGTCATTGACAGCGTTCCGGAGCCTTTCTCGTTTCTGATGGCCCGTTTTATCGGCCGCCATGATCAGGATTCCCGCCAGATCGCCATAAAGGTCAATCTGAAGCTCCTCGCGACCTTCTTTGGGTGTCAGGACGATCTTCTCGATCAGGCCGCGCAGATGCTTGGCTGCCTCTCCCTGGCCCCCGGAGTGGCTTAAAGTCTCCCGCAGGGACGCCACTTCCTCCCGGTA
>JAGRHQ010000464.1 GCA_020444905.1 Candidatus Competibacteraceae bacterium
GAGGTGAGGAGCATGATGAATAAGTTGCCGTATTGTGTCATTCATCCTTTAACGGAAAGCGAAGGTGGTGGGTACCTCATTGAGTTTCCCGACTATCCCGGTTGCATGGCCGATGGCGCGACCCCCGAAGAAGCGCTTCAAGAGGGACGCGATGCATTGTGTTCCTATATGCTTACACTAGAGGAATTAGGGCATCCTGTTCTACAACGACCGATGGATTGTCAGCGAGCGGCATAGATATATAGCCGTGTAGCTGCGTCGATGGGGCTGCAACTAAATCCCCCCCGGCCCCCCTTTTTCAAAGGGGAGAGCAAGATGAAATGAACCGCTCTTGGGAGACCGGGGCGGTTTTTTGGTGAAGGGCGCGGTCAAAGGATAAAATCGGCGCATTGAACAGAGAGGGAATGACGATGGCCACGACGTATGAAGACGTGTTGAATTTGTTTCGGGAAACTGACCGGTTGTTGAAAGAGCAATCGCAGGAGACCGACCGGAAATTCCAGGAAACCGAGCGGTTGCTCAAGAAGAGTTGGCAAGAAACCGATCTAAAGTTGCAGGAAACCGAGCGGTTGCTCAAGGAGAGTTGGCAAGAAACCGACCGAAAGTTTCAGGAGAC
>JAGRHQ010000465.1 GCA_020444905.1 Candidatus Competibacteraceae bacterium
GCTTAAAGCGAACTTCCATACTTTAGCTCCAGCTCCAATCCGAGATCAAGAAGTCAGGTATGTACCAGTTCCCATGACTGTCTTTTTTCCAGATTTCCGTATTGCGAAACTTTTCAGCAATTTCAAAGAAGTGCTTCCGATCAATTCCCAGATACTGGCAAAACTGATCGATTTCTTCGTCGGGCTGCTCGGGTCCCGCATTGCGAATCAAATCGACGGCATCATCTCGACTCATCCGGCCATTCCTTACTTCGAGCGAAAGGTTGTCCCATAATCGAGTAAAGCCGAACTTGTACCACTTCATCCAATGATGAATCGTGATGAGGAACTCATCGTCGATATCCGCGTAAGCATAATAACCTGTCTTGGGAGTCTCAATCGATTGAAAACCGTGCTTCAGAGCGACCCGGTACGATTCCTCGGGATCCCATCGAAAATAGTGTCCCAAAAAGACCGCTCGCACACCGGCTTCTTCTTGCTCACTGTCTGAAGGCCAAAAGTAAGGAATCATCTTCTCGCGTGTTAACTCGTCGTCTATCCAGTCTTCTGCAGTGGTACCGTTGGTTACCCCGAATTTCTTCAGCCATGCATGATTCAAACGAAAACCTTTATGATC
>JAGRHQ010000466.1 GCA_020444905.1 Candidatus Competibacteraceae bacterium
CGGTGACGGGTGGGCGATCCTGACGGGTCTCCAAAGTCATTCAATCAGCGAGAGAAGAGAGATGGCCGAGTACGGTGAGTGGAATCGTAAAGGCGCGACCCTGAGCGACGCCACAGCGAAGAAAGAATACGGGATTGACCACGACTTTATTGTTCAGGGCATTCGTGCGGGTCAACTGGAGTACCGGCAAGGGGCCATCTGGGGCAATCCCTACCTTCGGCTCTTGCGGCGTCAACTGGAGCAGTACATTGCCGAGCAACGGTGAACCGCCCCGGGTTTTGAGGAGGCTCCAACCTTTGAGAGAATGGAGCCATGAAGAAATCAGAGAAGTTTTCTCCTGAAGTAATTGAACGGGCGGTTCGCTTGGTTTTTGAGGCCAAAGATCAGTATGAATCGGAGTGGGCGGCGATGGTTTCGATTGCATCGAAGATCGGCTGCTCAACGGAAACGCTCCGCCGCTGGGTGCGGCGGCATGAGCGTGACACGGGCCAGCGCCCAGGGCCGAGCACCGCCGAACAGGAGCGCGTCAAGGCATTGGAGCGGGAAGTGCGTGAGTTACGCAAGGCCAATGAAATTCTACGGCTGGCCAGTGCATTTTTCGCCCAGGCGGAGCTC
>JAGRHQ010000467.1 GCA_020444905.1 Candidatus Competibacteraceae bacterium
CCCTGCTCTTCGGCCGCCGTCGCAATCTGAGCGTTCATCTCCTTGATGCGGGCAACGGCCTGACTGATAACGCTCAGTGTCTGCTCCGTGCTCTTGACCTGATCCAGCGTGGACTGCGCTTTAGTCTGCCCCTTCTCCATGGACTGGGTGGCGCCTTTGGTGCCTTGCTGCAAACTCTCGATCATGCGCTGGATCTCTTGCGTAGAGTCCTGCGTGCGCCCAGCCAGGGTACGGACCTCGTCTGCCACGACAGCGAATCCTCGTCCCTGCTCACCGGCACGAGCAGCTTCGATCGCCGCATTCAGGGCCAGTAGATTGGTTTGTTCCGCGATACCACGTATGACGTCCAGCACAGCACCAATGCTCTCACTCTCTGACTCCAGTTTACGAATCACCGCCGCTGCCTGTTGTACCTCATTCACCAGGTCCTCTGTAGCGGCCAGTGCCTGCACAGCAACGCTGCGACCTTCGCTTGCCTTGGCGTCAGCATCACTTGCTGCCGCGTCGGCGCTCGCCGCGGTTTGTGCGACATCCTGCACAGTCGCGGTCATTTCGTTCATTGCGGTCGCGACCTGCTCGGCCTCCGCAAGTTGCTGGCGGATACGATCCGTAGA
>JAGRHQ010000468.1 GCA_020444905.1 Candidatus Competibacteraceae bacterium
TAGAAAAGTTGGTCCAGGCCGTAGGGATCGGGGATGCTCTCGCCGTTGAGTTTGTCGCCGCGAAAATCGGTGAGCAGCACAAGCTTGCTTTTGATGCCGGTGAAATTTTCCAGCAGCTTCTTTTTGTGATCCGAGTCCATCGCGACGATCAGGTCCGTCTCGTCGACCATCGCCTGATCCAGCCGCCGTGACTCGTGGCGGCCCAGATTCACGCCCTTGCGGGAGGCGGCGATTACGGCCTCGTCGGGGGAGTTGGGGATGCGTCCGCCGATGGTGCCCGCGGAGGAGACACGTACCCGTTGCAGGCCCTTGGCCGCCAGCTTGGCCTTGAGATCGTACTCGGCCATGGGGCTGCGGCAGATGTTGCCCGTGCAAACAAAAAGGATGGAGAAGACCCGTGCGGGTTTGATTTTGATGCGTGCCATAATGTTGGTTGACCTAAAAGAGTTCGCCGGAACGGCTCGCCGGGGACGACAGCCCCAGATGGCGATAGGCCCGATCGGTTGCCACACGCCCTCGGGGAGTGCGTTTGATGAATCCCTGCTGAATCAGGAAAGGCTCGACCACATCCTCGATCGTGTCCTTTTCCTCGGCCATCGCCGCGGCCAGCGTTT
>JAGRHQ010000469.1 GCA_020444905.1 Candidatus Competibacteraceae bacterium
GCTGGCTTCAATGATCGGAGCTTTACGCCGAATGTCACCGCTTCCATATCGAGTGGGCGGCAGGATTTACGGGATATTGAGGTCGCGCAAGGCTTTAACCAGCAGAGCCACATTTCGTCCGCCGCGCTGCAACCGACGAGCCGCACGAGTGGCGCCCCCGTGGTCGCCGGCGTGCATTGCGACTTGAACCGCAGCGCCGGTTTCCAAAACAGCACGTCGGTTGCCAGCTGCTGATGGCGGCGGCTCTCTCTGCCGACATAGCTCAATGGTAGCCGTTCAACCTCCTTTTCAAAATCCCCCTCAACCCCCCCTTTTTCAAAGGGGGGAGTGGCCGACTTCTCCCTGAATGTATCGGTTTTTCCGCGTCACTGTTCCTGGATTCGCGTGGCGTCTCTCCGGCTTTGGCCTATAGTTGAGTCAAAATCTGCCGCGAGAGGCGCCATGCGTTTTTTCCCCACTGCTGGATCGGTCGACCCTCCGCCCCGGAATCGAGGCCGTTTCCGGTGACCACGCCCGCTGAAATCGCCGAATTCATTCGAGTATGCCGCGATAGCACCCTGACCGAGCGCAGTGGTTCGCAAAGTCATTTCATTGCCCTGTGTCGGGTGTTGGG
>JAGRHQ010000046.1 GCA_020444905.1 Candidatus Competibacteraceae bacterium
TAGAAGATGATCTTTTACAGGTTGCTTAGGTAATAGAGTTTCAATACAGCTTCTTAGATAACATTATGAGAACTCAAGCCCGGAATTGCCTCACCCGTCGCTGCAACTGGCGCACCGCCATCGGCGGGATGACCGGGCCATAGCGCAAGGCCATGTACAGTCGCGCAATGTCTCGAACCGGCCTGGCCAGCTCGGGGCATTGCGCAATCACCCGGTTGCTGAAATCCAGTGGACCTTCATGGGGGCCACGCGCTAATCCGCGTTGCGCCAATCGGCCGCAGAACTGCTGCCAGGCTCGCACGACCGGGTCACGAGGTCGACGGCTCCGCCAACGCAGCGTGACGAAGATCGCCCCCAGCCCGCCAAGTATCGCCACCATAGCGATCGTCATCTCGCGCCAATCCACCTCGCCAAACCCCAGACCTGATAGAAATTCCTTCTGTCGGTCGGGACCATAGGCCAACACCCACTCGTTCCATTGAATATTCAACGCATCCCAATTCAGGGCCAAGCGTCGCAGCCATTCATAATCACCGCCTCGGCGGGCTAGAAACGGCAGGGTATCCATATCAGTCAGCGCAGCATAAATACCTTGTTGAATCCGATTTGGCGACACCGCCGCGGTAGGATCAACACGCACCCAGCCCTGGCCTTCCAGCCAGACCTCAGCCCAGGCATGCGCATCGGATTGGCGAACGATCAGGTATTCCCCCAATTCATTACGCTCGCCACCCTGATAACCGGTAACCACTCGTGCGGGCACGCCAGCGGCCCGCATCAGAAACACGAAGGCGCTGGCGTAATGTTCACAAAAGCCTTCACGGGTGCGAAAGAGAAACTCATCGACGCTGTGAAAACCGAGTAGCGGTGGCGTTAAGGTGTAATAAAACGGCTGCTCGCGAAACAGTGTCAGGGCCGCATTAACCAGACTTCCGGGGCTGGAGTCGCGCGCGCGCCATTCCTCGACCAGTTCCCGGGCGCGCGGATTGCGCTGCGCAGGCAACTGCAAACCAACAAACCGCTCGTGCGAAGGCAACTCGCCCGTCCGATATTGCAGGTAGGAGCGCATCTCATAGCGGTACACTTCATTGACGGGTTGCTCGCGCAATAT
The DNA here is from genome assembly GCA_020444905.1 of Candidatus Competibacteraceae bacterium. Taxonomy (GTDB): domain Bacteria; phylum Pseudomonadota; class Gammaproteobacteria; order Competibacterales; family Competibacteraceae; genus UBA2383. The sequence goes on from JAGRHQ010000046.1 coordinate 1,112, forward strand.
CTGAAATGACCGGGTCATGCCGGCGCGTTGCGGGAGACTGGCCGGCAAATCCAGCGCCAGCAGCCAGCGTCGGTTGTTCGGCTCCATCAGCACTGCGTAATCCAGCGCCGGACCTTCCGGAATCAAGGGAAAAGGCGTTTTCGCTGGCAATTCGTCACGCTGCCGCCAGCGCCGCCCATCGAAATTCCATAACACCGGGCCGCGCCAATAAAGCTGCTTCGGCGACGGTATGGGGCCGGTGAACCGGACGCGGAAGGCGACTTCACCGGACTGGATCAACTCACTGATCGTCCCCGGCTCCATCTCCCCGGACAAACCGGTGCGGCCTTTGTAAGCATCCTTCGGCAATCCCCATAAGGGGCCAGGGATGCGCGGGAACAGCACGAACAACACCAGCATGACTGGAATAGCGACCAGCACCATTTTGCCGGCCAGTCGCAAAGGGGCGAGTGCGGTCAGACCGGCGTGCTGACGGTGAATGAGCATTTGGGAAACCAGCATCAGCGTTACCACCCCCAGCAGGTAGGCGACCATAGGAATTTCCTGGCTGTAGAGCAGGTTGCTCATCACCAGCAGATAACCCAGGAAGACCAACACCACGCCATCGCGCAATCCCCGAGTTTCCAGCAATTTACAGGCGGCCATCGCAGTCATCAGCGCCACGCCGGGGTCGCGGCCAAACAATGTTCTGAAGCTGACCAACACCCCAGCGGTCGCCAGCAGCGCCAGCGTTAGCAGCACCCAGCGAGGCGGCAAGGGTTGTTTCCGAATGGCAATGAAGACGCGCCAGCCGGCGATGATGAGAAATGCTGGCGCCAGCCAGACCGGCAATTCATTGGCGTGTGGCGCAACCGCCAGGGCCAAGGTCAACGTCAGCCAGATCAGCGCCGTGGATGTTAGTGGTTCTACTGGAATTTGGACATGGACCTTAGCGCTTCCTTCGCCCGCTGAAGAAGAGTGGGTCGAGGCGGCGGAAGGGGTAGATTTTCGCCTCCAGAATTTCATAGGCATCCTCCGACAAACAAGAGACGGACGTATAGCCGATATTAGAACAGCGCTAGCGCCTCCAGGCAGCGGCGGCGATGCGCATCGCCCTGCCCAGGTGGAATTTGCGTACCAGGCAAGCGCAGACCATAGCGAAGCCCCTCGCTTTCCGCTTTCAGTACCCACTGACAGAGTTGCGCCAGCCGCGCCTCGACTGCGTCATCACCGAGCAGTGACCAGTCTAACCACAATTCCGGACGAGCCTGATCGGTAAAGCGTTTGACCAGGAGTTGATCGCTGCGACTTGCCGCCTTCCAGGCGATCCGGCGCGGCGAGTCTCCCGGCGCATAAGGTCGGAAACCGGCATAGTCTTCGCTGCCCGGCCCCTGTTCGTGCAAACCACCGCCGGAATGGTTGGGCGACGCCGCCGGCAAGGCGCGGCGTCCCCGTGGCGGTGGATAAACCAGGACGGCTGACTCGAATTCCACCCAGCTCCACGATTGCAATAAACCCAGGGGAAAACGGGTCAGCACCCGAATCCGCCCTGGCCGCAGCCAACCCCGCTGCGTCGCCGGAATAGCCACGGTCGCCACCGCCGCGCCGGAAGCTGGCGCATCTACATAGTGAGCGGGCTGATCGCGCCATTGCAGCCCAACGCCGTAACGCGGTTTCAAATCGGGATTTTCCAGCCGGAAACGAAATACCGCCTCCTGGCCAACGAAAACAGGCTCCACATCAGGGGGATGCACGATTAAACCCAGCAGCGCATCGTGCGCCTGCCACATGCTGTTGTGGGCTACGGCGACCAGCAGAAAGGTGAAGGCGAAGCCCATGTTGTTGCTGTAGTTGATGGACCAAAGAAACAGCACGAACAGCAGCGCGGCAAAGCCATAACCGTAGCGGGTCGGCAGAATGTAAATGCGACGACGCTCCAATCGCACCGGTTCATAAATCGGTTGCTGACTACGGGTGACCCACGCTTCGAAGCGTTGCCGTAAACCATCGAACATGCAATCAGACTCAGGCCGGCAGGGCTACGGCGTTTAGTAACTGTTTAACCAGTGCAGCAGATGACTGTTCCAGGTTATCGTCGCCGGGGTGCAGGCGATGGCCAACGACGGCGGGCAACACGGTCTGCACATCTTCTGGCAGCACATGCCCTCGCCGGTGCAGCAACGCCCAGGCCCGCGCTGCGCGTAACAGTCCCAATCCAGCTCGTGGCGACAGGCCGCCGCGGAAGCAATTGGACTGGCGGGAGAACGCCAGCAGCGCCTGCACATAATCCAGCAGCGGCGGCGCAGCGTGAACGCCTGCGACTTTCGCTTGCGCCTCATGCAATTGCGCCGGCGTCATACTGACCGGCAAGCGGGCCAAAACTTCGCGCCGATCCTCACCTTCCAGCAACATCCGTTCGGCCTGCACATCGGGATAACCCAGTTCGATCCGCATGAGAAACCGGTCAAGTTGCGATTCTGGCAAGGGAAAAGTGCCAATCTGGTAAGCCGGGTTCTGGGTGGCGATGACGAAAAACGGTTTCGGCAATTCGCGGCTTTCCGCCTCGATCGTGACCTGGCCCTCCTCCATCGCTTCCAACAACGCGCTTTGCGTCTTGGGCGTGGCGCGGTTGATCTCATCCGCCAAAATCAACTGAGCAAAGATCGGTCCGGGATGAAAAACAAAGGTTTCCTTCTGGCGTTCATACACTGCCGCGCCGAGAATGTCCGCTGGCAACAGGTCGCTGGTGAACTGGATGCGCTGGTAGTGTAAGCCGAGACACCGCGCCAGGGCGTGAGCCAGCGTGGTCTTACCCATACCAGGTAAATCCTCGATGAGCAGGTGACCACGCGCCAGCAGGCAGGCCAGCGCCAGCCGGATGGCTCGTTCCTTGCCCAGAATCGTCGTACCGACTTCCTGGATCGCGAGTTCCAACTGGTCTTCAAGCGTCGCCACCGGCTTTAATCCTGCTCGCGCAAATCGCGTTTGAAACGTTTGAAATTCTCGACATAGCGCCCGGCTGTCAGGCGCAAGCCTTCGATTTCCCGCTCGGTCAGGGTGCGCACAATCTTGCCCGGCGAACCCATGACCAGCGAGCCGTCCGGAATCACCTTGCCTTCCGGGATCAGGCTGTTGGCGCCAATCAGGCAGTTTTTGCCGATTACGGCCCGGTTCATGATCAGACTTTTTATGCCGATCAAGCTGTTGTCGCCGATGATGCAGCCATGCAGCATGGCAAGATGGCCGACGGTAACATCGCGTCCGATGGTCAACAGAATGCCGGGGTCGGTGTGAAGAATGGCGCCGTCCTGGACATTGGAATTCTCGCCGATGGTTATGACGTCATTGTCGCCGCGCGCCACGACGTTGAACCAGATACTGGCGTTGTGCTTGAGGACGACCGAGCCGATTACGGTCGCATTGTCGGCGATGAACCAGTCTTCGCCATGGAATTCGACCTTGCGGTCGCCAAGGGAGTAGATCACCGGATCCTCCTGGGAAGATGCGAGGGGGATTGAGAAAACCGGGGCAGTATAAACGAGATTAACGGATGAACAGCGTTATGAAGTGGGAAATGCGGAAGGATGTAGCTAGATGAGAACGCCGAACTCCAAATAGAGTTCGGCGCAAGCAGGATCATTAACAATCGTTGAATGCGACCTTAGGGCTTGTAATAACCCACGGCGCAGATTTGATCGCCTACTTTTTCAACATACGCTACTTTCTCGGAAGGTTTTTCTTCGCCCGGACGCGGCCACATGTAAGCCACTTCGGTCATCCCGCCTTCATGCGCATCCTTGTACATTTCCTCGCCGAGCGCCTTGCCCGCCTTATCCTTCAGATCTTTCAAGCTCTTCCCCACCAGTTTCGGGTGAGCAGTGAAATTACCATCGGGACCGCCGCAAAAAACGTATAAATCCTTCTCCTTGAATCCACCTTCGCCCTTCGTGAACATCTCCAGGGCTTTGGCCTGATCGGCTTGCACCGCAGCAACGGCCTTTTCCAACATGGCCTTGGCTTCTTCAGCAAGTGCCGAAATCAGACGCCCAGGCGCCGGCGGACAAGCCCATCGCACAGAATGCGGCTACGCCCATCAGTAGTTTCTTGTTCATCAATCAACCTCCTTTGTGCATTATCGCTCTGAATTTTCAATTTTACATCGCCATGCGGGTATGGCGACGCTTTCAAACTGTAGACGGTGTATGAGCGAGTAACAAGGTAAGGAGCGCAAAATGCACCCTTAAAATTTAACCGGCTATCCTGGCATGAATCTTTGCAGAAGGTCGTTTAGAAACCGTAACCCAAATGGGGTTGGTTGCAGCCGGTCGGGATCGGCCTCCATCAGTCCGTCCGCGCAGGCTTGACGCCATGCCGGTTCCAATACAGTCAAGGGTAAACCGGTTCGTTCGTTGAACAGCGTCGCGGGGACGCCTTCAGCCAGGCGCAGGGCGTTCATCAGAAATTCCACCGGTAGATCGCTCTCCTGGATGGGTTCATCGCCGCCGATGCTTGTCGGAGTTCCAGCAGAAGCCAGGTAATCCCGGGGATGTTTGAGCTTCCACAGCCGGTGAATTCGTCCGGCGGCGGGATCGGTCAATTTGCCGTGCGCACCGGCGCCAATCCCCAGATAGTCGCCAAATTCCCAGTAGTTGAGGTTGTGCCGGCAGCGACGGTTTTCGCGGGCGTAAGCGGACACTTCGTAGCGTTGATAACCCTGGCGTTCCAGTTGAATCCACGCCTGTTCCTGAATGGCGTCGATGGTTTCGTCAACCGGCAAGGTGGGTGGCGCATAGTGAAAGCGGGTGTTCGGCTCGATGGTCAGCTGATAGTACGAAAGATGGGCCGGTTGCAGAGCGATAGCGTTAGCCACATCGGCCAAAGCCTGCTCAACCGTTTGCCCCGGCAGGCCGAACATCAGGTCCAGATTGAAGTTATCCATCTCGGCGGCATGAGCGGCCTCCGCGGCGGCGAATGCAGCGCGGCGGTCATGGATGCGTCCTAATGCCTGTAAGTGTCCATCATTGAAGCTTTGCACGCCGATGGACAAGCGATTGACGCCAATTTCGCGAAATTCAGCAAACCGGCCCTGCTCAACTGCGCCCGGATTCGCTTCCAGGGTGATTTCCATATCCGGGCGCAATGGCAACCGGGCGCGCAGACCCGATAGCAACCGCTCCAGGGACTCGGCGGAAAATAAACTGGGCGTGCCGCCGCCGATAAACACGCTGTCAATGCGCCGCCCCCACACCCGAGGTAAATCCTGCTCGACATCGGCCAGCAAGGCGTCAACATAAACCGGTTCCCGCAACGGCCCGCGCAATTCGTGAGAGTTGAAATCGCAGTACGGACATTTGCGCACGCACCACGGAATATGGATATAGAGCGCTAATGGCGGCGTCGAATGAAAGGTCAACATTGATTTTCTATTACGAAATGTCGCCTAAAGTTCTGTCCAAACGCCAGGCGGAGCAGGTATGGAAGCAACTGGAGCCGATCATGCGGTCGATTGTGCTGCCGCCGCTGTAGCCAACCTCCAGAATTCATGGCGTCGCTTGAGCATCTCAATCAGTTGCGCCAGCGCTTGGCCGCGATGACTCAGCCGGTTCTTGACCGCCAGATCCAGTTCAGCGGCGGTTTGCCCTTCGCTGGGGACGAGGAACACCGGATCGTAGCCGAAACCGTCAGCGCCATAGGGTTCGAAGGTGATGAAACCTTCCCAGCGCGCTTGGCAAATCAGCGGCGTCGGGTCGGCAGCGTGGCGCAGGAGAACCAGTACGCACTGAAAGTACGCGCCGCGTTGTTCGGCAGGTGTGTCCCCCAAGTCGGTTAGCAATTTTTCAATGTTCGCGCGATCACTGGCGCCCGCGCCCGCATAACGGGCTGAATACACGCCGGGCGCGCCGCCCAGGGCGTCTACTACCAATCCGGAATCATCGGCCAGCGCCGGCAGTCCCGTGTGTTGTGTCGCATTCCGGGCCTTGATCAACGCATTTTCAACAAAGGTCAAACCGGTCTCTTCGGCTTCCGGCGCCTGCCATTCCGATTGTGGCCTGATTTCCAGCTCCACCTCTGTCAAAGCGGCGCGGAATTCCCGGAGCTTACCGGCATTACCGGTCGCCAGGACAATCTCATGCATGAGTTTCTCCATTCGTTGTGTGTCAGGCGGGCAATCCCAATACTTCTCTTTGCTTAACCAGCAATTTTGCAATACCGCCCTGCGCCAGTTCCAGCATAGCCTGCAATTCCTCCATGCGGAAGGCATGGCCTTCGGCGGTGCCCTGGATTTCAATGAAAGCCTGGGCATCGTTCATCACCACGTTCATGTCGGTTTCGGCTTCGGAATCCTCGGCATAGTCCAGATCCAGCACTGGCGCGCCTTGATAAATGCCGACCGAGACCGAAGCGACCTGGCCGTGCAGCGGATTTTTTTTGACCCATTTTCGGCCAATGAGATAGCGCACCGCATCGGCCAGCGCTACGAAACCGCCGGTAATCGCCGCAGTGCGGGTGCCGCCATCGGCCTGAATCACATCGCAGTCGATAGTAATCGTGCGTTCGCCCAGCGCTTCCAAATCCATGACTGCGCGCAACGAGCGACCGACCAGGCGCTGAATTTCCAGGGTGCGGCCATCTTGCCGGCCTCGACTGGCTTCTCTTTGTGTTCGGGTGTGAGTGGAGCGGGGCAACATGCCATATTCAGCCGTGACCCAGCCCCGTCCTTTGCCTTTCAGGAACGGAGGGACCCGCTCTTCAATGCTGGCGGTGCAGATCAAGCGGGTGTCGCCAAATTCCACCAGCACCGAACCTTCGGCGTGTCGGGTAAATTGGCGGGTAAGGCAAATCGGGCGCAATTCATCGGCGGCGCGGGCGCTGGGACGCATAAGGCGGTTTCCTGTTTCAGTAGGGATTAAGATTTCAGGAATGGACTATAACAGAACAGGCGGTCAGGTCGTTTGATCGGTTAATCTCTTGTTTCGAGCGCTTCTACCGATGGTTTCAGCTAAGCTTAAGCACCAAATCATTAAATGACGAACGACCACTAAAGATTGAGGATCAGCCATGTTACGCAGCATGACAGCGTTTGCGCGCCAGGAGCAATCCAGCGTGTGGGGAACGATGATCTGGGAATTACGCTCGGTCAATCACCGCTATCTGGAAACCTCGATTCGTCTGCCGGAGGCGTTGCGCAGTTTGGAATCTCTGGCCCGCGAACGCATTGTAGCGGCGCTGAGTCGCGGTAAGGTGGAAGGTGTGCTTAAGCTGCAAACGACTGGTGCAGCGTTGACCGCTATCACGTTGAATCAACCTCTGGTCGAGCGCTTGCTGGAAGTGGCTGGCGAGCTGGAACACCTGATGGGGCCGGGCACTGGATTGCGGTTGGTGGATATATTGCGTTGGCCCGGAGCGGTCAGCGAGGCCGAGCCGAATCTGGATGAGATTAAGTTGACCCTGCTTGCCGGTTTGGATGCCGCGCTGGCGGAGCTGGTTGCAACCCGCAAACGGGAAGGCCAGCGCACCGCCGAAATGATTCGGCAACGCTGCATCGCGATGCGCGAGCATGTTAAACAGGTGCGCGCGCGTCGTCCAGAGGTGCTGGCGCGTTGGCGGGACAGGTTGTTGAACCGACTGACGGAGATTCCGGCGGATGCTGACCCTGGTCGGCTGGAGCAGGAACTGGTGTTGATTGCGCAACGCCTGGATGTGGATGAGGAGCTGGATCGACTGGATACTCATCTGGATGAGATTGAGGCGGTTTTGGAGCGTTCGGAACCGGTGGGGCGGCGGTTGGATTTTCTGATGCAGGAGTTGAACCGCGAGGCGAATACGCTTTCCTCGAAATCAGCGGATGCGGACACCACGCGGTCGGCGATTGAACTCAAAGTGCTGATTGAACAGATCCGGGAACAGATTCAGAATATCGAATAGGGTTTCATGGCGTTTCATGGTATCTCACATCTTCGGATTAGCTGTTGTTTAAGCGTATTTTTTAATGAGAACTTGCGAAATTTTCAGCTTCAACGGCATCACTTCCTCAGGTCATAATCTGTCCGGCGAGAACGTTAGTTTCTCAATCGACAGCGACGACCCCCACCCAAAGATATGCAGGAGGTAAAGCATGGCCAAGCATTATCAAGGCAGTTGCCACTGTGGCGCTGTGCGCTTCTCGTTCGAAAGCGAACCGCTTACCAAAGGAGTACGCTGTAATTGTTCGATCTGCGCCAGAAAAGGGGCGCTTATGTCCCCTGAGCCGATGTCTCAAGACCTGCTCAAAATTGACGCCCAGGAAGGAATGCTGGGCCTTTACCAGTTTGGAGCGAAAACCGCCAAGCATTATTTCTGTAAAAACTGCGGTATTTACACATTTCACGAAACCTCGCGCAAGCCCGGCTATTTTCGCGTCAACCTGGGGTGCGTGGACGGCGTTGACGCTTTTGCATTGGAAACGGAGGTCTTTGATGGAAAACATCTACTGTAATTTCCTGGGCGTTGCGCAATTGCGCGCCGATTCTTGATCAACGCGCCTCCACAGCCCGAATGGCCAAAGTCGAAAATTCGATCAGACGTTGGAAACCCTGAAGGCTGTGATGGATCGAAGCCCTGGTTGATCTTCAACCGCGTGGGGAGTTGAAGCCAGGATGCAGGTTCTAAAGCAGCCTTGCTAGACTTACTCTTCACACTCTTCCATCCTTCCTATTCGAGACTTCGTCATGAAATTCACGTATCCGGGACTGACCGATCAGGAAGTTGCTGCTTCGCGCGCCCAACATGGCTCGAACGCCGTGGCCAGCCAGGAAGTGGAAACTTTCTGGGATAAGCTGTTGGGCAATCTGAAAGACCCCATCATTATCATTTTGATCGTCGCGCTGCTGATCACGTTAGCGCTGACGGTGTTTGGCTATGCTGAATGGTACGAAAGCGTCGGCATTGCTTTTGCCGTCGTGATCGCGACCTTCGTCGCCACTTGGTCCGAGCACAGCAACGAACAATCCTTCCAGAAACTGCTGGAGGAAGCCTCGCTGATCCTGGTCAAGGTGTTCCGCGACGGCCACCTGACCGAGATCTCGATCAACGACCTGGTGGTTGGCGACCATGTTCTGCTGCAACCCGGCGACACCGTGCCGACCGACGGTCTGCTGATCGCTGGCCATGCTGAGGTCGATGAGGCCGCGCTCACTGGCGAATCGGAACCGGTGAAGAAGACAGCAACGTCTGAGGATGCTGATCTCGCAACAGTCGAGGAAGAACATCGTTTGTTCCGCGCCGGGTTGCTGGTGGATGGCGAATGTGTGATGCAGGCCAGCGCGGTGGGCGACCAGACCCGCTATGGCCAGACCATGAAGGAGTTGCTATCCGCCGAAGACCGCCTCTCGCCGCTGCAACATAAGTTGACCGTGTTAGGCGGACACATCTCGACCTTCGGCTACATTGGCGCGACCTTCATTTTTCTGGCTTTCATGTTCAACAATATGTTCCTGCAAGCCGAAAGCCTGGATGCCTACTGGGCGCAGGCGGGTGGGGTGATTGTCAAAGACTTTGTGACAGCGGCGATTTTGGCCATCATCGTCATCGTGGTGGCGGTGCCGGAAGGCTTGCCGATGATGATCGCTATGGTGCTGGCGATTAATATGAAGAAGCTGCTCAGCGTCAAGGTGCTGGTGCGCAAGTTGCTAGGTATCGAAACCGCTGGCAGTCTGAACATTCTGTTTACCGACAAAACCGGCACCCTGACCCAGGGGCGGCTGTCGGTCAGCGCCTTTCTCACTGGCGCAGGAACCCGGTATGAAAAACTGGACGACATTCCTCAAACTGTGCGCGACACCGCCGGATTTGCTCTGCGCAACAACACCAGCGCAGTGATTGACGCCAGCGACCCGAACGCCATCAAGATGGTCGGCGCGGATCGCACCGAGCAGGCGTTGTTGCGCTTCGTCACTCCCTATCTGACTGCGCCGGGTAATGTCGACATCGTCGATGTCATTCCTTTCAGCAGCAGTCGCAAATTCTCCGCCACGCAGGTCACCGGCGATCGCGCGATCACTTTGGTCAAAGGCGCTCCGGAAGTCATTCTGCGCAACTGCACGCACACCCTGGATGCCGCCGGGGGCAACGTCGTTGCACTCAACGATCCCGGCGCGCTGGAAGCAGCCATGCGCGAACTGTCGGCGCGGGCCATGCGCCTGCTGGCGGTGGCGGTGACCGATACCCCCATCGACGACAGTAAGGCGCTGCCGGCGAATCTCACCCTCGTAGGCGTGTTCGGCATGCGCGACGAACTGCGCGAAACCTCTTATGCTTCAGTGAAGACGGCGAAGAACGCCGGCATTCACGTCATCATGATCACTGGCGACGCCAAGGAAACCGCACAAGCGATCGCCAAGGACGTGGGTCTGCTGGAGGATGATCCGCAGGCGATCATTCTGACTTCAGCGGAGCTGGCGCAATTGTCCGATGAGGAGGTCAAGCAAAAACTGCCGCATCTGTATGTGGTCGCTCGCGCCTTCCCGACTGACAAGAGCCGGCTGGTGAAACTGGCCAAGGAACTCGATTTGGTGGCCGGGATGACCGGCGATGGCGTCAACGACGCGCCAGCGGTGAAAAACGCCGATGTCGGTTTCGCTATGGGCAGCGGCACGGAAATGACCAAGGAATCCGGCGATATCGTCATTCTGGACGACAATTTCTCCTCGCTGACCAAGGCCGTCCTCTACGGGCGCACCCTGTTCAAATCCATCCGCAAGTTCCTAATCTTCCAGTTGACGGTGAACGTCTCCGCCATCCTGGTGGTGTTCCTGGGCCAATTCTTCGGCTTTGACCTGCCGTTAACCATGACCCAGTTGCTGTGGCTGAACATCATCATGGACACCTTGGCCGGGCTGGCCTTCGCCGGGGAAGCGGCCTTGCAGCGCTACATGCTGGAGAAACCGATGCGCCGCGACGAACAGTTGATTAACGCTGATATGTGGTCATCTATTTTGATTAATGGCGTGATTATCGCGCTGCTCAGCATCGTGTTCCTGACCAGCGACTGGACCAAAACTCTGTTCTCCGGCGGCCATCCAGTGCCCTCAGACGCTGCCGAGGCCAAGTTCCTGACCGCGTTTTTCGCCTTTTTCGTGTTCATCCAGGTATTCAACACCTTCAACGCTCGCACCCAGGGCCTGAATTTGCTGGAGCATTTGCTGGATAATTGCTTGTTCTCCACCATTATCCCGGCGATCATGATCATCCAGGTGATCTTTATCACCTACGGCGGCGAGATTTTGCGCACCGTCGGTTTGTCGCTACAGGAATGGATTGCGGTACTGCTTATGGCCGTCGTGATCATTCCGGTCGATCTGGCGCGCAAGGTCATTCGTAACCAATGGTTCGGCAACCCCGTGCGGTCAGAAGCGGCATAGTACCGTGCATGAAAACCCCTCTCCCCCAGTGTGAGAGGGGTTGGAGAGATTTTTTGTCACTCTCGGATGCGTTGACGTTCAGAACGCCGGACGTAAATCCAGAACCCGCTTCGCTTTGCCTTCCGACACTGGCAGGCTGCCCGGTGGATGCAGCTCAACCGCTGGTTTCACCAGAATCGCCGAGCGCAACACCTCACCAATGTGTTCGCGCAGTTCATCCAGTGCGCGCGGCGGACCGGCGAACAGCGTTGCATCGACCTCGGTTTTGACCAGCAATCGATCCAATGATCCTCGCTTTTCCATCTGGATTAAATAATTGGTTCCCACTCCCGGCATTTTCATCAAGGCGCTCTCAATCTGGGACGGGAAGACATTGACGCCGTTGATGATCAACAGATCATCGCTACGACCCTGGAGACGCGCCAAGCGGCGATGGACTCGCCCACAGGGACAATGACCGCTCACCAGATGGGAAAGATCGCGAGTGCGATAGCGTAATAACGGCGTCGCTTGCCGTTGCAAGGGGGTCAACACGATCTCGCCGGTTTGCCCCTCAGCCAGCGGTTGCAAGGTTTCGGGATCGATAATTTCCAGAATATAAGCATCTTCCCAAAGATGCAGGCCGGTCTGGTGCAAGCACTCGAACGCTACGCCAGGACCGTTCATTTCGCTCAAACCATAAGAGTTATAAGCCTTGACGTCCAACAGGCCTTCAATCTTGTGTCGCGTCTCCTCGGAGTGTGGTTCAGCGCCAATGAATGCTTTTTGCAGCGCAAGCTCCGCGACATCCACTCCTTCGCCCGCCAGCGCCGCCTGGAGATGCAACAGATAGCTGGGCGTAGCGTGAACGACGGTCGCGCAAAAGTTGCGCATTAACTGGATTTGGCGACTGGTGTTGCCGGAACTGGCCGGAATCACCAGCATCCCTACCCGTTCCGCCCCGTAATGCAGACCTAGCCCGCCAGTGAACAGCCCATAATTTGTCATGTTCTGGAACACATCGCGGCGGGTGGCGCCGGTCGCAACGATGCAACGAGCAACCAATTCGGTCCAGCCATCAATATCATGCTGGGTGTGATAAATCACCGTGGGCGCACCGGTCGTACCACTGGATGTGTGCAGGCGCACTACTTCCTCCCGGTCAACCGCCAGCAAACCTTCGGGATAGGCGTCGCGCAGGTCGTCTTTCGTGGTGTAGGGCAGGCGACGCACATCACGCAGGCTGGCGATGTCTTCCGGATGGCTCAGTCCAATCCCGGTTAGCCGTCGCTTGTAAAAGGGAGTTTTCAGCGCCCAGGCAATGGTGTTGCGCAAATAAGCGAGTTGCAGGCGCTCCAGCGCCTCCCGTTCCATGAATTCAATCGCCGGATTCCAGGCCGGTGCGTTCATTAATTAATTGCGATTCCTGAATGGAGAATAGTCGGGCAATAGGAACGGCAACCGCTGGGTCAGCCGCCTTGAACTGAATGAAAATGGTAGCTACTTTTCGTCCAGCTTCAACGCTGCTGAATTAATGCAATACCGTAAACCAGTCGGTGCGGGGCCATCATCGAAGACATGGCCGAGATGCGCCCCACAATCCGCGCACAACACCTCCGTCCGGCGCATGAACCAGCTTCGATCTTCAGCCGTCGCTACTTTTTCCGCATTGACCGGTGCCCAGAAACTGGGCCAGCCCGTGCCGGAATCAAACTTGGCCTGGGCATCGAACAAGGGGGCGCCACAGCACACGCAGTGGTAAACGCCGGGATCGTGGCAATCATGGTAAGCGCCGGTAAATGCTGGTTCAGTCCCTTTCTGGCGGCAGATTTTGTACTGCTCAGGGGTCAGTTGCGCGCGCCATTCGGCGTCCGTGTGGGTGATCTTGTTGCTCATGTGAGGTTCCCAAGGTCGGTTGAGTCCGCTCAATAGACCGTGGAGGCATGAATTAGTGTCAAATTGATGCCTCTTCGGTGTGTTGATCCATGCGCTTTTGCAGCGCCTCCCAGACATGCTCCGCCAGACCCACGCCAACTTCATTAAACGCCAGGAAGGTCATATCAGCGCCCGCCGCTTTGAGTTCGCTTTCTTCCTCGGGATAATGACTGATGGCCCCAATCAAACCCTCGAAGCCGCGACGCCGCAGTTGTCGACTGGCAATACGCTTAGCCTCTGAATCAGGCATCGCCAATATCACCGCCTTGATGCCTTCCAGCCGTAACCGGTGCCAGAAACCCGGATCCTCGGCGTCTGCATACACGACTCGTCGGCCCTCGTGAAGATGCCGCTCCACTTTGCTGAAATCCGAGTCGATGCCCGATACCATCAGGATTTTGTGTTCTTCAGGAATATTCTGGCGTTTCTTGAGGAAGTCATAAGCGGCAGCGCCAGCGTCACCCATGCCGATGATCAGAATCTGAGTGCTGCCCAGCGATACCGGTTGCTCGTCAGGATGATGATCGGGACGCTCAAAGCGCGTCAACCGATCCTCGAATCGTTCGTACAAGGCGTGAGCGAAGCGGTTAACCGGCGCAGTGATCACAAAGGATAGCGCTACCGCAATAGCCAACAACACTAGCCATTCCGGCTCCAGTTGGCCATTGCCTACCATAAATTTCACCACGATCAGGGTAAATTCGCTGTAGCTGGTCAGGGCCAGCGCGCTCAGGAAAGCGGTTCGCGCCCGCAAACGGAACGCCAGCAGGATGAAGAAGAACAGCGCCGCCTTCAGCGGCAGCAGCAGCGCCAGCAACCCGGCCCCGCCTAACATAACCAGACTTGGCCAGCCCATCAGGCCGATTTGCAGGAAAAATCCCACGAGCAGCACTTCCTTGAGCGACCAGACCGCACGGGCCAGTTCTGACGCCTTGGGATGCCCCACCAGCAACACGCCAAGCAGGAGCGCGCCCAGTTCCGAACTCAGTCCCAGGTGCTCGAAACCCAGTCCACCTACGACCAGCGCCAGCGCCAGCCCGTAGAGCACCAATAGTTCATCGTGGCCGCTCCAGTCCAGAATTTTGGTCACCAGCGGTCGTAGCAACGGTAGTCCCAGCACCAGCAATGCCCAAGGCGACGGCGCCGCGGCTCCGGCAAAGGCCATCAACGCCAGCGCCGCCAGGTCCTGAATGATCAGAATGCCAATCGCCAGCCGGCCATGAAAAGCGCGCAGCTCGACCTTTTCTTCCAGTGTCTTGGCGGCCAGCACCGTACTGGAAAACCCCAGCGTTGTCGCCAGCACTAATGCTTGCCAAGCGGGCAGCGTAACCACAGCCAGGAACCCCAACCCCAGTAAAACGCCACTGATGATCAGATGCAGCAACCCCCCGGCCCAGACTTCGGGACGGGCCAGACTTTTGATGCGCAGTTTTAAACCGACGCTGAACAGCAATAGCAATACGCCGGCATGGGCGATATGGTCGAGCAATGCGCTGCCTTGCTGACCAAAGGCATTCAGCGCGAATCCGGCAGCCAGATAACCGACCAGCGCCGGTAGGCCCAGATGGCGGGAAAGTAGCCCTAATAGGAAGGCGAGTGCAAGCCAGAGTGCATCCATGACTGTGATAAACCTTTAAGCCTTCTTCAAAACCCGCACCACGTACAACAGGGCCATCGCCCCCACGGTTGCGGTGATGAGATGGCCGATCAGGCCCACAGCGGCGAAGCCGATCAGGCGGAATAGAAATCCGCCAACAAACGCGCCGACCACGCCAATCACCAGATTGCCGCCCAGTCCCATGCCGCTGCCGCGCATGAAATTCGTGGCGATCCAGCCCGCCACCAAGCCAATTAACAGAAATCCGATCAGATCCATAGCGTTCTCACCTCAACTAGGTAATTTGGATTCATCAATCCATACGCTTGCGCAGTAGAAAAAAGAATTGTCCGTTCGTCTCCTGCACCTCCAGCAATTCATGGCCCGACTGTTGGCTGAAGGTTGCAAAATCCCGAACCGACTCCGGATCGGTAGCGGTTATGCGCAGCGTTTGTCCGCCCTGCAAACCCGCCAGCGCCTTTTTGGCTTTGAGAATCGGCAACGGGCAGTTCAGCCCCGATGTATCGAGTTCAGCATCAATGACGGTCATGGCGGCGGAAAATTCTCCAAAAGTCTTACTATCATTCAAGCATGTCTATTCTCCAGGTGCAAATCCTGGAACCCTGGAGCCGGCTATCGAGTCTGACAGGAATCTCATTGCCGATTTGTGGAAATGCTATGTCGCATCGCTTGCCGCCTCTAATGCTGAGCCTGATTCTAAGCCTGGCGCCCAGCGCGCCCGCGACGGCGCAGTCGATTCTGTTGCCGGATATCGGCGATCCCTCCAGCGTCTATTTCGGCGCCAATGACGAACAGAAACTGGGCCTGGAAATCATGCGGAAATTGCGTGATCGCGGCGCAGTGCTGGATGACGCGCAACTGACCCAATATCTGAACTCGATCGGCCAAAGCATTGTCACCTACGCCGACCAGAACGGCGCGCCCTACACTTTTTTCATGGTGCGTGATTCCAGCATCAACGCCTTCGCATTGCCGCATAACTTCATCGGCGTCAATGCCGGCCTGTTGCTGGCGACCCAGCGCGAAGATGAACTGGCTGGCGTGATCGCCCATGAAATCGCCCACGTCTCCCAGCGGCACATTGTCCGCGCCATAGCCGATATGCAGCGTTTGAGTCTGCCAATGGCGGCGGCCATGCTGGCGGGCGCAGCGCTGGCTGCATCCGGCAGTAGTCAGGCTGGCCAAGCGGCGATGGTCGGCTCCATGGCCGCCAGCGCCCAGCACCAAATCAGCTTCACGCGCGCCAACGAACAGGAAGCCGACCGCATCGGTATGCAATTTCTGGCCAAGGCGGGTTTTGATCCCAAAGGGATGACCGATTTCTTTGGCAAACTGGAGCGTTTATCCAGTGGGGAAGCGCGCAACCAGATTCCTGAAATGCTGTTGACCCATCCCCGTCCGGAAAACCGCGCCGCCGATACGCGGGACCGCATCCCTCTGCCGCCGGTGCGCCAAGCCGCTCCGCGTGACCGCCAAGCCTATGCATTGGCCAAAGCCCGAACCCAAGTGTTGGTGACCGAGGATACCCATACGCTAATCCGCGAATTGGAAACCCGGCTGACCCGAGGTGATTTTACTAATGAAATGGCCGAGCGCTACGCCTACGCCCTGGCGCTGCGTCAGGCTGGTCGTTACGACGACGCCCAGCAGCAGGTCGCCCGCCTGCTGCGCAATAATCCAGACCGGTTGGCGTTCCGCATCGAGGCTGCGGAAATCGCCCTGGCCAAAGGCGACCGGGTGCGAGCCTGGCGCTTGTTTGAAGACACCTATCGGCTTTATCCCGATGACTTCACTTTGGCAATGCACTATGGCTCGGCGTTGACCACCCAGGGCAATCCCCAACGCGCCATGCAATTGCTACAGCCGCATTTGCGCCGCCATCCCAACGATCCGCAACTGTACGCCACCTATGCGCAGGCGGCGCAACGAGCGGGGGACCGGGCGGCGACTTACGCCACCATGGCTGAATATTACTATCTCAATGGCGAATTGCTGGCGGCAGTGGATCAACTGGAAGCTGGGTTGCGCAATCCAGGATTGTCCCCGAATCAGGAGGCGCAGTTGCGCGCCCGGCTGAAACTGTTCAAAGCGGAAGCCCTGGCTCAAGACCTGCCGGTCTCCAAATCAACGATACCCTGAGCGAAAACCGGCGATAGCGAAATGACTCGTCTATACTCCAGTTATTATCCTAATCAATCCAGAATTCCCCGTTGCCATGATTGAGCAAACCGAGCAGACCGAACCGACTTCTGCGTCCGATCCGGGCCAATTCGATATTGAACTGGCGCTCAGGCAGGCCCGCGCCTATCTGGCCTTTGGCGAACAGATCCGTCAATTTACCGACCGGCTGAATGCGCAGGTGGATGAGCAAACCGATTGGGGGGCGGCGTTACAGCAGCATTTCGCTGAACTCAAGGCCGCGATTGCCCAGTCTGCCGAGGATCCGAAGATTAATCCCGAGCTGGCCCGGTTTTGGCTTTTAATTGCCGAAACCTGGAGTGGAACCGTCGCTTCGCTGGGGATGGCGGCGGAAACCATTCCCGAGGAGCTGCGGCAATCCGAATCCTGGCGCTCCTATCAACGCACCCAGATGGAATATCTGGATTTGCTGCAAGGCGCAGCCCGTGAAGCGCTGGATCGGATGGAGGAGAAGCTCAACGAATTCACCGCTGCCGGAAAAACGATTGCCAGCCTGCGCGAGCTTTATAACCTGTGGGTGGACTGCAATGAAGAAACCTACGGTCGAATGCTGCGCAGCTCTACCTACGCGGTTCTCAACGGCCGTCTCATCAACAGTCTGCTGCATTGTTACCAGCGCCGGGAAGCCTCGCCATGATCGGATTGACCTCTAAACAAATCGCTGCGGAAATCGAAGCCTTCAGCGCCCGGTTGACGCAAGGTTCCCGGGTGCTGGCCGGATTGGGCGAGATCGAATCCGGGGTCTCGGCGCGCGAGGCGATTTACCAGGAAGACAAGCTAACCCTGTACCGTTATCAACCTCGGGCGCAGAATCTGCATCCTGTGCCGCTGCTGATCGTCTACGCGCTGGTCAATCGGCCCTATATGATGGATTTGCAGGAAGATCGTTCGATGATCCGGGGGTTGCTGGACGCTGGATTGGATGTTTATCTGATCGATTGGGGTTATCCCGACGCCGGTGATCGGAGTCTGACCTTGGCGGACTATATATCCATCGCTATATCGACCACTGCGTGGAGGTTCTGCGCGAACGTCATGAAACGGACACCATTAACCTGCTGGGCGTCTGCCAGGGCGGCGCGCTGAGTCTCTGCTTCGCTGCGCTTTACCCGGCGAAAATTCGCAATCTGGTCACGATGGTGACGCCCGTGGATTTCCAGACTCCGGATAATTTACTGAGTCAACTGATCCGGTATGTCGATGTGGATCTGTTGGTCGATACTCTCGGCAATCTGCCAGGCCAGATGCTCAATTTCGCTTTCCTGTCATTGAGTCCCTTTCGCCTGGCCGGGCAAAAGTATGTCGATTTGACCGATGCTTTCGACGATGCGCAAGCGCTGAAAAACTTTCTGCGCATGGAAAAGTGGATTTTCGACAGTCCGGATCAGGCTGGAGAAGCCTTTCGCCAGTTCGCTAAAGATTTCTTTCAACAGAACAAGCTGGTCAAGGGCGAAGTCGTGATTGGCGACCGTCGCGTGGATCTGCATGAGGTCGCTATGCCGGTGTTCAATGTCTACGCCACCCAGGATCATCTCGTGCCGCCGTCGGCGTCCAGGGCGTTAGCGGACTGTTGCGGAAGCCGGGACTATTCGGAATTCTCCTTCCGGGGCGGTCACATCGGCATCTATGTCAGCGCCCGCGCCCAGCGGGAAGTGCCGCCAGCGATTGCCGCTTGGTTGCTGGCGCGTTAAGGTGCTATCAGCGTTCAGCAAGAATTCAGGCGCTTTTATCTTTCTTATTACTCTTACGTTCTTTTTCGGGCTTTGCCGAGGATGGCGCCGGGTTCACTGGATTTCCTGACGGCGTGGGGTTCGGTCGAATCGGCGGTGAAAATTCGCCGATGGCGGACGGCGGATAGGGTTTCTGGAGTTGTTCATTGACGCTCTTCCAGAGCGACAGATTATGCTCCACCAGTTCGGTCATCATCGCCAGCGGATTCTTGCCGATAAACGTGCGCATCTGTTCCCGAAACAAATGCTGTTGATCCACAAACGCCTGTAGGCTTTTCTCCAGATAATTGCCCATCATGCCTTGCAGCGTGTCGCCGTAAAACCGAATGATGTGCGCCAAGACTTCCGTGGTGAAAATCGGGTTGCCCTGTTCCTCTTGCTCGCTGATGATCTGTAATAAAATTCCGCGTGTGATGTCGGTATTGGTCCGGGCGTCAATGACATGAAAATTGGCGCGATCCAGCACCAGTTGCTTGACATCTTCCAGGGTAATATAGCTGCTGACGGCCGTGTCATAGAGTCGGCGGTTCGGGTATTTCTTGATAATACGCGGTTCACTCATGGCGGGACATGCAGAAAAGCGGCGCGGCGCCACCGGAGAGGCGGCGCCGCCCGGTTCATGATCTAGCGGAAGTAGAGGCCGCCGTTAACGGTAACGTCTTCGCCGGTCAGGAAACCGGCGTCTTCGGCAGTCATGAAGGCAACTGTGCGAGCGATTTCGGACGGTTCGCCCAAACGACCGACAGGAATGGTCCCGACGATTTTCGCCAGCACATCCTCGCGGATGGCCCGCACCATTTCGGTGCCGATGTAGCCCGGAGAAATGGAGTTGACGGTGACGCCCTTTTTGGCGCATTCCTGGGCCAATGACTTGGTGAAGCCATAAACCGCCGCTTTGGTTGCGGAGTAGTTAGCCTGGCCGGCCTGGCCTTTGATGCCATTGACCGAAGAAATATTGACGATGCGGCCCCAGTTCCGCTCCACCATCTTCCCATAGACCTGCTTGGTCATGTTGAAGATGCTGTTCAGATTGGTGTTGATG
>JAGRHQ010000470.1 GCA_020444905.1 Candidatus Competibacteraceae bacterium
GCCGGTCGCGGCCGCTCCCGGCACCGAACTGCCCGCCGGCGCCCTCAACGGTACCGGCCTGCTCGAGGCCCGCGTTCTCCGCCCGGCCGAAGAGGGTAGCCTCGGCCGCATCCGTCGGCTTCTCGACTCGCCGCTGGGTACCAGCAGCTTCATCCGTCTGGCCGATCGGCTGGCCGGCCGACTGGCCTTCCTGGCCATCGTCCTCGCCGTGGCCGGAGCCTGGCGGGCCGCCCGCGCGGAGGGTCTCGGCGTGGCGATCGAGGTCGCGCTCAGCGTCCTCCTGGTCGCCTGTCCCTGCGCTCTCGGGCTGGCGACGCCGCTCGCCTTCAGGGCCATGCGGGGCGCCCTCGCGCGGCGCGGCATCCTGGTGCGGGAGTCCGCCGCCCTGGAAGCGGCCGCCGACGTCGACCAGGCGTTGCTGGACAAGACCGGGACCCTGACCGAATCCCTCGGCCGCCTGGAACCCGTGGCCGGCTCGTCGGCGCTCGGCATGGAGCGCATGGCGGCGCTGGTCGCGGCCTCGAGTCATCCGCTCGCCCGCGCCGTGGTGGCCAACGACCGCCGTCCCGAGGACCTGCGCGTGGTGCCCGGCGCCGGCGTCAGGGGGCGGCTC
>JAGRHQ010000471.1 GCA_020444905.1 Candidatus Competibacteraceae bacterium
CTCAACGAACTGAAGCGGTGACCGTGCGCCAGTCCTTCGATTTGGCGGCAGATACGCAGGTCAGCCTGTATGTTTCTTACCTCAATAATGATTTTGAAGAAGCGCGCGAGCGTTTTCTGGGGCGGGACTGGGAAACAAGGGCAAATCTCTCGTGGCAGGGGATGCAGCGCCATCACTGGTTATTCCAGTTTTCCTATACAGACAGCCACACGGAGGAAGCCCGCCGAGGACTGCCGCCGCCCATCGAAGCACCGGTATTCGAACAGTACGATGTCAGCCGCCGTTATTACGGGATCAGCCTGCAGGATCAATATGAAGCCTCCGACCGGCTGACGCTCACGGCGGGTCTACGTTTCGATCATCGCAACGATCTCGATGAGAACCTCTTGAGTCCACGCCTAGCCGCCGTGTGGCGAGTTTCCGATGTCGATATTCTGAAAGCGCAATATGCGAGGGGCTACCGGGCGCCGACGTTCTGGGAGCTGTTTCCGCCGCCGGCCTATGTCAAAATCGATCTTGACCCTGAGACAATCGGTACCTCTGAACTGAGCTATATCCATCGGACAACTGACCGAGTGTGGCGCTTCACTCTGTTTTATTCCCGATTGGAAG
>JAGRHQ010000472.1 GCA_020444905.1 Candidatus Competibacteraceae bacterium
CGGATCGTAGAAGATAATTTGCGCGTCCCAACGAGTACTCCACCAACCGCGATAGGTGATGCACGTCCCGGCACCTTCATCACAACAGCCAGTAAAATCCTCTGGCGGGCACGATGAGCCGTCGGCCATGCGGCAGGTGAGGAATTCGCCAACGTGGGAGAGGTCTACGCACGCCGCTTCTGGCCCATCGGGGTTGATCCAGCCGTACCAGTACTTCGTGCCGTTGCTCTTGGTTCCGGTGAATAACACCGCTTCTTTGCCGGATGGGGTGGTGAGCCAGGCGCCGCCTTCCCATTCGTCGGCATGTTGGTAGCCGTTCATGCTGCGCTCGATGTTGGGGGTTTCGTAGGCATTGGCATATCGCAGAAGGGTCGTTTCGGCAATGTGCGTACCGTCGGCCGGCGGCGAGCCGTCTGGGTTCCAGGGGGTGTAGGCGAAGAGGGTCGGCCCCATGCCGCCTTGCCCACCATCGCGCATCCGGCCGGTTGCCAGGTAACGACCGTTGGCATAGGCATCAGCCCATTCAGCCGGAATATCAAACAGATATCCGGTGGTGCTGTACAAATCCTGGTCGCCAATGAACCAACTGCCTTGAAAATCGGGCGTAGCCA
>JAGRHQ010000473.1 GCA_020444905.1 Candidatus Competibacteraceae bacterium
CATCTGGGAACTGAGACTTTGGTTCATGTCCTTGGGCCTATTCTGGACGAGCATGCCTGTCGCTGTTAGGCGATGATGAACTCGGCATGGCAGGAAGCGTTCGTGGATCGTGATTTTGAGGCGCCGCCGGTTCAGAAGCCGATACCTGACCCATTAAAATCGCCTGCTCAATATTTTCTCGGCCAGCCAAATGACTGGTCGGGTTTCATTTAATCAATAAAAAAGTATGCAAAATTCAAATTTGGAACCTACAATGGAATTGTCCCCGGATGTATACGAAAAATCGGCTGTTCCCGCCCACATCGCGTTCATCATGGATGGCAACGGCCGTTGGGCGCAGCAACGTGGCTTACCCCGCACGGTCGGGCACGAAGCCGGTATGAATAACGCCCGTGATATAGTTGAAATATGTGGACACATGGGCGTAAAAGTCGTCACACTCTACGCCTTTTCAACAGAAAACTGGCAACGGCCGAAAGGCGAAGTGCGTTTTTTGATGCGTTTATTTGAAAAACACGCCGTTACAGAAATCAAGACGCTGAATCGCAACAATGTCCAACTGCGCTATTTGGGCCAGCAAGGTGGTTTATCGCTCGGTGTGCAAAAAGCGA
>JAGRHQ010000474.1 GCA_020444905.1 Candidatus Competibacteraceae bacterium
AACATCGCCCAGCAGCGTAGCCGGTGTGCGGTGATGAATGTAGTAGACCAGTTCCAATCTCTTGGCGACAGCTTGTGAGGCTAATAAATCAAGCGCCTCTTCCACAATCTCGCTGATGTGCAGCGGTTGAATTTCTAGCTCCAGTTGCCCTGCTTCAATTTTGGAAAAGTCTAAAATTTCATTGATGATGGCCAATAAATTATCGCCGCTTTTGCGGATGGTTTCTATGAAATCTTTCTGTTCTGCGGTGAGCGGCGTGTCTAAAACCAGCCCCGTCATGCCAATGATGCCATTTAATGGCGTGCGAATTTCGTGGCTCATGTTAGCCAGAAACTCGGACTTGGCCTTGGTGGCGGCTTCGGCCGTTTCTTTAGACACGGTTGTTTCTCTGAGTTGTTCAATGGTCAGGCTGAGGGCAAACTGGTTTGTATCTGCCTGGGCCAACATCTGGCGAAAACTGCGCATCGCCAGATAGGTAAACACAACCATTACGGCAATCAACACCATGTAAATCACCACGTTTAGCCGGGACAAATACAGAAAATCGTCGGCAAGGGTAGGCACCATGCCTTGCTGCTCACCCCAATAGACAAAAAAGATGGCAGCAACG
>JAGRHQ010000475.1 GCA_020444905.1 Candidatus Competibacteraceae bacterium
TATGGTTGTGACTGCCTATTTTGATAATGAGGTGAAGGATCTATGAAAATTGAATTTGATCCCCAAGCAGATGCCGCTTATCTTGAATTGATTGAAGGCCATGTAGAGCGATCCGAACCGATACAAGCAGGGATTATTGCTGACTTTGACGAACAAGGACGCCTGATGGGGATCGAAATTCTACATATCAGCAAACGCGCAACGCTTGAGCCTGTAAAAAAAGCCGCGTAGCTTCGTAGGTTATGAAGTCTCTTTTTTGCAACTAAATCCCCCCCAACCCCCCTTTTTCAAAGGAGGGAGCAGAGAGCGCGAGTAAATGAACCGCATTGGGAGACTGCGGCGGTTTTTTATGGGTGTTGTGCTATAGTTATAATTATTATTGTTGCTGAGTGAAAAGCACTGATGCCTGAGATTTGTCGATTCCTTGGGATTGTCATTACAATGTATTTTGATGAGCATAATCCTCCTCATTTCCATATTCGTTATAACGACTATCGTGCAGTCATGTCGATTCGAGAATTGAATATTCTGGATGGGAATTTGCCTGCAAAAGTCAGAGGCTTGGTTGCAGAATGGGCTGAATTGCATACCCAGGAATTGCTGGATATG
>JAGRHQ010000476.1 GCA_020444905.1 Candidatus Competibacteraceae bacterium
CCTCGAATGTATTAATGCCCACTTTTGTGCGACCCAGTGCGCCAATGATGCCCATAGTAACGCTCTGACCAACGCCAAAAGGGTTGCCAACTGCCAGAACGACATCACCAACCTTGGCAAGTGCGGACTGACCAAATGTAATTGTTGGAAGATTTTGTAATTCGATTTTTAATACCGCCAGATCTGTTTCTGGATCAGATCCGATCACTTTGGCTTCTATCTTGCGTCCGTCAGATAAAGCGACTTCCACTTCTTCAGCAGCTTCAATGACATGGTGATTGGTTAAAATATAACCATTGGCGCTGACGATAACGCCCGATCCGAGATTCGATCTGCGCCGCGTTCTCGGCTCAAACTGTTCTCCAAAAAAACGTTGGAAAATGGGGTCGTTTAATAATGGATGCGGCGTTTCTTTTACTGCCTGCCGGGTAAAAATATTAACTACAGATGGCATCGCGCGACTGGCTGCTTCATAATAGCTGTCAGGTCTAGATTCGGCATAGCTGGGCGCTGCTTCCTTGATTGTTACCAGTTCTCCGCGCGGTGTCCACGGCAACAGCTCCGGGCGCAATGTGGATATCACAAAAAAGATTGCCAGTAAAATTGTTG
>JAGRHQ010000477.1 GCA_020444905.1 Candidatus Competibacteraceae bacterium
GGAACATGAGCAACCCCAGCGTGTACCAGGAATCCGCTGATACATCGCTGATCCGTTTCCTCGAACAGCGCCGGTGGGTCATCGAACTAAATGAATGCATTCGAGACCCGGCAGTCTACGCCGATCTGGCGTTGCCAAACTGGCTGCGTGCATTGCCCCGGGCCTGGCTGGTGGTGCCGCTGGCGCAGGACGAGACACTGAACGGTTTTCTGGTGCTGAGTGAAAGTCTCGTCGACCAACGGCTCAACTGGGAAGATCGCGATCTGCTCAAAACCGCTGGACACCAGGTAGCCAGTTACGTAGCGCTGCTGGAAACCAGCGAGGCGTTGTGGGAAGCCCGGCAGTTCGAGGCCTTTTATCGCCTGTCGGCCTATGTGGTACACGACCTTAAGAATATCGCGGCCCAACTGGCGCTGGTGGTCGCCAACGCCGGCCGGCACCAGACGGATCCGGCCTTTGTCGAGGATGCGTTCCGCACGGTCGCCAACGCCAACGAACGCATGAATCGACTATTGGCCCAATTGCGCAAGGAGCCGCTTTCGGGCCGGGTGCGGTCGTTTGCTCTGACCGACGCGACCCGGCAGGTGATCCTAGTCCGGACGGGC
>JAGRHQ010000478.1 GCA_020444905.1 Candidatus Competibacteraceae bacterium
CGACGGATTCCTGCTGGCGATGGCCGTGGCAGGCGAGGCCGACTACCTGGTGACCGGCGACCGCCGCGCTGGACTGCTGCAACGCGGTAGCATCGGTCGCACGCGCATCGTCACCCCGGCCACTTTCTGCGCCGAGGCGCTTTAACACCATGCCGGTCCGCTTCCTGTCCACCACGCAACGGGAACGCTACGGCCGCTACCCCGACACGCTTTCCAGCGACGAACGGACGCGCTACTTGGGGTCTGCTCCAGGGCAATCGCATTAAACAATAGTTCGGACAGTTTTTAGGTGGGAGTAGAATTAATTATGCCATAATTACAAAGAGTTTCATACTCTGGACTCGTTTCTGTCAAGGTCTGGCCTTGAGCTAAGGACGCGATAATTTTTTTGAGGAAATGGACGTTGAAGGCCCGTCGCACGACGCTGGCCATCGAAAACGGCTGGGGGAATGCACCGGTGGCTTGGATCGCCTGGAGTTTACTGAGCGACACGGCGGTGAGGCTGGCGTTCACCTGAAAGGTGATCGCGGCGCGGCGTCGGGCTTGGCAGTGGGTCAGTCCAGCATATTGCTTGCTGTCGCGGAAAAGAAACTCGATCTGAAAGC
>JAGRHQ010000479.1 GCA_020444905.1 Candidatus Competibacteraceae bacterium
CCACCGCTACCGCCACCGCTACCGGTGCTCCCCATTCCACCTGCGGAATTGCCATTTGCGCCGTCGCCCAAGCCACGGTTTAATCGAAAACGCACTCCTGTACGATCATTCGTCAGAGTCCGATCGGGAATCGTAGTCAAGCGCACGGTATGCGGCGTGGATGGGTCGTGACCGCCTGGCTGTTCCCAGAGATGCACCAGGACGCCAGGCGCCAACCCTAAGGCGGCGTTCATGTCGCCTAAACGGATGCTCCAGCGATGTGGGGTGGAGCCAGTTCGATCTTCAGCAATCAGGGTGACTTTGTCGGCTTCCACGGCCAGCACCCGCGCCAGGATCGGCGTGTCGGCTCCCGCTAGCTGCGCCCACAAGCTTAGCCAGCAGCATGTAATCATTCGCCAGAAACGCCAATTTTGAGTTCGCTGACTGGTTTCGGGCCACGCCATGGGCGATTACCTCCTGTCGAATATTTGCGCATGAATTGCATTACCAGCGGGCCGAGATAGACGATGGGGAACGCAAATTCATTGCCAAATTTTCGGTTTCGACGACATGTATAATGGTCCGGCCTACGATGCAAACATGCTGCCGATTGTCGGTCCATTC
>JAGRHQ010000047.1:0-9543 GCA_020444905.1 Candidatus Competibacteraceae bacterium
CTTGGAAAGGCGGGAATTCTACTCAAGCGGCGAAAGATTGACAAGGGGCGAAGCGCTGCTAAATGCGCAATCGCTCCACCACGCGGCCATTGACCAGATGCTCCTCGATAATTTCGTCCAGATCCGCGTGATCAATGTAGGTATACCAGGTCGCTTCGGGATAAACCACGATAACCGGTCCCTCCGCGCAACGGTCGAGACAACCGGCATTGTTGATGCGCACTTTATAAGGAATGGCCGCTCCTCGTTCCTTAACCCGCTGCTTGACATAATCGCGGGCTTCCTGTGCGCCGTATTGCTGACAACATTGCGAGCCATCCTCGCGCTGATTGGTGCAAAAAAATACGTGATAGCGATAATAGGACACGAAACATTCCTCCTGAATACGAGTTGATAGCCATGACGAACCGTCACTATACCCCCGCCGACACCCTTCTCATCAACTTCGATCAGGCGTTGCGCACGGTTTTCGGACAGCCGAAGACCACCGGCCGTCCCAACCCTGCGGTTAACGCGTCACTCGCTGATTTGCAACCCTCGGAACAACGCGAGGCTGCGCGATTGATGCGCGTCAATCATACTGGCGAAGTCTGCGCTCAAGCTCTCTATCAGGGGCAAGCGCTGACCGCCCAACTGGACGCCGTGCGCGACCGCATGGATCAGGCCGCCATTGAGGAGAACGATCATCTCGCCTGGTGCGAAACGCGGCTGAAAGAATTGGACAGCCATCCTAGCGCGCTAAATCCGCTATTTTACGCCGGCGCTTTCGCCATCGGCGCCTTGGCGGGTAAAGCCGGGGATCGTTGGAGCCTGGGCTTCGTTGCGGAAACCGAACATCAAGTGGTTGACCATCTGAGCGCGCATCTCAGGCGCCTACCGGAGTATGACCAGGCCAGCCGGGCGATTTTGGAGCAAATGAAGGAGGACGAAGCGCGGCATGCGACACATGCGCTGGCCGCAGGCGGCGCTCGGTTGCCATTGCCCATCCGCATGCTCATGAAAGGCGTGGCCAAAGTCATGACTGGAACCACCTATTGGATATAAAGCTGCGCAAAACGCAGTTCAAACCCGCCTATTATTACTGTCATCATGTTTGATCCGGCGCGGGTTCCGTGGTCCGCGCTACAACCCAGGGAGTTTTCAGCAATGCCTATCTCCAATAACAAATTTCTACCGCTGACGCTCAGCGCAGCGATTGCCGCCGCCTTCAGCAGTTACACCGTGCAGGGCGGTGCGCTTGACCCCGATCCTGCCGTTAGTCCGCCGGTGCTGAGTATGCTGGGTAGCTATGATTCCGGCAAGGGGGAGGGCGCAGCGGAAATCGTCGCTTACGACCCCGAAACCCGGCGAGCTTTCGTGGTCAACGCGGTAGACGCCACCGTGGACGTCCTTGACCTGCTCTACCCCGAGAGACCGCGCAAGATTCGCTCGTTGCGAGTCGGTGCAGTCGCGCCCGATTTGGGCAGCGCCAACAGCGTAGCGGTCAAAAACAACCTGGTCGCGGTCGCTATCGAAGCCGATCCCAAGCAGAACCCAGGTCTGATCGCCTTCTATAAAGCCGATACGCTGCGGTTTTTGGGTGCGGTGGAAGTTGGGGCGCTGCCAGACATGGTGACGTTTACCCCGGACGGCCAGACCTTACTGGTCGCCAACGAAGGCGAACCCAGTGACGATTACCTGAATGATCCGGAGGGTTCGATCACCCTCATTGATCTCAGTCGAGGCGTTAGACAGGCGACCGCGCGCACAGCCGATTTTCGCGCTTTCAACGATCAGGTAACCCGACTCCGTAAAATCGGGGTGCGGATTTACGGTCCAAACGCCAGCGTCGCGCAGGATCTTGAGCCGGAATATATCACCGTTTCCGATGATGGCCACACCGCCTGGGTGACATTGCAGGAGAACAATGCCCTGGCGGTTGTGGATATTCCCTCGGCTACGGTCCGCGATATCGTGCCGCTTGGCGTCAAATCTTATTACTTTAGTGGGCCAGCGACGCTCAAAAAATTCAATTTCCCGGAACTGCCGGTGATCGGCACCACGGAAGTCTGCCACGAAGTTTTACGGTTAGGGGGGTTCTCTGGCCTGGCTTTCGAAGGATGCTACGAAAGCTGCAAGACGGATGAATTACACTTCATTACCCATACAGATCGCGGTCCCAACGCCGAGCCGCTGGACGTCGATGGCGACGGCGTGGCCGAACGACCCTTTGCCCTGCCCGAATTTCAGCCGCAATGGCGACGCTTCGTTCTTAACCTGACCACGGGCGAGATCGAGCTGAAAAAAGGAACGCCATTGACGCAAATCAATGGCGCGCCGCTAACGGGACTGCCGAATCTGTCGGGACCAGCCGGGCTGGCCAACAGCGATGAGAAACCCGTTACGCTCTTCGGGGCGCCTCTGCGTCTTGATCCACTCGGCGCAGACCTGGAAGGCATTGTCCGCGATCCTACGGATGGCACGTATTGGATGGCCGATGAGTACCGGCCATCGATCTATCACTTCGACGCCGATGGCCGAATGCTGCAACGCTTCGTACCCGCGGGCGCTAATCAGGGTCCGCAAACGACCGGTAGTTCCGCCCTGCCCGCAGAACTGGGGCAACGCCGCGTCAATCGCGGTTTTGAGGCCATCGCCTACGCTGGCGGTCTGCTTTACGCTTTTCTGCAAAGTCCCCTTGATAATCCAGATACGACAGATGACGCTAACAGCAAGGCCAGTCGCTGGAGCCGGGTCGTGGTGTTCGACACGAAGCGCCAGCGCACGGTGGCCCAGTATGTTTACCCGATGGAATACAAGGTTGGCCCCTGGTCCAAGGGCAATCTTACAGACAAGATCGGCGACGCTGTGGCGTTGGGCGGCGGTCGCTTTCTAGTGTTGGAACGCGATTCCGGTTCAGACGCCACATCCAGCAAGTATATCTTTCGCCTTGACTTGAATGGGGCTACCAATCTGGAAACGCTGTCCAATGACATCGTCGGTCCGGGGGGGGCGCTGGAAACGATGAACGCCGCTGATCTGGCCACCGCCGGCATCGTTACCGCACGCAAGACCTTGGTCGTCGATTTAGCCGCGCTTGGTTATCTGCCCAACGACAAACCGGAAGGATTGGCGTTGGTCGGCGAAAACGACGAGGAAATCGTCTTGGCAGTGCTTAACGACAATGATTTTGGCTTAAGCGATAAACCTATTCGTCTTGATGGATTCCTGAATTTTCAAAACCCTCTGGCGCCAGTGCAATTGGGTCTGATCACCATCAAGAAGCAGATGATCGACGCCAGCGACCGGGATGGCGGTCCGCACCTGGCCTATTGGCCGGTAGTCGGCATGTATCAGCCGGACGGGATCGCCAACTTTACAGTGAATGGCGAAACTTACCTTGTTACTGCCAACGAAGGCGATGCCCGCGACTATTCCGGCTACTCCGAGGAGACCCGCGTAGGCGATGTAACGCTTGATCCGCTCTATTTTGCGAATATTGACGTCCTTCAGCGCGAAGATCAGTTGGGCCGGCTCAAGATCACGACCGCGAATGGTGATCCCGATGGCGATGGCGTCTTCAGCGCGCTGCACAGTTTTGGCGGACGGTCGTTCAGCATCTGGAGCAGCGAGGGCCGGCTGGTGTTTGACAGCGCTGCGGATTTTGAGCGCAACACGCAAAAGAATGGCGTCTGGATCAATCCAGAGAGCGAAAATCGTAGCGACGACAAGGGGCCTGAGCCAGAGGGCGTGGTCATTGGCGATGCAGGGGGGCGCACCTATGCCTTTATCGGTCTGGAGCGCGCGGGTGGAGTCATGGTTTATGATGTGACTAATCCAGCCAAACCGATCTTCCAACAATGGGCCTATAATCCAGGGCATGTCTCGCCGGAAGGTTTGGCCTTCGTGCCGGCCAGCGAAAGTCCCGATGGCCACCCTTTGTTGCTGGTTAGCCACGAAATTAGCGGCACGTTGGTCATTTACCGGGTTAATCGTTAGCGTCGCTTGTAAAAAACTCCCCTCTCCCACGGGGAGAGGGGTTGGGGATGAGGACAGTTTTCAATCACTTAATCGATAGCGAAAGGCGGGCATGACCACGATCCAGCGTTAATCGCTTCAATCAATGGGGAAATAAAAGCAGATTACTCAACATAAACACGGCCACTGCCACGACCATGCCGGCAAACAACTTCTGCAACGTCGGCCCCGCGATATGCCGCCCTACGGCAATGCCCAGCGCCATACCGCCCAGTCCGCCCAGAACGAAAGGAAGAGTGATGCCGACGTTCAGTTGATGTCCGACCGCGAGATGGGACAGAAATCCAATAGCGCTGATGATGGCGATCACCCAAAGCGACGTGGCGACCGCCCGTCGCATGGGCAGCGAGGCCAGCATGACCAGCGCCGGTACGATGAGGAACCCGCCGCCCACCCCAAACAGACCCGACAGCAAGCCGGTCAACGTTCCCGCTACGGCTAGACGCAGGGCGCAGCGCGAAGTGAATTGCAAGCGGCCGCCAGGATCGTAGCGACAAGCCGGTCCAGCATTCGCGCCATCGGCGTGACCGTTGGCGCGAATCAGTCGGGTTTCCTCGGGGTAACGGCTGGCTTGCCGCCACATGCGGAATGCCACCGCCAGCATTAGCAACGCGAAGCCCGCCAGTAGAATGGTTGCTGGAAAACGCGGATTCAGCCAAGCGCCCAGTGGCGCGCCCATGATGCCGGACAGACCAAAAATAATGGCGGTGCGCGGTTCGGCATTGCCATCGCGCAACCGGGCCAATCCACCGCCGAATGCGGTTGCGCCAACCGCCGCCAGTGAAATGACCACGGCTTGATGGGCCGGTGTATGCAGACCATAAACCAGCAACGGCACCGCAAAAATAGAGCCGCCTCCGCCCGTTAAACCCAGTGAAAAACCGATAATCAGACCAAAGGACAGACTGAGGAACATGTTTTTATACTGTCCGCCATCAGAAAATGCGCAATGTTAGGATCATTTAACCTTTTGATCAACGATGCTCAAAAGTGATCATGCTAATGCAGTCAGCGCATAAATTATTTAAATGTCGGACTGGCACAGTAAAGGACTCCGCTGACGTCCATGGCACCGTAGCGGTTTTTTTCTGGGGATCATCCACAATACCGGCTAATCCCCGGGTTTTGAAATTGCTTTTAATAGCTGTCTGCAAGTTATCTTCTGTCGTTTTATCCTTTGACATCCGGGCCTTGATCAACGCCTCATATTGCTCTTCCAGCGCCTGATTGCGTTGCCGGAACGCTAGAAAGAGAATACTTTCCGAACCCACATTATTATCGAGCTGGAAGGATTTATCCTTGGCGGGCAGATGATAGACAACACCGGCTTTCACTGGGTTGAAATTGTCGACTCTGACGCCTCCAAAATCCCGCATTGGGAAGAGCTGAAAAATTGCCTTACTGCTATCAACCTGGAAGATGTAAACGTAACTGTCTTCCTCGGGGGTAAACTGGACCTTGTAATGATCGCCGGAATTCAGCGCGCTCCCCTCGACCAGTGGCTTCAAAGCGCCTTGGCCGCCGGGACGGTAAACATAATTCACTTTAAAGTTTAGCGGCTTGACCTCAGCGGCTTGAGGCGTGGGGGGCATTGACGCCGGTTTCGGGGTTGCGTCGCCCAGTTGAGGAGTGATCTTGACCGTTCCAGCCGGTCCTCGGGTTGTCAGGCCGGTTTCAGAAGCAGGCTCGGCTGCGTTCACAACACCCGTGGCGCTTAACAACAAGCCGCCAACGATTAATGGCAAGGAATTGAACCAACAGAGTTTATAGATCATGACTGCCTCTCGCTGTATGTTTGAAATTTAACACGGGCATAGCTCCCACTTGGGTTTTCCGCAAACCATCAGTCAACCGGGCTTGCGCTTCCTGGATTCGCGGCGGGTCCTCTGAGCGACGCGCTTCAGCCAGCGCTGTATATTCATCCTCCAACTCAGCATTACGATTGTGGAAAGCTAAAGCGTGGATTTGTTCCTGACCAATTTGGTCATCCAGTTGGAACGCTTCATCTTGGGCCGGCATGAAGTAAGTTACGCCTGCCTGTACGGGGTTTGCATTAGCCGCCATTTGCGAAGGATTGCTACTGTCGGCTGGAAATAGACGGTAAACCCCTCCGCTACTGTCGATTTGGAAAATATAGACATAGCCGTGCTGTTTGGGCGTAAAATGAATCTGGTAGTAATCCCCGGAGCGCATCACTCCGCCATTCAGCAATGGACGAAAATTAAGTTGATCCGCTGGCTTATAAGAATACGAAATCTCGATGGGAAGAATGTCATCGAGTGAGCGCTGCTTCAAAAAGTATCCTAATCCAGTGAGTAAAACAATAACGATTAAAAGAGAAATACCAATGAAATATTTTTTGAGTCTGAATTGATGATTGACTTTGTTCTCTTTCCTTGCTTGAGATAAAACGATGGTTTTATCGTTTTTTTGATCAATTACGTTATCCTTATTTTTATTCTTGCTTTCGCTAATACCGTCAAGAGCCTCGACGAGTTGTTCGGCTGTCTTAAAGCGATCATTTGGACTGCGCGCCAGCAACTTGTCCAAAATATCCTGATAGCGACTAAATTCTATTGGCAAGGATTCGGTTGCGCCATCCGGAGTTCGGTCGGGGCGGTATCCAGTAAGCATCTCAAAGAATACTAAGCCGAGAGAATACAGATCGCTACGACCATCCAGCACTTTACCTTGAGCCTGCTCGGGACTCATATAAAGGATAGTGCCAATCGCCAGGCCCGTTGCGGTAAGAGGGGCCGTGTCTTCAAAAGCCTTGGCAATGCCAAAATCCGAGAGTACTGCATTATGATCGTCGCGAAACAGGATATTAGCGGGTTTAATATCTCGATGAACAAAACCCTGATGATGGGCATGACCAAGAGCGCCGGCTAGTTGCCGCAGAATATTAACTGCTTGTTCTGCAGATAAGCCTTTTTGAATACGATTTTTTAACGTGCCGCCTTCCACATACTCCATGACCATGTAGTACTGGTTCAGACATTCCCCAATATCGTGAATCGTCAGAATATGCGGATGCCTGAGACGAGCAACAATTTTTCCTTCCTTAAGAAAACGCTGACGAAATGTAGCGTCAACGCTCAGGGAAGGATTAATCACCTTGATCGCGACCGGGCGTTCGAGAGCTTCCTGAATTGCCAAATACACTTGGCCCATAGCGCCCCCGCTAATCAGTTTTTCAACCTTATAGCCAGGAATAACAGGAACCGTATCAATAACCTTGATGATATTGTCTATCGCAATATCTTTATTGCCGTAAGGCTTCGCATTATCAGGATAGGACATCAGTCGTTACTCATGGATTATTGAACACATTCCTCCATACTCGCCCAACGCGCTGCGTTAAAAATCCCATCGCAACTGCGTTGAAATCGTATTCATCTCAAGATGTTCATAGTCGAACAGGGTGCGATATTGAATCAGGATAGATGGCCCTTGATTAAACCGTGCCTGCAATCCAAGACCAAATCTGAAATAGTTCTTGTCTACCGGGTCGGTAAAGATCTGGAAGATATTATCGGGAACAGCAGCGCCTTCCACGAAGCGGCCACTCACCACCCGGCTGTTATCCTTGAACTCGTGCAACCAACTAAACTCGAATTGTGGCTCCAGTGTTCCCCAGGATTGGTCAAACAGATAGCTGGCTCTCCCGCCCAAACTGAAAACCAGTGATTGCAAATTTTGCTGATCTATGGCCACCGCCCAGCCCGAACCTGGATTATTACCCGACGCCTGTTCCTGGAAGGGATCAACCTGCATGTCGAGATAGCTCAGATGGGCTTCGGGACCGAAAGTCAGGTTGCCGCGTGTGAATTGATAGCCAACGCCTAGATCAGCAAACACTTGCCGCCCTTCGTAGCTGCTGTCAAAGCCTTGCTTAACATCGGTATTTTGCAGCTCATAGGCGACGTTGCGTCGTTGGTCATAATCGTTCTGGCCATAATTGACCATCCCTTCGACGTAAAACCGGTCGGAAGGGTAATAGACTC
Organism: Candidatus Competibacteraceae bacterium; assembly: GCA_020444905.1. Classification (GTDB taxonomy): domain Bacteria; phylum Pseudomonadota; class Gammaproteobacteria; order Competibacterales; family Competibacteraceae; genus UBA2383. The sequence goes on from JAGRHQ010000047.1 coordinate 8,025, forward strand.
CGTACAAGGTCAGACCCAGACCCCTGGTATCCAGATAACCACCATTGCTATCGATATCAGTATCAATGGACGTGTAGGAAAGGGCGGCGCCCAGGATGAACTGGTCGCTAAATCGATAATCAGCGCCCAACGTCAATTCAAGGGTCCTGAAATCAAATCCGGTTTGATTTGTGGTTTCATCCCGCCCTCCGAGATTGATGGCGCCACTGGCAAACACGCCAAAGGGGCCTGATTTCATAAAGCCTTCATTGACGCTCGGCGCTCCGGCCTCGTCTCCAGTGCTGGCCAATAAATAGCGCAAATCCGGGCCGGAAAGCGTCCATCCACCGCGCTGGATATTCAACTGGTCGATATTAATACCCATCACCCCCGCGCGTAATGCAGCCATACGGGTTCGGATGCCCAACATCTGGGACTGTACACTGGTCTGCGAGGCATCAATGGCGGTGGTCAGACTCTTGGGCGTGATTTGCTCCAAAGCGGAACCGACCTTGGGGTCACCGCTTTCAGCAGCGTTGATGAGCGCATCACAGTCTCGCAGGAAGCTGGCGCCTGCCGACCGATCGAAGCACAGCCCGCCAATGGCGCGTCCTACGGTCTTTGCCGCGGGATCATCAGTGGCGTCTTCAAGGAGTTGCTGTACCTCTTTCTTACTGCGCGTCACTTCGACAGTGACGGTCGCTGAGTCCGTGCTGATGCCATCGGTGATGGTGTAAGTAAAGGAATCCGTGCCGGTGAAGTTGGGTGATGGCGTGTAGTTAATCGCGCTGTCCACGCCGACTGCCGCACTGCCATGCGCTGGACCGCTGACCTGGATGATAGTCAAGTCCGTACCAATATCATTAGCCAACACCGCAATGGATACGGACGCACCGGTCGAGGTAGCGGCGGCATCATCCAGCGCCTCAAGCGCCGGCGCAATGACTGTGACCCGCACTGTCGCCGTGGCGGTCTGGCCGAAACTGTCGATGATAGTGTAGGTGAAGGCATCGCTCCCCGCGAAGTTTGATGCTGGCGTGTAGGTGATCGTACCGTCTGCATTGGGTGTTGCGCCGCCGCGAACAGGGGCGCTGACCTGGATGATGGCTAATCCCTCGCCCACATCATTAGCCAATACAGAAATGGTGATAGGCGTTCTGGCTGGAGTAGTGGCTGTATCGTCCACGGCGTCCACCTTCGGCGGCGTAACCCGCACACTCACGGTAGCAGTAGCGGTCTGGCCGAAGCTATCGGTGATAGTGTAGGTGAAGGCGTCGGTTCCGGCGAAGTTCGCGGCGGGCGTGTAGGTTACGACGCCGTTGCCAGCGATGATCGCGCTGCCGTTGGACGGAGCGCTGACGTCCACCAGGGTCAGTTCCGTTCCGATATCATTAGCCAGTGCGTTGATGGCGACTGGCGCACTTGCTGCCGTGCTGGCGGTGTCATTCACCGCGTTCAGCCCCGGCGGATTGACCGTCACGGTCACCGTTGCGGTGGCGGTCTGGCCGAAGCCATCGGTGAGGGTGTAGGTGAAGGTGTC
>JAGRHQ010000047.1:9643-20950 GCA_020444905.1 Candidatus Competibacteraceae bacterium
CGCGCTGACTTGCGTCACGGTCAACCCGGTGCCGGTGTCATTGGCTAGAACATTAATGGTGACCGGGGTACTGGCGGCGGTCGTGGCCGTGTCATTGACGGCATTCAATCCGGGCGGATTGACCGTCACGGTCACCGTTGCGGTGGCGGTCTGGCCGAAGCCATCGGTGAGGGTGTAGGTGAAGGTGTCGGTTCCGGCGAAGTTTGCGGCGGGCGTGTAGGTGACGGCAGCGCCGTTGATCGCCGCGCTGCCGTGCGCGGGCGCGCTGACTTGCGTCACGGTCAACCCGGTGCCGGTGTCATTGGCTAGAACATTAATGGTGACCGGGGTACTGGCGGTAGTGGCAGTGGTATCGTCTAAAGCGACTAACAGCGCAACGCCATTGCCCGTTAGGCGCGTAGTTAAGCTTTCAATGCAACCATCAGAACATGTATCAACGACTACAGTTAACAGTCCAGTTTGTAGTCCAATGGTTCCTGGTGAAAAAGTCAAACTGATATTACAAGATGACGATGGAGGAAGAGAAAGTGGACACCCACTTGCAGAAAAGTTGCCTGTTGCAGTAATGCTATTAACTGCAATTGACAATTGAGGATCATTATTGGTCAGCGTCACGGTTTGCGGTGAACTGGTTGTACCGACAGCGACTTGTCCAAAATCGATCACGGTGGGAGTTAGACTCACCCCAGAGGTTTGCGCCCTCAGATTCATTCCCCAGTCCGGCAAGAGAATCAAAAAGAGACTGGCAAGCATCAACGCAACGGCCTTAGCCCAAAATCCACAGTGCTGTAATGATCGATTATTCATGGTGATGCTGCCTTTATCACGGGTAGTGCTCATTGGTTGCTTTTAATAGCAACCTCCCCCTGTTTAACAAACGCTACTGCAAGGGACTGCTTTCCCCAATCAAGGTAAACGCCGCCCAAAAGATCGGATGCGCCATGTTGGGTTGCTCCAACAGCGCCAATTGCGCCCGCCGCAATGCTTCGGCCCTTCCCATGCCTGGCGATTTCTGGTAAGCGTCAAAGGTATGCGTGGTCAGGAAAACTGTAGGTTCCGAAACCACATACCAGTGAGAGGCCAGCAATGCTCTTGAGCCTGCATAGAAAAACGCCGTTGCCAACCCGGATAATCCTTCGCCGCGCAGACGCCCGCTCCCGCCGCCCGCCGTGTTACAGGCTGACAATAAGACCCATTCCGCGTCCAGCTTCAGACTGGCAATCGTGCTGGCGCTGAGCAGTCCATTATCCTCCCCCTGCGCCGTTGCCTGTGGCGTCAACGCCAGTGCGGGTTCCTTTAAGCAATCGAGTTCGCCGGGCAGCAGGGCATGAGTGGCAAAAGCGATGATCCGGTAATTCTGCAAATTGCGGGTCTCAACCGCAGAAACTGTGGCTTGTTGACCCAGCACAACCGCTTGCTCCGGCCTGGCGCCCAAAGTGCGCGCCAGAGTATGCAACTCAACTTCCGTTTCCGGAAGTTGCGGCAATTGACTGAGCGCCTTGACGTCAAATTGGCAATTCTGGACCACTTGATCGACATCATTGCCGCCACCGCGCAATGTACCCGCCGGCCCAGTTGAAAAGACCGGATCGCCAAAACCGATGAACGGCAAACGCGCCTGCGAAGAACCGGCAACCTGACGGAATTGCTCCAAGGCAACCACCGAAGGCAACAAACTAAAGGCCATGTCGCGCACCAGCCAAGCCGCTTGCCGGTAATTGCCCGGTTCGGGCGCACGCCGCACCAATAACGCCGGCGGCAGGCTAAGCAACGCTCCAGAGGGCGCCACGATTAAATGCTCGACTCCAACCAGCACCGATTCCAACGGACCGAGCAGTTGTTGGTAGAGCTGATAGGCGAGGAGCAGATCGAAATCAGGCAAGCGGCCAGAACTGGCGTTGACTCCAGCGCGCAAACGTTCTACCTCGACAGTGAGCTGCGGCGCGGGCAATTTCACCGCCGCGCCCCGCAAAGTTCCATCGGCTTTCACCAGAAACACCCAGGTTTCCCGTTGACCCGGCAGCACCCGCAATAGCGCTTCATTGCTCCGCAACAACTTCGCCACTTCTGCTGCGTTCAGCGGCGTGGGGGTGACCAGGCGGCCATAACGCGGAAACCGGGCCTGTAGTTGTTGTTCGCGAAGCGCGTATTCCTCCGCCGCCGTGCGCAATTTGGCCTTGAGCGCTTCCTCTTTGGCCGTATCCCGTTCCAGAAAAGGCTTGCTCTGTTCCACGCCCAATTCATATTGAATATCCTGTCGGGCTTTTAACGCATCCTGCAACGCCCGCGCCGTTTCCCGCACTTCGGGATCGGTCTCGGCAAGGCGGGCGGCGACCTGGGTTACTGCCCGCCCAGCCGCTGGAGTCTGGCCCAATTGCGAAACCGCGAACGCCTCATCCAGCAAGGCGGATGGGTCGCCAGCAGCATTGCTGTCAATCAATTCAAACAATAATTCGAGGTAACCTTCCATGTCCTGCGTCTGCATTTGGGCTAATGCCGCCGGATCGCTCAGCAGCATCCGCCGGGTTTCACGCCAAAGTTCCAGAGCGCGCTCAGGTTGACTCGCGGATCGTTCGACCTGGGCCTGAGTCATCAGCGCTTCGGCCAATGCCCGGCCTTCGCCAAACAAAGCGCGGCTTAGTTCAACCGCCGCTTGAGCATGGTCACGGGCCTGTCCATAGGCTTGGCGGCGGCGATAGACTTCCGCCAGGCGCTGGTGGCTTTGGCCCACCCAGTGATAGTCGCCGCCCCGCACCGTATCGAAAATCGTGAATGCTTGCGAGTACGCGGCTTCCGCCTCCGCCAGTTTGCCCAATTCAACGTAGACATCGCCAACGCCAATGAGAGAGTGGGCGATTCGCGGATTCATGGCGCCTTGTTGGGAGCGCGCCGCCGCGGCCTGGCTCAATTCCCACGATTGTTGCGCGTACTGTTCAGCGCGTTCCTGTTCGCCCCGGTCCAGCGCATACCAGGCCCAATAAACCAGCAATTCCGGCCAGTCCGAAGCATCCGCTGAGGCTTTTACCAACGGTTCAGCGCGCTGAAACATCGCCTCTGCCGCGCCCGGTTGCAAGCGGCTGAGTTCACGCCCCATCCGCGCCGCCAGATAACCGCCGCTGGGATGGTTAGCGCCTTTGATGCGCTCGTGAATTTCCAGGGCGCGTTGCGCAAGCTCCAGAGCGCGTTGATGGTTTTTCGCCGAGTTATACAAGGTGCTCAGTTCGTCCAGAGCGGTGAACTGTCCCATATCCTCCAGACCAATCGATCGGCCTTCCGGGGCAATAGCCTGTTCAGCCAGAGCGATCAGTTGCGACCGACTGCCAGGCAGCGTTTCCTGCGCTGTTCCGCGAAGCGATGCCTGGATAAAGCTCTCGAACAGGGGCGCAAGATGGGCCGGCCCCCAGAGAATAAAGGCGCGATTATCGACACCCGCCGCGATCAGCAAGTAGGGGAAGCCGCCATTGTAACTGGTGCAGCGGCGCAGATAGGCGGGTTGCTCGTTCAAGATGCGCGTCGGCTCCGGATCGCCGCAGTCCGCCTCAGCCTGTACAGTTTTAACCAGCGCGCTCTGATTGAGAAAACGCTCTTCCCACCGCGCCGCTGGTCGGGGGACGTTTCCCCGCCAGACCTGTCCAGCAGGACGTTCCCAACCGGGACAGCGGACCTCGAACTGTTCCAGACCCTCGTCGCTACCGGATTTGTAAAACTCGCAGGCGACATCACCGAGCGCTTTGGCGTTTTCGGGCAAGGCAATCCGTGTCCCGACCGGCAAACCTTCGGTGGCGGTTGTCGAACGTCCGCTTCCTCCAGTCGCACATCCCCACAGCGTCAGAACGCCGATCAGAAGCAACATCACGCCATAGCGGCGCTCACTGTGAGCCATACGTCCTCCCCTCACCGGCTGATTTTCATCAATAATAATCAAGCATCCGGTTCCAAGAGAACCTGGATATTATTTTTACCACTCATGGGCTAACCCTGGTTGATACATCCAAACGAATAAACTCGCTCCGGCGATTCTCTTCGCGACCCGCCTCCGTAGCGTTCGATGCAACGGGATACGCTTCCCCATACCCCTTGGCGATCAGCCGATCAGGGGAAACTCCATGTTCGATCAGATACGCCCTGACTGCCTGCGCCCGCTCCCCGGATAATATTAGATTATATTTATCGGAACCGGCAGCATCGGTATGACCGGCAACCAGCAGTATGGCGTTAGCCAGGGTGGGGCTTTGTAAAGCCGCCACATACTCATTCAAAAGCGGGTAGGCGTCATCGCGGATGCGCGCGGAGTTCGAGTCAAAATGGATCAAGGCCGCAATTTTGGGGCGATCCCGAATCAGCTCTGGATAATTCATGGTTGCTGATGGCTTGACCGGCGGAGACGGCGTTGTTTGAACCGGTGCGGGATCATCGACGATACCGGCTGGACCCCGCAATCTCCCCAAACCGGGACTACCGGAACCTGGCCCTCCACGCAGTTGCAGACCAGGTTGTGCAGAGCCTGATGCGCCGCTCAGGGCGCGTTCGATTTCCGAAGCGGTCTGCGAAGGCGGAGCCGCGACCACAGTATTCCAGGTCAGCGCGAGCATCAGGCCAATGACCCAATGATGGATCGCGAGTTTTTTACAAAAAAATTCGAGTTTCATTGCATGGATTCCTTCAGGATTAGGAGTTCGACGCATCGCGCTGACAGCGTCGCCAACAATCTCAATGACTCCGCCCAGTAGGTATGGGTTCTGATAGTGACCGCAAGGGCCATTTGGCTGGCATAATGGCAAAATGGCCTGGCAATATTGAAAGCCGGTGAGAACTGTGACGAAAGCGCCTGCTTTGCCTGAACAGCGCAACAGGCCGCACCGTCGCCTACCATTTAATTTACCAGAGTTTGCCTGCGAGGAACCCGATGCCTTCCAAGCCTGATAGCGATCATTCCAATCCGCCATCCAATAGCCGTTCGCCTGGACCGCTGAGCATCGTCCTCAGTGTACTGTCGGCGTTCTTCGGGGTGCAAAGCGAGAAAAACCGCGAGCGGGATTTCCAACATGGCCGTCCGATCCATTACATCCTGGTCGGACTGATTATGACCTTGCTGTTTATCCTTGGGGTGCTCATCGCGGTCAAACTGGCGTTGCGTTCCGCGGGCGTCTAGCCTCAAGCTGGCCTGACCGGAAGAGTGTGCTCTTCCCTGTTTCTAACCCACTGACATGAGATTGGATCATGAGCCGCATCGTGCTGACCGATGAATTACGCCACGACTATCAGCAATTGTTCATGACCTGCGTGATTTACCCGGAACGGGCTGCCGAGGTCGACGAAATCGCGAACGCCCTGATAACGGAACGGGAGCGCTATCAAAGCGTGGGTGAGCGGCTGAATATACCCTGGTTTGTCGTCGCCGTGCTGCATGAAGCCGATACAGGCCGCGATTTCAATGTTCATTTACATAATGGCGATCCACTGACCGAGCGCACCCAGCACTTGCCGGATGGGCGTCCTGTCGAAGGCGAACCGCCCTTTCGCTGGGAGGACAGCGCCGTTGATGCGCTGCGATTGTATCACTTTGATTTTTGCCAGGATTGGTGCATCGCCAGCATTCTGTTTTTGTTGGAAGGACGCGGCGGTTGGGGCTATCGCTTGCACCATCCCGAAGTGCCATCGCCCTATTTATGGAATTACTCAACCCACTATACTCAGGGTAAGTATGTCACCGACGATACTTGGAGCGAGACCGGCATTGCCCAGCGTTGCGGCGCAGCGGTGCTGTTGCGGCGCTTGGCGGAACGCGGCCTGATTGCATTCAATCGTTCAGAGGAGCTGCTTGATGAACCATTACTGCGCTACGATGAAAGCGCTGCCTCGCCTTGGATTGAGGCGCTGCAACGCTTCATGAACACCCTGCCGGAAACTTACGTGAAAGTAGATGGCCGAGCCGGACCGCGCGCCTCCGAGGCGTTTCATAAGCTCACCGGGATGTATTTGTTGGGTGATCCACGCTCCAGGGATCAGTAAACGCGGCTGCTGAGGATTTCTGACAGCTCCGTTACCGGACAAGCCAGTATCTTTTCGATTACAAAGCCTTGCAGCGCTTTGGGCTGAAAAACGCCAATCTGCCGAGGCAGATAGAGTTTACGCGGGCCATCGTTGAACAGGTAAATGGAGATGACACAACAACTCAGTTGGGAAATGCTGCAATCTATCGTGCAGTCGGAATCTATCGAACAGTTATCGATGCAACAACTTGACGAATTATTCCACGCTGAAAAGGACATGATGGCCTTCCTGCCGGATTCCATTTGCCAGATTGATCCGCGCAATGGCGAATTGATTGTTTATAACTCCACCCGAGCGCGCCGACCGCACGATTCGGGAATCCACGATGCTGTATCAGCGGTTGATGAAAAACCCTGCATCATTTGCCAGGGAAAAACCACAGGCGTAGTGGATGTAGCGCAACTCAGTCAAGGCGCGACCTTTATCAATAAAAATCTGTTCCCGATCATTTACCCCTTGCAGAACATTCTGGAAGAATACCGCCAGCAGCCCCTTTACCCCGATCCCATGCATACCGGACGGGTTTCCTACGGCTTTCATTTCCTGCAATGGACCTCTACGCAACATGACCAGGACTGGCAGACCTTGTCATTGGATGATGGGATCATTGTTTTGCAACGTCTGGCCGCTCTGGAAGAGAAGTTGCTCTATGAATCGGAAGCCTTGATGCCGCCTTCGGAAATGCCTCCGCCACGCAAGCCGACGCATGGATTCGTCTCGATCATCAAGAACCATGGCCGCCTGGCTGGCGGATCGTTGACGCATGGTCATCAACAAATTGGCTACAGCAACATTATGCCCAGCCGTTTTTACAATAACTGGTGCTTTGCCCAACGCCACGACGACGAAAATTTCAGTCATTACCTGCTACGGGAAAATCCGGTGGAATTGCAAGTGCGCGATTACGGCGAGGCTGTCCTGCTCGTGCCCTATTTCATGCGGCGACCCTACGACATGCTGCTGGTCGTAAAAAATACCGAGCGACAGTATTTGCATGAATTGACCGACGCCGAGATTCGCGCTGTAACCCAGGGGATTCAGGACGCTATTCGAGCGCTGATACGAATCATGCCTCTGCTGGGACGCGAACCGGCTTTTAATATGACTATCAATAATGGACCCGGCGCAGGCTTGTATCTGGAGTTTCTGGCGCATACCCAGGAAATTGGCGGCTTTGAGCAATTGGGGTTGTGGGTATGCCAGGAAAGCACGACGAACGCAGCGGCTTACCTGCGGGAAAATTTAGTTGTACGTTAAATGGCAACCACTCTGTCCTTATTGATTCCAGGTCTGTTAGGGACGTGGCCTGATGAATTTGCGGTGCCCCGCCCGACCGCGCCGGCGCTGGAATGGTTGCTGACGCGGGCAGATCGGCACAAGACACAATCGGTTATGGATGCCCTGCTGTTCGAGTTATTCGGTGCGCCCATTCCTGCTGAAGCCGACTTGCCGATCGCGGCGGTCACGCAATTGGCGGATGGCTATAACCCTGGTAACGACTGGTGGCTGCGGGCCGATCCTGTGCATCTGCGCCCCGATTTGCGTGGAGTGTTTCTGGCGGATGCTCGAACCCTGGCCATTGAACCGGTCGAGGCGGCAGCGCTGGCGGCGGCGTTCGACCAGACCTTCGCCAGTGATGGCCTGCAACTTCGCGTTCCTTGCCCCGAGCGCTGGTATCTGCGCTTGCCCGCTGATCCGGGTATCCGCACCTACGCACTGTCCAGCGCTATTGGCCGCGATATTAATCCGCTGTTACCTCATGGACCGAACGCTCGGCGCTGGCATGCTTTGCTAACTGAGGTACAGATGCTGTTTCATAACCACCCGGTTAATCAGGCCCGCGAACAGCGCAATCAACCCATGATCAACAGCGTCTGGTTCTGGGGTAGCGGCCCACTCCCATCAGGCGCTCGTTCACCGACAATCGGGTTGTACGCCCACGACCCTTTGCTCCGGGGCCTGGCCTGGCTGGCGGAGGCTGCGATAAGTCCTGTTCCTCAGAACGCGTATGACTGGCGGGAAGGCGCTGCGGATGAAGCGGATAGCTTGGTCAAACTGGACCTTGCGCGCTATGACCGGACAGATGGCGATCCTCTAGCCTGGGCTGATCATGTTGCGATGCTGGAACGGAACTGGTTCGAACCCTGCCAGCGGTTGCTGCAAACCGGCCAACTCAAAACCTTGTATCTCTATGGTGACGATGGTTATTGCTACTCATTGACCGGCGCCGCCCGCTGGCGATTCTGGCGGCATCGGCGGACATTATAGAGCATAATCATTCTTTTATACTCAACGCCTTGTTTCCTGTCCCGCCGTGACAATGCCCCGCGCCGCCGCCCATTGCGCCAGATCGCGTCGTTCGATAGCCGCCGCCATCAGATCGGGAAACTGATCGGGCGTGCAGGCAAAGGCCGGCGTTCCCATTCCGGCCAGCGCCCCGGCGATGCTGTGGTCGTAAGCGGGCGCTCCCTTATCGGACAATGCCAATAAGGCAATCATCCGCACCCCGGCTGCGGTCAGACTGGCAGCGCGTTTCAGCATCTGCTGACGGTCGCCGCCTTCATATAGATCGCTGATCAGCACCAGGATGGTGTCGTGCGGCGCGCGCACCAGGCCCTGACAATAGCTCAGCGCCCGGTGAATATCGGTGCCGCCGCCCAGTTGCGTCCCGAACAGCACCTCCACCGGGTCATCCAGTTGCTCGGTCAGATCAACCACCGACGTATCGAAAACCACCAGTGCGGTGCGCACTGAGCGAATCGAAGCCATGACCGCCGCCATGATGCCAGCGTAGACCACTGAAGCGGCCATTGACCCGCTTTGATCGACGCAGAGAATAATATCGCGCAAGGCTGCATTGCGGCGGCCAAAACCAATCCGGGTCGCGGGAATCACTGTGCGATACTCAGGTTGGTAATGGCGCAGATTGGCGCGGATGGTGCGATGCCAGTCGATTTCCGCATGACGCGGACGGCGATTGCGGACGCTGCGGTTCAGGCTGCCGCTGATCGCCTGGCGCAACGGATTAGCCAGCTTGCGCTCCAATTCGGCAACCACTTGACGCACCACGCGCCGGGCAGCGTCTTTCACCTTGGTTGGCATCACCCCGCTTAATGACAACAGGGTAGCGACCAAATGGACATCCGGCTCGACCGCTTCCAGCATCTCCGGCTCCAGCAACATCCGTTGCAGGCCGTAGCGCTCCAGCGCATCCTGTTGTAAAACCCGCACCACAGAGGTCGGGAAATAACTGCGGATATCGCCAAGCCAGCGGGCAACTTTCGGCGCAGAACCGCCCAAGCCGCCCTTGCGCTCCTCGTCGTAGAGATTTTCCAGACAGCGATCTATGCCCAGATCAGCGCCAGCTAGGGAACAACCCACGCCATCCGCTGCGCCACCGCCGAGAATCAGTCGCCAGCGCCGCTGGCGTTCGTCAGCAAACCGGGGTTCAGTCGCGGATTGAGGTTCTAAAGTTATAGTATTCATGCTGGAATGTTTAAATCGTTCGTTTCCAGAATCAGGCACTCTTTTCCAAGGAATCTCTTCCATGAAATTTTGCAGCCAGTGCGGCGCTCCGGTTAGCGTGCGCGTTCCCGCAGGGGATAACCGGCCTCGCCATGTTTGCGACGCATGCGACACCATTCATTATCAGAATCCGAAGATCGTCGCCGGTTGCATTCCCGAATGGGGAAATCGGATTCTGCTGTGCCGGCGCGCGATTGAACCCCGCTATGGTCTGTGGACGTTGCCCGCCGGGTTCATGGAAAATCATGAATCCGCCGTGACTGCCGCCGCGCGCGAAGCGCTGGAAGAAGCCAACGCAGTGGTGGAAAATCTCAGTCTGTATGGCGTGTACTCGCTGTTGCACGTCAGTCAGGTCTATCTGATGTTTCGCGGCCAACTCAGGGAGGGGCAAGCCAGTCCCGGCGAAGAGAGTCTGGAAGTGTGTTTTTACGCCGAGCACGAAATCCCTTGGGAGGACATCGCTTTCACTGTGGTGCGCGAAATCCTTGAGCAATACTTCTCTGAACGCCGGGCTGGTGCCTTTCATCTGCATGTGGGCGACATCATCCGCGAGGCGGATCAGTTCCGCATCCATCGCTATGTATAGGCTTAGCCACTACATGCAATCGACAATCCGGCAAATTCGTTTATGTTTTAAGCCAGTATCGTAATAAAACCACCTACCGGAGAATACCATCCATGTCCGATCTTGCTACCCGTTTCCAGACCGCCGTCGAAGACAGTAAAAAACTCAGTTCACGGCCTGACAGCGACACCTTGCTCAAATTGTATGCCTGTTTTAAACAGGGATCGAACGGCGATATCGAAGGCAAACGCCCCGGTTTCACCGACCTGATTGGCCGCGCCAAATACGATGCCTGGGCCAAGCTTAAAGGCACTCCGCAGGAAGACGCCATGCAGCAATATGTCGACCTGGTCGAATCGCTAAAGGGCGCTTAACCGCGACATAAACGCCCCTCTCCCAATGGGAGAGGGATTGGGATGAGTTTTTTAAGAAAATTCAACCCCGTCGCGCCGCTTGGCGCAGCGTATCATACGGATCGTCGGCAAAATGCGCCGTCATGATCCCCTCTACCGAGTGTGGAGTAATGCCCAGCGCTTCCAGTCCGTTGGAGGAACAAATGCTGTCCACTTGCAGAGAAAGATAATTATCCATCGTGAAAATTTTTACCGGCAACATTCCGAAGATTTTAGCTTGCAACCGCGCGAGCGAATCAGGCAAACCCACTACCCTGCGCTTCAAGCCCAGCATCCGGGCAATCTCTTCGACGATCTCTTTGAACGTGTAAACGCGCGGCCCACACAGTTCATAGCGCTGACCAATCGTAGCGTCGTTCTGCAGAGCCGTCTCGAACGCCCGCGCCACATCGCCGACATAGACCGGCGCAAAACGGCTGTTCGGGCAGGCCAGCGGCAGCACCGGATTGATTCTCAACAGGCCAGCGAATTGATTATAGAAATTATCATCTGGCCCAAAGATAATTGAGGGCTTGAAGACCGTGACCGCCAGCTCCTTGGCCTGCATGACGATCTGTTCACCTTCGCCTTTAGTGAACAGGTATTGGCTTGGCCCCTTGGCGGCGTCAGCGTGCAAGGCGCTCATGTGCAGTAACCGTGTAATACCAGTCGCCTGACAGGCGTCCACAATCTTACCGGGCAATTCGACATGGACTTTGCGGAAACCCTGGTTGGCGTATTCGTGCAGGACGCCAACCAGGTTAATGACGG
>JAGRHQ010000480.1 GCA_020444905.1 Candidatus Competibacteraceae bacterium
TGGAAGGACCGCACCGTCGGCAAACTGACCGGCGGCCTGGCGATGCTGGCGCAGAAACGCAAGGTCGATATCGTGCGCGGTACGGGCAGTTTCCTGTCGCCGTACCATCTGGAAGTCGTCGATGGCGGGCAGCGCAAAGTCATCGCCTTCAGGCAATGCGTGATCGCGGCGGGTTCCGAGTCCGTGCGTCTGCCGGGATTTCCGGATGACCCGCGCATCATCGATTCCACCGGTGCGCTGGAGCTGCGCAGCGTGCCGAAGACCATGCTGGTGGTGGGCGGCGGCATCATCGGACTGGAAATGGCTACCGTCTACAGCGCGCTCGGCACGAAGATCTCGGTGGTCGAACTCACCGATGGCCTGATGCCGGGCTGTGATCCGGACCTGGTCCGCCCCTTGCAGCGGCGCATCGCCAAACGCTACGCACAGATCATGACCGGCACAAAGGTGACCAGGATCGTGCCGGCTGCTGATGGCCTGCAGGTTACTTTTGAAGGCAAGACCTCAGCGACCGAGACCTACGACCAGGTCTTGATGGCGGTGGGCCGTGCGCCTAACGGCAAGCGTCTGTCGGCGGAGAAGGCCGGGGTAACGGTAGACCAG
>JAGRHQ010000481.1 GCA_020444905.1 Candidatus Competibacteraceae bacterium
AAATCTGCCGGGCGGCGTTTTTTTTATGGGTTCGCCAGATTCGGATGACATGGCGCGCGCCAATGAGAAACCTCAGCATCGCGTTCGGGTGAACAGCTTTCGTATGGCCACCACGCCGGTTACGGTCGCGCTATACAACAAAATCATGGATAAACCGGCCCCATCTGCCAATAAAGCGCGCCAACCGGTCATCAATGTCAGTTGGTACGATGCGATTGCATTTTGCAACACCCTGTCCAAGCGTGAAGGCTATCAACCTTGCTACCGCAAACGCTTTGGCCGCTGGCGCTGCGATTGGCAAGCTGATGGCTATCGCCTGCCAACCGAAGCAGAATGGGAATACGCTTGCCGCGCCGGTGCCGGCCGCGCCAGTGCTGGCCGCGCCGAGACGCAGAGCCGCTATTCGTTTGGCGACGATCCGGCACAATTGGATGATTACGCCTGGTATGCGGGAAACTCTAAATCAGTACAAGTTGTAGCACGCAAGCGACCTAATCGCTGGGGTTTGTATGATATGCACGGCAATGTCTGGGAATGGTGCTGGGATCGCTACCGTGGCTATAGCCTTGCCGCAGAAATTCAGATACTGCCTGATCGATTTA
>JAGRHQ010000482.1 GCA_020444905.1 Candidatus Competibacteraceae bacterium
TTCCAAGCCGCCCGATCTCAATCGCATGTTGATCACCATTCGCAACGCGATGGACAAATCCAGCCTCATCACCGAAACCAAGGTGCTGCAGCGCAGGGTGTCGCAGTCGCGCACCCAGGAGATCATCGGCGAATCGGAGACCATTTCCCGCATTCACGAAACGATCGACCGGGTGGCGCCCACCGATGCGCGCGTACTGATCACCGGTCCGAACGGCACCGGCAAGGAACTGGTGGCCCGTTGGCTGCACGAAAAAAGCACCCGCGCCGAAGCCCCCCTGGTAGAGGTAAATTGCGCGGCTATTCCGTCGGAACTGATCGAAAGCGAACTGTTCGGTCACGAAAAGGGCTCCTTCACCTCGGCCCACAAACAGCGCACCGGCAAATTCGAGCAGGCCAACGGCGGCACGCTTTTCCTGGACGAGATCGGCGATATGAGCCTCTCCGCACAGGCCAAGGTGTTGCGAGCCCTGCAGGAAAGCCGCATTACGCGGGTCGGCGGCGACAAGGAGATCCAGGTCGACGTGCGCGTCGTGGCCGCTACCAATAAAGACCTGCGCCGGGAGATCGAGCTCGGGCGCTTTCGCGAAGACCTCTTTCAC
>JAGRHQ010000483.1 GCA_020444905.1 Candidatus Competibacteraceae bacterium
GTGGTGCTGGGTCTCAAGGTGCGGGCACCATTCAAACTGCCGCGGTTGGTGGCCCAGCACGAGGGTAGCCTGATCCTGTTGGCGTTGCCGTCGGCGTCGCACCGCCGCCGTCGGGAAGTTCTGGAGGCACTGGCCGGTTTGCCGGCGCGGGTGCTGGCTTTACCCACCTTGGCGGAGCTGACCAGCGGCGCCCGGCGCATCGACGAATTTCGCGAGGTCGATGTCGAGGATATCCTTGGCCGCGATTCGGTCCTGCCCAACGAGGCGCTATTGCAGGGACGGGTGAGCGGCAGGAGCGTGATGGTGACCGGCGCGGGCGGCTCTATCGGCGCCGAGTTGTGCCGACAAATCCTGCTATTGCGACCGCGCCGCTTGGTCCTGTTCGAGCGTTCCGAGTACACCCTCTACGCCGTCGAGCAGGAGCTGCGTGCCATGTTGGCCAATATGGCGCATCCTCGTCCACTTGTCCTGAACCCCATAGCTTCGGATCTGGAAGGGAGCGCGGACGCACAGCCCGGCACTTCTTCCATCGAACTAATCCCGCTGTTGGGGTCGGTCATTCACCAGCGCCGCTTGCAAGTGGCCATGGAGCGTTTTCAG
>JAGRHQ010000484.1 GCA_020444905.1 Candidatus Competibacteraceae bacterium
TCGATCTCGAGGTGGTAGGGCATCACGATGTGGGCCCGTTCCGACACGAACAGGCGGCCCTTGAGCGGGAGTCCCTTGTCCGCGAGGACACGGATTTCTTCGATGAGAACCCGGGGGTCGATCACCGTGCCCTGGCCGAGGATGCACCGGGTACGGGTGTGGAGCACGCCCGACGGGATCAGGTGGAGGACCATCTTTTCACCGCCCACGACGAGGGTGTGGCCCGCGTTGGCGCCGCCCCCGTAGCGAGCGACCACATCGGCGTATTGGGAGTAGAGGTCGACGACCTTGCCCTTGCCTTCGTCACCCCACTGGGCGCCGACCACGGTCGTGACGGTCATGGTGTGTCCTTTCTGTTCGCCGGGTGGCCAGCGGGTGGGGGGGCTACCTTTTCGGCGACCCTGTCGGCAATGGCCTCCGGGGTTGCCTCGGAACCGGAAAGGGAGGGGCCATCGGGGCCCACGGTGGCGCCGCCGGGGCCCATGTGGACCACCAGGTCGTAGCCCCAGTCGGTCCGGAAGGCTTCGGGATTCTCGGGGGGGATCTCGGAAACGATAAACCCCCGCGCCCGAAGGGCCGAGGCCGTGGGCGAGGCGTCC
>JAGRHQ010000485.1 GCA_020444905.1 Candidatus Competibacteraceae bacterium
GTCGAGAAATCGGGCCGCCCCTGGTCCTTCGATGCCGATGGTGCATTGCTGCGGCTAGTCACGGAAGCCAACCGGATCAAACTGGCGCACTATTTCGACCCCTATCTCGCGATCCACACCAGCCTGGTCGATCCGCTGCCGCACCAGATCTCCGCGGTTTATGGCGAGATGCTCCCCCGCCAGCCGCTGCGCTTCCTCCTCGCCGACGATCCCGGCGCGGGCAAGACGATCATGGCTGGCCTTCTCATCAAGGAACTCATCGCGCGCAGCGATCTCGAACGGTGCCTCGTCGTCGCACCCGGCAGCCTGGTCGAGCAGTGGCAGGACGAGCTCGGCCAGAAGTTCAATCTGGAATTCGACATCCTGACACGCGACATGATCGAGACGTCGCGTTCCGGCAATCCGTTCTCAGACCGCAATCGGCTGATCGTGCGGCTCGACGTCCTGGCGCGTAATGAAGAGCTTCAGGACAAGCTCATGAGCGCGCAGGAATGGGACCTGATCATCTGCGACGAAGCGCATCGCATGTCGGCCACCTATTTCGGCGGTGAAGTGAAATACACCAAGCGCTACCAGATCGGCCAGAAGCTCGGCCAGG
>JAGRHQ010000486.1 GCA_020444905.1 Candidatus Competibacteraceae bacterium
GGAAAGGGTTTTGCCGTTGTCGCCCAGGAAGTGCGCGAACTGGCGCAACGCTCGGCAAGCGCTGCCAAGGACATCAAGGGACTGATCACCAAGTCCGGCGAGGAAGTCGCAAGCGGTGTGCATCTGGTCAACGAGACCGGCGACGCGCTCGGAACCATCTCCGAGCAGGTTGCCGCGATCAACGACCACATCGCCTCCATCGCCACCGCAGCCCGCGAACAGACCACCGGGCTGGGTGAGATCAACAGCGCCGTCAACCAGATGGACCAGGTCACGCAGCAGAACGCCGCCATGGTCGAGGAAGCCACCGCCGTCATGCACAAGCTTGCCGGCAGCGCTCAGAAGCTCGCCGGCATGGTGGACCAGTTCGAGGTCGGATCTGCACGGAGCGGAGCCGCATCACGGGTTTCACGCGCCGCCTGAGGCCGAACCGGGAAAGCCGACTTTCTCAAGCAACATCGATGAACACAGGCCCCGCAACCCAGGTTGCGGGGCTTTTTCTTGCTTGCTGCGGCCGCACTGGCCTTCGCCCGGGCGCGGTACAATCAATTTCCCCAACCCGGCTGTAGCTCTTTGCCCTTGCAACTGGCTATAAAGG
>JAGRHQ010000487.1 GCA_020444905.1 Candidatus Competibacteraceae bacterium
TCGCTTGGGGAATGCAATTGGCTTCTGATCTCCATACCCAATCAACCGATTAGAGATGTGTGGAATCGACAGCCTTCAGGGCGGGGAGGATGTCAAGCATGTCGGTTGGTGTGGCGGGGGCGCGGCTAACTGCCGCCTCCCAATGCCGATCAACAATCTATGCCTTTATCTTGGTATCCTCTATCATCTACTGTAGCAGTTCACACGTGTAAACTCTGTACAATCGCCGTAACTCCAGGTAAAAAATGCATATTGTCAGCATTGTTTCGCAAAAAGGTGGGGCAGGTAAGACAACAATCGCGGTTAACTTAGCTGTTGCTGCCTCGATTTCTGGAACAAAGGGAACGGTCATTGATATTGATCCCCAAGCCACTGCATCAAACTGGGGCGATAGACGCCAAGCGGAGATGCCTCAGATTATTTCAGCACAAGCGGCGCGTTTGCCATATATTCTCAAGCAGATGGAAGACGCATCTTGGGTGTTTATCGACACTCCGCCAGCCATCAGTAACACGACAATGGCTGCGGTAAAAGTAGCTGACATCGTGCTCGTCCCAAGTCGAGCGGCCATTTTCGATTTGGATACTTTGAGTACGA
>JAGRHQ010000488.1 GCA_020444905.1 Candidatus Competibacteraceae bacterium
ACCACATGCTGCAGCTCATCGACCGTATAGAAGTTGAGACGCACGGGTATACCGAAGCGATCGCGAAGCGGCGTTGTCAAAAGCCCAGCGCGCGTCGTCGCTCCCACAAGCGTGAACCGTGCAAGGTCAATGCGGACAGAACGCGCAGCAGGTCCTTCTCCAATAATGAGATCAAGCTGGAAGTCCTCCATCGCCGGATAGAGAATTTCTTCGACAGCCGGATTGAGCCGATGAATTTCATCGATGAACAGAACGTCACGCTCTTCCAGGTTGGTCAGCAGCGCCGCCAGGTCGCCGGCTTTGGAGATGACCGGACCTGACGTTGCGCGAAACCCGACACCAAGCTCCTTCGCCATGATTTGTGCAAGCGTCGTTTTGCCAAGCCCCGGCGGACCAGCAAAGAGAACATGATCCAAAGCATCGCCGCGGTTCTTGGCCGCCTGTATGAAAACTTTCAGATTGGCCCGCGCCTGTTCCTGGCCGATGAACTCGTCAAGCGACTGGGGACGGATCTGCGCTTCATAGGCATCCGTCTCGCGCTTGGCGGAGGTGATAATGCGGTCGTCTGGCGTGGTCGGGTCGGCCATATCAGGCAAG
>JAGRHQ010000489.1 GCA_020444905.1 Candidatus Competibacteraceae bacterium
AAACGTGTGATGACGAGCGGTATAACCGACATTTTCGAGATCGTTGTGCTTGCCGCCGGCTCGCACGCAACGCTGCGCGGTGACCGCTCGATGATAGGGACGCTGATCGCGGCCGGTGAACACGTCCTTGAACTGCACCATGCCGGCGTTGGTGAATAACAGCGTGGTGTCGTTGAGTGGGACCAACGAGCTGCTGGCGACCACTTCGTGGCCGTGATCGTGGAAATAATCGAGGAAGAGTGTGCGAAGTTCGGCGCTGCTGGTCATGGTCGGGCTTCAAAAATCCAGGGTTCGGGAATGGGGTTCAGAGAGCAAGGCTTAGAGGTATTTCCTGTCCCCCGAGCCTTGCAAAAAATGCTTGATCTGCTCCAGGGTAAAGCCGTGCTGGCGAAGCACCCGCGTTTGTCGCATTCGTTCCGCCGTATCGGTGGGCACGAGGGACTTGAAGCGCTTGCGGTGCAGTTCCCGCAACTTGGGCAGCCAGTCGTTCTCCAGCCCCGCCAACACCGTATCGACCAGATCTTGCGACACGCCACGCTCGCGCAGTTCGCGGCCGATCCGCAACGGTCCGTAGCCCTTGTCGGCCCGGCCGCAGG
>JAGRHQ010000048.1 GCA_020444905.1 Candidatus Competibacteraceae bacterium
GACGAAGCGTTGTCACCGGAACTTCAGATGGAAATCCGCCAGTTGTTGCAGAACAAACCGCAGGCGGACGGCTACGAAATTCCGCGTCAGGAGCAGATGTTCTGGCGGATGTATAACCCGGCGACCCGAATGAATTATTACTTGCGTCTATTCGATAAACGCAAGGGTGGTATCGATGATATGCCGATCCACGCTGCGCCTAAAGTGCAAGGTCATATTGCCCGGCTCAAGGCTCCCCTATACCACTACGGCGAGACCGACATTCACACCAAGGTCGATAAGATCAATGCCTATTCCACCGGGCTAGTGGTCGATAAGCTGAAAAAGCAGCGCTGGGGCATTCCTCTGATCATGGTCTTCTACCCGCCGTTGTTCTTTATCCGCAGCTACCTGTTCAAGCGCAATTTTCTGAATGGCTGGGCGGGATTCATCAACTCGGTGATCGCCGCGTTCTATGTGTTTCTCAAGTACGCCAAATTGTATGAACATCGCCAGTTCGCCAAGCATGGAACCCGTCTGCTCCCGGAAGATGCGCCGCCATTACCGGAATATCCGCCGCATTCCGGCGATCAGTCCTGACTGCTACTCCCTCCTCCTTCCGTCTCCGGCTCCGGATTCGGCCAGATCACCACTGTCTTGACCCGATTACCGGTGATTTCGACAATTTCGGTTGGATGTCCGGCCAGGGTTAATCGAGCGCCCGGTTCCGGGATCGCTTCAAGGTGTTCCATGATCAGACCATTGAGGGTGCGTGGCCCGTCGGTAGGCAGTTTCCATTCCAGCATACGGTTCAGATTGCGTATCGAGGTGCGGCCGCTCACTACATAACCGCCATCAGCGCGTGGAGCCAGATTGCGGTTGCTGACTGCAGCCGGATCGGTAGTAAACTCGCCAACAATTTCTTCGAGAATGTCTTCGAGGGTAATCAGCCCTTTCACATCGCCATATTCGTCCACTACCAACCCAAAACGCCGACGTAATTGCTGAAAATTAACCAATTGCCGGGTCAGTGAAGCGCCTTCCGGGATAAAGTAGGGTTCCCGGAGCAATCCTTCGAGATCGGTGCGGTTAAAGTCCGGTTTTTGCGCCATCAGGTTTAAAATCTTACGCAAATGCACAAAACCGACCACTTGGTCGATCGTGTCGCGATACGCCACCAGTCGGCTATAGGGGCTTTGGGTCAGTTGGGCAATGATCGCGTCCCAGTCGTCCTCCAGGTCCAGGCCCGCGACTTCATTGCGTGGGATCATGATGTCCTCAACGGTAATTTCCTCCAGCTCCAGGACGCTGAGCAGCATGGTCTGATGCCGCTTGGGAATCATGACGCCTGCTTCCAGCACAACCGTGCGCAATTCCTCGGCGCTCAAGCTATGCTGGGCCGAAGTCTGGATCGCGACCCGGAACAGCCGCAGCAGACTGTTGGCGACGGTGTTGGTCAGCCAGACCAAGGGGTAGAAAAATTTCAGCAGCGGCGCCAGAACCGCCGAAGCAGGGAACGCAATCTTCTCAGGATGCAGGGCTGCCAGGGTCTTGGGCGCAACCTCGCCAAACACCAGCAGCACCAGGGTCAGCATCACCGTGGAAACCGCAATGCCCGCCTCGCCAAGAAAGTGGATAGCGAGGATCGTGGCGAGTGAGGAGGCCAGGACATTGATAAAATTATTACCAAGCAAAATAATGCCGATGAGTCGATCCGGACGCTCCAGCAGCTTGCTGGTGCGTTGCGCAGCTTTGTCGCCAGCCTTGGCGCGGTGACGCAGGCGATAGCGATTGAGGGTCATCAATCCGGTTTCGGAACTGGAGAAGAAAGCGGAACAGCCAATAAGCAGCACCAGAGCGATGCTTAACACGCCAATATGCAGATCGTCCAAGTCGCAAAAGCCTCGGTTGGGGTGGTCAGTTTCGTTTTTAAGGGTAGCCGGCGTGGACTGTCAAGAACCCGCTTAATAACGTTGCAATACCAACTCCAGCATCAGTTTGCTGCCGAAATAGGCCAACATCAGGAATGCAAAACCGCTCAAGGTCCAGTGAATCGCAGTGCGTCCCCGCCAGCCAAACCGCCAGCGGCCCCACAGCAGAATGGCGAACACGCCCCAGGCGATGAAGGACAGCACCGCTTTGTGCGCTAAATGTTGGGCAAGCAGATCATGTAGAAAGAATAGACCACTGACCAGAGTAATAGTAAGCAGGGTGAAGCCGGCACCGATCATTTGGAACAGCAGAGTTTCCATGGTCGTCAAGGGAGGGATGCCGCGCAGGAAACCGCCGGGTTGACGCCGGCGCAACCGGCGATCCTGCACCGCTAGCAGCGCTGCCTGCACAGCCGCCAGCGTCAGCAGAGAATAGGCAAGAATTGCGATCAGAATATGCAGTTCCAACGGCCATTGTCCGGCATCGGCAACGATGCGTTCAGTGGGGAAGAGTAAGCTCAGCGCCAGAGTTGCGGCGCTGAAGGGCAGTAATAAAATGCCGAGATTCTCAACTGGCCGCACCATCGCCGCCGCCAGCAACAGGACGCCGATCAGCCAGCCAGTGAAGGACAGCGCATTGAAAAAACCCAGATTCAATCCGACAGGCTGAAACACGGTCTGCGCCAGAATCATCGCATGCAGTAGCGCCGCCCCCCAACCCAGCGCTAATGAGCCGCCCTTGGCGACTGATCGGCCCTCGCTGGCTCGCGCCAGGCGCAGGGCCAGCCAGCCGCCAGCAAGAAAGTAAAGAAGGGCAGCCAGGCCGCCAATCAGCGCATTCATGAACAATCCATGATTAATAGACTTATTGCCAAATATTCATACTTTCGCTCATTTTGAGAACCCTGTAAATTTTCCTGTAGCATCCTTTTTATCCCTCGCCTCTTTTAGTTATTTCCTGTTTCCCTACGGCCTCCTGCCGCCATACCCAGTCTTCGATATCATTCCCAGGCTGGTATTCCGTCACCAGTTCACGCAACAATGCCCGCACCGCCGGGTAGTCAAAATCATGGGCGGCGGCATCCAGCTGGTTCAATCCCTCCTGAATCACCGGCCACGGTGGATGGCCCTCACGGGCGCGGCGAATCATGGGATGTTCGGCGGGCGCATCGTTCGCGCCAATCAACAGTTCTTCGCGCAACTTTTCACCGCTACGCAGACCGGTAAACTGAATCTCGATATCTCCTTCCGGATGTGCATCATCCCGCACTGTGAGACCGGATAACTGGATCATCCTTCGGGCCAGCTCCAGAATGCGCACCGGTTCGCCCATATCCAGCAGAAATAGATCGCCGCCCTGCGCCAGGGCGCTGGCCTGGATGACCAGTTGCGCCGCTTCGGGAATGGTCATGAAGTAGCGATCCACCTCGGGATGGGTCACCGTCACCGGCCCGCCTCGGCGAATCTGCTCCCGAAACAACGGCGCTACCGAACCGGAAGAGTCGAGGACATTACCGAAGCGCACCATGCAGAACCGGGTGACGTGGTTTTCTCCAGCTAAGCCCTGCAGGATCATTTCAGCCAGGCGTTTGGTTGCGCCCATGACATTCGTAGGCCGCACCGCCTTGTCGCTGGACACCAGCACGAAGGTTTCAACCCTGGCCGCAATCGCGGCTTCAGCCGCATGCCAGGCGCCAAACACATTGTTACGCACCCCCTCGATTGGGTTGCGCTCAACGATCGGCACATGCTTATAGGCAGCGGCGTGGTAAACCGTTTCCACGCCAAAGCGCTCCATCACCACTTCCAAGCGGCGGCGGTGAACCACCGAACCCAGTAATGGAACTAGCTCAACACCCCCCTTTTTTCCAGAGGAAGAGGAATCAGACGTGAGGGCCATATTAATCAGCATCCCCCGCAATTCCTGCTCGATCACGTACAACGCATATTCCGAGCGTTCAAATAGCACCAGTTGACGCGGGCGCAGTAGCAGAATCTGCCGACACAATTCCGCGCCAATAGAGCCGCCCGCGCCGGTCACCATCACCGTTTTACCCGTAACTCGCGCCTGCAACAGCTCAGGGTTCGGTTGGACCGAATCGCGGCCAAGGATATCTTCGACTTCAATTTCGCGGAGCTCATCGATGCGGCGCGCGCCGCTAGTCAATTCCGCCAGCGTGGGCAACGCCAAGACCTTGACCGGCAAATTGGCCAATGAGTCCAGCACCTGTTGCCGCCGCCGATGGGAGACTGAAGGCAGCGCCAACAAAATCAGTCCGGCCTGATGACGGACGATCAGGCGCGGCAACTTGAACGGCGCCCGCACCTTGAGACCCAGTACGATGCCACCCCACAACTGGGGGTTATCGTCCACGAATACAACGGGTTCAAACTCGCTGCTATAGCGCAGGGCTTGCGCCAGCTGCGCGCCAGCTTCGCCAGCTCCATAGATGATGACTGGCGTTCGCGGCACGCTTAACCGGAATCGTCGACGGAGATAGCGGCGCAACAGTAATCGACCGCTGCCGATCAGCGCAATCAGCACCAGCCAGGCAATCAACCACGACGAGCGCGGTACGATGCCCTGGCGCATGAAGACCCACACCGCCATCATTAACAGAAGACCAGCGCTCGCGCCGAGGACAATGGTGTGCAACAGGCTCTCATCGGCGTAGCGCAGGATTGGGCGGTACAGACCGACGGCGGCAAAGGTCGGGATGAGAATCACGACCGCCAGAGGAAACAGCCAGATCGCATCTTGCAACAGGCCCGGCCACCACTCCCCGAGGCGAATGGCGAACGAAGCCCAAACAGCGGCCAGCACCGCCACGGTATCGCTGCACATCAGCAGTACGCGGCGAAAAGCGGTAGGAAGATTTAAACAGTTGAGCGTCACGAAGTCAGCGCTTTTTATGGGTTATTTGAAGCAAATATCACAGTCGCTTGAAGCAAATATCACAGTCGCTTGAAGCAAATATCACAGTCACACAACTTCGATCAACTCACGCATTACTGTAGTCGCGTAGGCGCCAGCCGGTAGGCGGAACGCGAAAGCCGCGATGCCCGGCTCGGGAAACTCCAACAGCGCATCTTGCAGGATCAGCCGCAACGCCCGCCGCTCCTGTTTCAGTCCAGCTGCCGCCAGCCCATCGCGGAAAAGAGGCCGCGTTGCTGCAGCGTCCTCTTCCAATTCCCGAATCACACCGCTGCTGGACAAGTCACCTGCGCCCCACAAGGGTCCGGTCGGATGCAGATCGAATGCAGCAATCCGTTGGTGCAGGGTTTCATCCATCTCGTGGGCGACAAAAATGCTATGACTGCCCGCCAGCATCAACACCTCGCCTGGCAATGCCTGATTCCAGGTTTCCGAAATAACCCGTTGAGCCAGAACGGCATTGAACAGCGCCGAGCGCGCAGCGGACAGATACAAACTTCGTTGATGGCGATCACGCACCTTGGCCTGGCCGCTGAACATCGCTTCGGCGCGCTCCAGATTGCCTGCCTCCCGTCCAAACCGTTGCTCGCCAAAATAGTTGGGAACGCCAACGGCGATGATGCGTTGCCACTGATTCGCTAATTCAGCCGGATCGCCATCCAGATCGCGAATTACGATGCGAAAAGTGTTGCCGCTTAATGTCCCGCGCCGCAGCTTGCGGGAATGACGAACCGCTTGCAACACAGTGAAATCCGGCTGTGGATCGGCATTCCAGTCGGGATCAGCCTTACCAGGCAGATGCACCGAGAACCATTGTTCAGTGACCGCGTGACGATCCTTGAGGCCAGCATAACTCACCGCGCCCAGCGGAACTTTCGCGCGCGCCGCCAATTGTTTGGCGACCCAATCGGTATTCGCGCCGCGTTTGCGCACCCATAACCAGACATGTTCGCCGACGCCATCGAGTGGAAAATCCAGTTCTTCGCGAACCTGAAAATCCTCGGGAAGGGTCCGCATACGCCCTTTCACAGCAGGTTGACCGTGGGCAAAAGGTAGAGAATGGATCAGCGTGACGGATGTCATTGAGGAACTCCGTGTTAGACTTCAAGAGTCATTAGCATTTTCTGGAGAGAGCCATGTCCTGTCCCGCCCCCCGGGTTGCTTTCACTTATGACGATTATCTGGAATGGGAGAAACGCCAGCCTGAACGCCATGAGTATATTCGCGGCGAAGTGTTTGCTATGGCCGGAACAAGTGACCGGCATAACGTTATTTCCGGTAACTTCTATACATTGCTCCGTCAACATCTGCGCGGTACGCCGTGCCGAGTCTATATGGCGGATGTCAAGGTCCGCGTGGAAAAAGCGGACTGCGGCTTTTATCCCGACCTGCAAGTGACCTGCGCTGAAAGTGATCATGCCGACCGCTACGTCAAACGTTCGCCGATTCTGATCGTGGAGGTGCTTTCGGAATCAACCGCCTCGTTTGACCTGGGAGATAAGTTTGCTTTCTATCAACAATTGGAAAGCCTGCGGGAATATGTGCTGGTTGACCAGGAGCGCATGCGGGTTCAGGTTTACCGTCGGCAGGATGGACAATGGTGGGTCGACAACATTGGCCCGGGCGGACAGCTTCGTCTGGACAGCATCGATCTGGAATGTCCGCTAGAGACTCTGTATGAAGACCTCAGTGAACCCCTTAAAACTTGAAACTTTCACAGCAGTAACGCCACCGCATGAACGGCGATGCCTTCGCCGCGTCCGATATATCCCAAGCGTTCAGTCGTAGTGGCTTTCACGTTAACCCGATCTGGGATAATGCCTAGATCAGCAGCGATTGGTTCACGCATCGCAGGAATGTAGGGGGCCATGCGCGGCGCTTGGGCGATGATCGTAGCGTCGACATTGCTCACCACAAGCCGCCGTTCCTCAAGTAACCCTACCACCCGCCGCAACAACAAACGACTGTCGATATTGCGGAATTCCAGATCATGATCGGGAAAATGCTGACCAATATCGCCTAATCCTGCGGCGCCCAGTAAGGCGTCGCAAAGCGCGTGCAACAACACATCGCCATCGGAGTGGGCAATCAAACCGTGGGTATGCGGGATGCGGACGCCGCCCAGGGTAATGAACTCACCTGGGCCAAAAGCGTGAACGTCAAAACCATGTCCAATGCGCATGTCGTTAACCTTCCTGGGATGAGGCAGTGAAACGGCGCGTCAAATAAAATTCGGCCAGCGCCAAATCTTCTGGCCGAGTAATTTTCACATTATCCGCCCGCCCCTCAACCAGACGCGGCGCAAAGCCAGCTGCTTCCATCGCCGCTGCTTCGTCAGTCACTAACCGCCCGGCTTCCAGCGTCGTCCGTAAGGCATCATGCAACATCCCTAGTCGAAACATTTGCGGCGTCAACGCATGCCAAAGCCGGGAACGATCCACGGTCGCTGTGACCCGCCCGGCATTGTCGACTTCCTTTAATGTGTCCCGCACCGGAACCGCCAGCAATCCACCAACGGAATCATCGGACAACTCAGCCAGTAACTGGTCGAGATCGCCAGTCGTTAAACAGGGGCGGGCGGCGTCGTGAACCAGAACCCAATCGTCAGGATGCGCGCACTCCTGAAGCGCTTCCAGTCCATTTAGCACTGAATGGCAACGCTCAGCGCCGCCGGCGACTACTCGCAGCGGCTTATCCATCGCTATGTGGGCAACCACTCCGGGCCACCATTCATCTCCTGGACTAATCGCGACGACCAGGCCAACAACGGGCGGATAATTCAGCAAAGCGTCCAGGGCATGAGCGATGACCGGACGGCCCACCAGTGGCAAATACTGTTTGGGAATCGTTGTTCTCATCCGCTTACCCGCGCCAGCGGCTGGCGCCAGCGCCCAATAACGCGGCGCACTCATTGCGATCTCACCGGCGGCTTACGGGAGGAAGCAACAGGTTTGGCCGATTGTGATTCCACCGGCTTTGGCAAGGGTTCCTCGAGAATGCGATAGAAGGTCTCGTCCGGTCGAATCATACCCATTTCAGCGCGCGCGCGCTCTTCAATCGCCATCAATCCGTTTTTCAGGTCGACGACGTCCGCTTCCAGGGCGCGATTGCGTTCATCCATTGCCGCGTTTTCCTCGATTTGCGCCTCTACCGTGATGCGCAAGGCCAGTGTTTGCCGCACCCCATCCTCGGCGAGCCATAGCAAATACTGGAGAAAAACCAGCACGGCAATCAGCGCCGCGATCAGAATCTGGGGTTTCAAGCCTTGTTCGGTAGGATGAGCCATGATGGCGGGCGGTGATGAAAACAACCCGCGCCTTCCCTTCGCCTCTGCGACAAAAACAGCAGGAAAGGAAGGCGCGGTTGAGAAGCAATTGACAACCCATTTCCACAAGAACCCTCTCCCTTCAAGAGAAGAGAGGGGCAGGATGCGGGAGTAACGGCGCGCTTCGCTTAGTCGCGGAACACGTTAAAGGCTTTCTTGCCCGGATAGACCGCGGCTGAACCCAGTTCCTCCTCGATGACCAGCAGCCGGTTGTACTTGGCGATGCGGTCGGAGCGGCTCAGCGAACCGGTCTTGATCTGACTGGCGGCAGTGGCGACGGCCAGATCGGCGATCGTGGTGTCCTCGGTTTCGCCGGAACGATGCGAGGAGATCGAAGTGTAGCCGGCGTCAGCCGCCATCTTGATCGCCGCCAGGGTCTCGGTTAGGGTGCCGATCTGGTTGACCTTGATCAGAATCGAATTGGCGATGCCTTCGTCAATGCCGCGCTTGAGAATCGAAGTGTTAGTCACGAACAGATCATCGCCGACCAGTTGGGTCTTTTTGCCCAGAACCTGGGTCAGATAGGCCCAGCCCGCCCAGTCGCTCTCATCCAGCCCGTCTTCGATGGAGACGATGGGATAGCGGTTGACCCAGTCCGCCAGCTTGTCGGCGAATTCATTGGAAGTGAAGGACTTGCCTTCCGCTTCCAGGACATACTTGCCGTCCTTGTAGAACTCGGAGCTAGCGCAATCCAGGGCGATGTACAAATCCTTGCCTGGGGTGTAGCCGGCTTTGCTAATCGCTTCCATGACCACGTCCAGCGCCGCTTCATTGGACGACAGATTGGGCGCAAAACCGCCTTCATCGCCAACGGCAGTATTCATGCCCTGCTTCTTCAACACCGCCTTTAGCGCATGGAACACCTCCGCGCCCCAGCGCAGCGCTTCGCGGAAGCTGGGCGCGCCGACCGGCATGATCATGAATTCCTGCATATCGACGCTATTGTCGGCATGAGCGCCGCCATTCAGAATGTTCATCATCGGCACCGGCAGATGATACGGGCCGGTGGGATTCAGGTACTTGTACAGCGGCACGCCCTTTTCGGCGGCGGAAGCATGAGCAGCGGCCATCGACACGCCAAGCAGGGCGTTAGCGCCGAGACGGCTCTTGGTCGAAGTGCCATCCAAGTCAATCATTCGTTGGTCAATCGCCGCTTGATTATCCACGGCTTCCACGCCCAGCAGCGCGTCGCGCAGCTCGCCATTGACATTGGCGACGGCTTTCAGCACACCCTTGCCCAAATAGCGGCTCTTGTCGCCATCGCGCAGCTCCAGCGCCTCGCGGCTGCCGGTGGACGCGCCGGAAGGAACGCCCGCCGTGCCTTTAGCTCCGGATTCCAGGATCACGTCCACGCTGACGGTAGGATTGCCGCGCGAGTCCATGATTTCACGGCCACGGATCTCTTTGATTTTCGACATTCTTCAAACTCCTCTGGATATTACGCTCGTGGGGATAAAGCCATCATTGACGATTATTCTAACCCGGTTTCCAGGAAACCGTGCTGTTTAACCAGGGTATCCAGCGCCTGCAAGGTGACCAACAGGGCTTCCATCCGATCCAGCGGCCAGGCGTTCGGGCCATCGCTCAGCGCCTGGTCAGGATCAGGATGCGTTTCCATAAACAAACCGGCGATGCCAGCGGCTACGGCGGCCCGCGCCAGCACCGGCGCGAATTCCCGTTGCCCACCGGAAGCGTTGCCCTGACCGCCGGGTAATTGCACCGAATGGGTCGCGTCGAACACGACCGGACAGCCGGTGGCGCGCATCACCGTCAAGGAACGCATATCGGACACCAGATTATTGTAGCCAAACGAAGCGCCGCGTTCGCACACCATCAAGTGATCATTGCCCGCCATGCGCGCCTTGACCACCACATTCCGCATGTCCCACGGGGCTAGAAATTGACCTTTCTTGATATTGACCGGTTTGCCCTGACGGGCGACATTCTGGATGAAATCGGTTTGCCGGCACAGAAAAGCCGGGGTTTGCAACACGTCTGCTACCGCCGCGACTTCTTCCAGCGGCGTGTATTCGTGAACGTCGGTCAGCACCGGCACATCAATCTGCGCTTTGACCTTCTCCAGGATTTTCAACCCTTCTTCCAGGCCAAGGCCACGATAGCTTTGATGCGAAGAGCGATTGGCCTTGTCAAATGACGACTTATAGATGAAGGGGATGCCCAGTCGCCCGGTGATTTCTTTGAGTTGGCCAGCGGTGTCCAGGGCCAATTGTTCCGACTCAATCACGCACGGGCCGGCGATCAGGAACAGCGGCCGGTCCAGACCAACCTCGAAGCCACAGAGTTTCATCATAGCGCGCTCGCTTCCGGTCGACGTTGTTGGCGCTGCCGGATCGCCGCTTCCATGAATCCCCGGAACAGGGGATGACCGGCGCGCGGCGTTGAAGTAAATTCCGGATGGAACTGGCAGCCGAAGAACCAGGGATGATCCGGTAATTCAATCGTCTCCACCAACCGGTCATCCAGCGAATGACCGGACAGTGCCAGACCCGCTGCTTGCAACGGCTCCCGGTAGCGGTTGTTGAATTCGTAGCGGTGGCGGTGACGTTCAGTAATCACGTCTTTGCTGTAGGCGGCGTGAACCAGCGAACCGGGCGTCAGGCGGCAAGGTTGCGCGCCGAGCCGCATGGTGCCCCCCAGATCGCCGCCTTCCTGGCGTTGCTGGAGAACGCCGGTTTCGTCAGTCCATTCGGTAATGAGGGCAATGACCGGATGCGGCGTATCCTTGCGAAATTCAGTGCTGTGCGCGCCTTCCAATCCGGCAACGTGGCGCGCGAATTCGATGACTGCGACTTGCATGCCCAGGCAAATGCCCAGATAGGGAATCCGCCGCTCGCGGGCGAACCGGACCGCGGCGATTTTGCCTTCGATGCCGCGTTCGCCAAAGCCGCCCGGCACCAGAATGGCGTCCATGCGCTCCAGGGCGACGGGGCCTTCCCGTTCAATGCGTTCGGAATCCAGATAGTGGATGTTGACCCGAGTTTGGGTATGGATGCCCGCGTGCAACAACGCTTCGTTCAGAGATTTATAAGCGTCGGTCAGATCAACGTATTTGCCGACCATGGCAATGTCCACCGCGCCTATGGCGGTTTCAATCGCGTTGACCACGCGCTCCCAGTCGGTCAAACGAGCCGGGGGCAGATCGTCCAATCGCAGCTTGCGAGCGACGATGTCATCCAGGCCTTGGGCGTGCAATAGCAGGGGAATGCGATAAATGGTATCGGCGTCGGGGACGCTAATCACCGCCCTGGGTTCGATGTTAGTAAAAAGAGCGATTTTGCGGCGCTCCTCGGGGGGGATTTCCCGATCCGAGCGACAGAGCAACATGTCCGGCTGGATGCCGATGGAGCGCAATTCCTTGGCGGAATGCTGGGTCGGCTTGGTTTTGAGTTCGCCAGAAGATTTAATAAACGGCACCAGGGTCAGGTGAATGAAAAATGAGCGCTCGCGACCCAGTTCCAGAGCCAGTTGACGGATCGCCTCCAGAAAGGGCAGGGATTCGATGTCGCCGACCGTACCGCCGATTTCAATCAGAGCGATGTCGGCTTCGCCAGCCCCCAGGCGGATGCAGCGTTTGATTTCGTCGGTGATGTGCGGGATGACTTGCACCGTGCCGCCCAGGTAGTCGCCGCGCCGTTCCTTACGAATCACGTTTTCGTAGATGCGCCCGGTAGTGAAATTATTGCGCCGGGTGGCGGTCATGCAGACGAAGCGTTCGTAGTGACCCAGGTCAAGATCGGTTTCCGCACCGTCGTGGGTCACAAAAACCTCGCCGTGCTGGAACGGACTCATGGTACCGGGATCGACGTTAATATAGGGGTCGAGCTTGACCAGGGTGACCTTGAGGCCCCGGGCTTCCAGAACAGCCGCCAGCGAGGCCGCGGCGATGCCTTTGCCCAGCGAAGAGACGACGCCGCCAGTGATGAAGATAAATCGGGTCATGCCAAGTGGATGGGTTGTGAAAAGACGCTACAAGATAGCAGACCCGGCGGCTGATAGCGACATGCTTTACCGCCTTGAGGGGTAATACCGTTTCTCGATAAGTTTTGAATCCTGGATTCCCTCCTTTAGCAAAGAGAGGGGTGAGGGGGATTTGGATTGAATAACTCGATAGTGTGAGAACTTTCGTCAGTCCACCGCGCGCACGGCGGCGCACACCCGCAAAGCCTGAACCGTCTCTCGCACGTCGTGGACGCGCACGATACGCGCCCCCTGCCAGGCCGCGATCACCGCCGCCGCCAAGCTACCCGCCAACCGTTCGTTCACCGGCGCATCCAGCAACAGGCCAATCATGCTCTTCCGCGACAAGCCCACCATCACCCCGGCGGCAAGACCGGTAAATCGGTTCAAATGCCGCAGTAACGCCAGATTGTGCTCCAGCATTTTGCCGAAACCGAAACCTGGATCTACCAGAATCCGCTCACGCGGAATGCCCGCTCCTTCGCAAACACCCACCCGCTCGGCCAGAAACGCCCACACCTCCGCCAGTACATCGGCGTAATGGGGCTCCTGTTGCATGGTTGCAGGATTGCCCTGTAGATGCATCAGACACACTGGAAGACCACTGGCTACCGCCGCCTCCAATGCGCCAGGCCATTGCAAAGCGCGCACATCATTGATCAGGCCCGCCCCAGCCCGCGCCGCCTCGCGCATCACCTCGGGCTTGCTGGTATCCACCGAGACCGAAATCGGCAGCTCTCGCGCCAACCGCTCCACCACCGGCAAAACCCGATCCAGCTCCTCTTGAACCGCCACTGGCGGTGCACCGGGCCGGGTGGATTCGCCGCCAACATCAATAATAGCCGCGCCTTCCGCCACCATGATTTCAGCGCGACGCAAGGCATCGTCGAGGTTAAGGTAACGCCCGCCATCGGAAAACGAGTCGGGGGTGACATTTAACACCCCCATGACCGCTGGTTGACGTAAATCCAGTTTCTTTCCCGCACAGTCCATCAACATGGCAACCGCTCCTCAAAACAAAACCCCTCTTCCGCAGGGAAAGAGGGGTGGCCGTCACACATTTCCGGTGGAAGAGGGGTTATTAAGGGTAAGACCGATTAATGCTGCTCAGCCGGCCCGCCAATCGGTTTTTCGCCCCGCCGATCCTTGTCCAGATCGATGGTCGTTCCGGTGGGCGGCTCGTCATCAACATTAACATCCGCCGGCTCACGCGGTGGCCGGCCCGCCATGATGTCATCAATCTGATCGGAATCAATCGTCTCAAACTTAATCAGCGCATCGGCCATCTGGTGCAGCTTGTCGAGATTATCCCGCAGCAATTGCTCAGCGCGCCGGTAATTCTGATCGATGATCGAACGGATTTCCTCATCAATGACATGCGCGGTTTCATCCGAGACGTTCTTATGCCGGGTTACGCTGCGGCCCAGAAATACCTCGCCGTCATCTTCGCTATAGGTCAATGGCCCCAAGCGGTCAGACAAGCCCCACTTGGTCACCATGTTGCGGGCAATATCGGTCGCCCGTTCAATGTCATTCTGTGCGCCCGTGGTCA
Source organism: Candidatus Competibacteraceae bacterium (assembly GCA_020444905.1). Classification (GTDB taxonomy): domain Bacteria; phylum Pseudomonadota; class Gammaproteobacteria; order Competibacterales; family Competibacteraceae; genus UBA2383. The sequence continues at coordinate 13,701 of JAGRHQ010000048.1, forward strand.
CCATGTCCGCGCCGAAAATCAGCGATTCGGCGATGCGCCCGCCAAACAAGCTGGAAATTTGACTCTCCAGGCGCTGCTTGCTGAAGCTGTAGCGATCGCCTTCGGGCAGGAACATGGTCACGCCCAGCGCCCGCCCGCGAGGAATGATGCTGACTTTGTAAACCGGGTCATGGGACGGCACCAGGCGACCAACAATCGCATGACCGCCCTCATGATATGCGGTCAGCTTCTTCTCTTCCTCACTCATCACCATCGACTTGCGCTCGGAACCCATCATGATCTTGTCCTTGGCTTTCTCGAAGTCTTCCATGTCGACATCGCGCTTGTTGGCGCGGGCGGCGAACAGCGCCGCCTCGTTCACCAGATTCGCCAGATCAGCGCCGGAGAACCCCGGCGTGCCGCGAGCAATCACCGAGGGCTTGACATTGGTAGACAGCGGCACTTTGCGCATGTGAACCTTGAGAATCTGCTCGCGGCCCCGCACATCGGGCAATGGTACTACGACCTGCCGGTCGAAGCGGCCCGGACGCAGCAGCGCCGGATCCAGCACATCAGGACGGTTCGTCGCGGCGATGACAATGATGCCCTCGTTACCCTCAAAGCCGTCCATTTCCACCAGCAACTGGTTCAAGGTCTGCTCGCGCTCGTCATGGCCGCCGCCCAGGCCCGCGCCGCGATGACGACCGACTGCGTCGATTTCATCAATAAAAATGATGCAGGGCGCGTGCTTCTTAGCCTGCTCAAACATGTCGCGCACCCGCGAAGCGCCCACGCCCACGAACATTTCCACAAAATCCGAACCGGAGATCGAGAAGAACGGCACCTTGGCCTCACCAGCAATCGCCTTAGCCAGCAAGGTCTTGCCAGTGCCTGGCGAACCCACCATCAATACCCCGCGCGGGATTTTGCCGCCGAGTTTCTGGAACTTGCCGGGATCGCGCAGGAACTCGACCAGCTCGGCCACTTCTTCCTTCGCCTCATCTACGCCGGCCACATCGGAGAAGGTGATCTTGATCTGATCTTCACTCATCATGCGCGCCCGTGATTTGCCGAAGGACATCGCCCCCCGGCCCGCGCCGCCGCCCTGCATTTGCCGCAGGAAGAACACCCAGATGCCGATGAGCAACAGCATCGGGAACCATGAAATGAAGATCTGCATCAACAGCCCCTGCTTTTCAGGCGGCTGGCCCTCGATATCGACGCCATGATTGAGCAGCTCGCCAATCATCGCGCTATTGTCGGTTTCAGGACTGTAGGTCGTGAACCGCTCGCCGCCGCTGGTGCGGCCCATAATGGCGCGGCCATCAATGCTCACTTGAGCGATGCGCCCCTGTTTAGCTTCCTGCAGAAACTGGGAATAGGACATTTGCGCGGAAGGCGTCACCTTGGGACCGAAGCTGTTGAACACCGACATCAGCACCACGGCGATGACTACCCACAAAAGAATATTTTTAACCATGTCGTTCAAGGCGGACACCTCGGCAAGCCAGGACGGGATAACGAATGCAATTGGGAGCTACTTGGGAATGAATCACGGATTTTCCAGAGTAATTACTGCAAAGGCTTCTAAAAAAGCGCGCTTTTTTTAGACCGGCTCACCCGCGATAGTTCCGGGCCAGTAGGTACTGCTCAGCGCTGCGCGCACGCGAAGCCGAGGGTTTGCGGGGCGCGACCGTCGTAAAAGCGGTACGTAATTCCTTCAAAAATTGATCGAAGCCTTCGCCCTGAAAGGCTTTTACCAGCAGATCGCCGCCGGGCCGCAGGCATTGCCGGGCGAAATCCAGGGCCAACTCCGCCAAATACATTCCACGCGGCTGATCCACGGCTTTCACGCCGCTGGTATTCGGCGCCATGTCGGATAACAGCAAATCCACCGGCCGGCCCGCTAGAACCGCCAACAGACGCTCCAACGCTTCGGTTTCACGGAAATCCCCTTCAAGAAATTCGACGCCGGGTAAGGATTCCATCGGCAGGATGTCCAGAGCGATTACGATGCCCCGTTCCCCCACCTGACGCGCCGCCAACTGCGACCAGCCGCCCGGCGCCGCGCCTAAATCGACTACAGTCATGCCAGGCCGTAGCAGTCGATCTTTTTCATGAATTTCCAGCAGCTTGTATACCGCACGGGAGCGATAGCCCTCCCGCTGCGCGCGCTTGACGTATTCGTCGGTGAAGTGTTCCCGCAACCAACGGGCGCTGCTTTTACTGCGCGGCATTCGGGGATTGCTCGCGTTCCTGAGTCACTTTAGCGACGACCCGTCGCGTGCGGACGATGATCCAGATCATGCCCAACACGCCATAACTCAGCAACAGCAGCAACTGCAATGGAATACTGTCCAGCATCCGTCCCTGCACCAGCAACACCACCAAGCCCACGACCAGGATCACGCCCAAGTCGAGCTTTACTCCATTCAACGGGCTCGGCGCTACCGCGAAGCCCTTGCGGGCGGGTACACTATCCGCCTCTTTTATCCTGTCGGGTTCCCTACTCATGCTCACCTTGACCCTATCGCAAAAACGCCATCTTAAAGCGCTGGCCCATCATCGCAAGCCCGTAGTCATCGTTGGCAACAACGGCGTCACTCCGGGAGTCAGCCAGGAAATTGATCAGGCGCTCAGTCACCATGAACTGATCAAGGTGCGGGTGAACGCCGAGGATCGCGATGCGCGCGAACGGATGATTGAAGCACTCTGCGCCGAGTCCGACGCAACGCTGGTGCAACGAATCGGGCATGTCGCCATTCTATTTCGCCGCAATCCCGATGCGCCGCGCGTTGAATGGCCAGTTTAAATGGTGCTGGTGGGGGGACTCGAACCCCCAAGCCCGGCAAGGGCGCAAGATTTTAAGTCTTGTGTGTATACCATTCCACCACACCAGCATATAAAGACGTAACCTGCTAAAACCTCACGAACAACTATCGATGTTAGGATAGCTCATTCAGATTCACATCGGCAATAGAGGTTTCAGGCATCACAGAGCAATCGTGCTATGTGAGGGTTGATCGCAGACGGATCGTCAGGATAGCGGGACGGGATTAATCGGATGGTCCTGTGGCCAGAGCAGCGCAATACCGCCCTGACCAATGCGTGTTAAAGGCCCATGCAGTTGGCGTAATAGGTCACTGTGGCCGGCCAGTCGGAGAAGATTCCCTCGATTCTGACCCTGCGAGCTAATACGTCCAACGCTTTGTACATGTCGCTGTCCTTGCGGATAGCTTTGCCCTCGGGGTCAAACAGGTAGTACCAGCCCCCTTTGGGCGCACCATTGCGTAGATCGGAGCGCTCGAAGGTCCAGGTGATGATCTTTAGTCCAGCGCCCTTGATATCCAGGGCATACTGGGACGGAATCACTTCGCCGGCATCGTTGACGTCCAGCAGCGCCCACATGGGCGGAGCGAATACCTGCACGCCTTGTTGTTTCAGTTGCCTCAACTCGGCGACGGTCAGGCGCGGGATGGGCGGGTTGGCAGTAGGGTCGATGCTGTCCAGGTAGACCGCCTGCTGGCCGAATTCGGGTTCGTTCTTGATCCAGTACAGGATGTCGTCCAGGTTGAAGGATTGGGCCCATGCCCGTGTAGGATCAACGCCGACGGCATTGAGTTCGTCGATAAATTTCTGGGCATATTGCGCCTGACCGCCGAAGATGGCTTCGATGCGGTCTTGGTGTGTGGCGCCCTTCAACTCGGGAGTATGCTTGACTCCGTTGAGTTCGTTAAGCTCGATACTCTCCCTGAAAGTGACCACATTAGCGCGACCAACGTAGAGATCAGTACGCCAGTTGGCGGTGCCGCCGAGGAAGCCTTCTGGCGTGTCAGCAGCGGGGTTACTGGCGTCCATTTTGGCTTTCAAACTCTTAAATTCCCCTAAAGTCAGATCGCTGGCGCAGCACTGTGGGGCAGGGTGAGCACCGTCTACCGGACCGGTCCAGGGCACCGTACACTTGGCGTTGAGATCAGTGGCAACGATGTTCGTGGTGGTCGCCAAGTCGCATTCGCTGTGGCGGCACACCAACTCGCCATCCTTGGTGAAGGTCACGTCACATTCCACGATGCCAGCCCCCATACGAATGCCCGCCATATAGGCCACGTCCGAGTGCTCTGGAAACTGCATGGCCGCGCCACGGTGGCCAATGGAGAAGTCAGTGCGATAAAAAGGCCCATCCTTGCACTCCAACAGGCGATCCTTCAGCGCCCCCTCGTCCATGCCCTCGACCAGGTAGAATGGCCGCGGACCGAGTTGTACACTGTCCCATTGCAACCATTGAGGGTAGGATTCCCAAGACGGTAGCCGAGTGCTCCTGGCGGTCGCGCCGCTTTCAGCGTGTACGACGCCGATCCCGGCGCCAGTCAGCATGGCTAGTGCTATAACCAGTGTCTTGTTTTTGCTCATCGCTTAGTCCCATGAAGTCGAGTTGATCGTGCTGGCGCGCTCGCGCTTAATACATTTTGTGGCGCGGTTGTGTTCGCAAGATGTCAAAACGATTTCAGTCGTATGAAGCGGACTGGGGGCCGTACGGTTCATCTCCCTCTCCTCCTGGCAAGGGGGATAAACGATGAGTACCGGTTGTGACCGGTTGATGGCGGCTTGAACCCCATAAGGAAGCATCTGGATAGCGACGCTTTTAGCAATTCGGCTAAACTGAAAGAAGATTAACGTTTGAGGAATGTCCCATGCAAATGCCTGATCCTAACCCTGGCGTCGCTCTAGCATTAACCGAGGATGTCGGCAACGGTGATTTGACAGCGGCTCTGATCCCGGAAGACGCCCAGGCTGAGGCGACAGTTATCAGCCGCGAACCGGCTGTGCTGTGCGGCGCAGCCTGGTTTGATGCGGTATTTCGCCAACTGGATTCACGGATAGCCATTGAATGGCAAGTGGCTGACGGTGATCTTGTGACGCTGGATCAATTGCTTTGCACCTTGCGCGGTCCGGCGCGATCCTTGTTGACGGGCGAACGCACCGCGCTCAATTTTCTGCAAATGCTGTCCAGCACCGCTACCCTGGCTCGCCGCTATGCCGACGCGGTAGCGGGGACCAGGGCCACGATTCTCGACACCCGTAAAACTCTCCCCGGCCTGCGGTTGGCGCAGAAGTACGCGGTGCGCTGCGGTGGCTGCCAGAACCATCGCATTGGCCTGTTTGATGCCGTGCTGATCAAGGAAAATCACATTATGGCCGCTGGCTCCATCAGCAACGCCATCACCGCCGCCCGTCGCCTGCATCCCGGCGTCACGGTCGAAGTGGAAGTAGAAAACGTTGCGGAACTGGAAGAAGCGCTGGCCGCTCACCCTGACACCATCATGCTGGACAACTTTGATCTAACGGCTATGGCTGAAGCGGTGAAAATCACCGGTGGGCGAGTCAAACTGGAGGCATCCGGCAATGTCAATTTCGACACGGTTCGCTCAATTGCCGAAACCGGCGTCGATTATATTTCGATTGGCGGCTTAACTAAGGATGTGCGGGCCATCGATTTATCAATGCGGTTTCGCACTCTCTAAACCCATCGGTTGTCATGCGAAATTCACTTTGCGTGTCTAAGCTATCAATGAACAGGAACCATAAACCATAAGATATGATGAGGAGGATAAAGCTAATGTACGCAAATCTGGCTGTAAGCACTCGCCCTGTCAGCCTGGGTCATCCCGTGGCCGACTATCGGGCCGCCGATTATCTGCGTCAGGAGATCGCCTTTCTTGAGACTCGCCTGCACGAAATGGGCGAAAGCGGTGATTGCGCCTACGAGCGCGCGCTCAGTCGTGCCTATGAAACACTGTTGTGCGAACGCCGCCAACAATTAGCGCAATTACAAGCTTGAATTTACTGGCATACACGGTTGCGCTCGTTAGCCTATGGCTGATGTTACCCAACCTGTCAACTCAGGCTGCCGTGGAGCGGCCCGTCGCGCCTTTCCAGGCCCGCTATGAGCTGTATGGCGTGGGTCTCCCTTTGGGCGAGGCGTTTATGGTGTTGGACTACCCTGAACCGAACCATTACGCCATGCGTTTTGAGGTGCGTCCCAACCGTCTGGTCGGGCTGTTGACGTCGAACCAGGTTCAGGAGCAAGCCAGCGGCGAAATTCATAATGGCCAAGTTCAATCCACTCAGTACGCACAACAGGCGGACACCGGTGGAGAGACTCGCGACATCCAATTGCGCTTCAACCGGTCGACCGGGCAGGTCGAGGCCCGCAACAACGCCGAACAAGCGACATTACCGCTATCGCCTGGCGTGACCGACCCACTTAGCCTGCATCTGGCGGTGATGTGGGATCTGGAGCGCGATCAGTTGCCGGAACAGTACGCGCTGATTGATGGAACCCGAATTCGCACCTATCAGATCCGTAATGAAGGCGAGGAAACGCTGAAAACGGCGCTCGGCGAATTGCACACGATGCGCGTTAGTCAAGCCCAATCGAGTGGAAGCCGCATCACCACCTTCTGGTTTGCGACCGATTTGCAGTATCTCCCTGTGCGCATCACCCGGCAGAAAAAAGGCCGGGAGGATTTGCGCCTGGAAATCCGTTCGGTCGAACGCAAATTCACCACACCCTAAAACCACTTGTGATCTAGGAAGTTTTTACGATGTCTGAATCTGCTAATTGTATTTTCTGCAAAATTATCCGTGGCGAAATTCCATCCATTAAAGTCTATGAAGATGCCCAGACGCTGACCTTTATGGATGTCTGTCCGGCTAGCTCAGGCCACGCCCTGGTGATTTCCAAGGCGCATGCGTCCAACTTGCTGGAGATTGCCGAAACTGATCTGCTAGCGGTTACCCTGACGGTCCAGCGCGTGGCTCGGGCTATCCAAAAGGCGTTGGCCCCGGATGGGATGCGCGTCAGTCAGTTTAACGGCGCCGCTGCCGGCCAGACGGTATTTCATTACCATGTCCACATCATCCCAATGCAAGAGGGGCAGCGGACTGGCTCGCATGGTCGAGAGTCCGCTAACCCACAAGAACTGGAATCATTGGCCGCGCGAATCCGCGCAGCGCTGCAATCTTGACGCAGATCACTTCCGATGGGGTCGGTCGCCGCGGGCGCGACGAAACAGGACGATGTCAACGCGCCGGTTCATCTGCCGACCTTGGGGTGTAGCGTTGCTGGCGATGGGGTCTTCTTCGCCACGCCCCTGAGTGATTAACCGGCGGTTATTCACGCCTTGGGCGCTGAGAAACGTCGCTACGCTTTCTGCCCGGCGTAGCGAAAGATCGAGATTGTAGCTTTGTGAACCTTGATTATC
>JAGRHQ010000490.1 GCA_020444905.1 Candidatus Competibacteraceae bacterium
TCGGAACATCACGCTCATGCTCTCGTCCCAGTGATCGGGGCTAAGCATGGTGCCACGCAGGAGTTCATGGAGGCCTTTGAACCAGACCTCGAAGGGCTTGTACGGGTGTACCTGCCGATCCACCACGCGAAGGATGTCCGGCGTCACGTCCTGGGCGTCCACCCAGTGCCGCTCGTACCATTCCTGCAGCAGCTTCACGTCGTTGCCACGTATCTGCACGTTCAGCTCCACGTTGTCCGCCAAGCCCGGGTAGGTCAGGTTGCTTGAACCCACCAGCCCGAAGGAGCCAATGACCTTGTTCCGGGCATGTGTGATATAAGCTTTGGCGTGGAACTTGTCCTTGCGGTAGACCCGGCAATCGATCTTGCCACTGCGCAGGGCCTCCACGATGGCGGGCACACCCGCCAGGAAATCATTGCGGACCTTCTCCGATTCGAGGCTGGCGTCCAACCGGTCAGCGATCTTGCGCAGCCCTTCTGCAAAGGCCTTGTTCGTGCGCTTGGACACCTCATCGCCCATCAGGATGCGGATGCGGTCCACCTGCTGCCACTTCTCCTTCAGCGCCAGCAGCGCTCCGATCTCGAAGTAGCTCGTGG
>JAGRHQ010000491.1 GCA_020444905.1 Candidatus Competibacteraceae bacterium
TGGGTGACGTGGAAGCCCATGGTCTCCATCGCTTCGAGGACCGCCCGCGGTGGCGCGGCGCCGCCGGTGGCCACCTCGACGCGGTGCGGCAGCGGGTGCTTTTCATGTTCCGGCGCGTGGATGAGCATGTTGAGGACGATGGGTGCACCGCACAGATGCGTCACGCCTTCCTCCCCGATCAGGCGAAAGACGTCAGCCGGGCGCATCTGCGGCAGGCAGACATGGGTCCCGCCGGCTGCGGTAACGCCCCAGGTGTATGTCCATCCATTGCAGTGGAACATCGGCAGCGTCCACAGATAGACGGAACGTGAATTGAGCCCGAAGGCGAAGGCATTGCCGAGCGCGTTCAGATACGCTCCACGATGGTGGTAGACGACCCCTTTGGGATTGCCGGTGGTGCCTGAAGTGTAGCAAAGGGAGATGGCCTCCCATTCATCGTCGGGCAGCCGCCAGGGGTGATCTGGATCTCCTCCGGCGAGGAATTCCTCGTAGTCGAGATCGTCGATTGTCGTGTTCGTTCTGCTGTCGATGCCGATTACCAGTGGGCGGTTCTTCGTCATCCGGAGAGCTTCGCCCACCACCTCGGCAAATGTCGA
>JAGRHQ010000492.1 GCA_020444905.1 Candidatus Competibacteraceae bacterium
AGGTCTTGCCCACCCCAATCGGGCCTTCGATCACCACATGCCGCAACTTATCGCTCATCGCTCCCGCTCAAGACAGTGGTTCCGGACAGTGCATCCGAGGTCAAACGGCGAAGCCCGCGTAATGGGCACGCCGCCGCCAGTTCGCGGACCGTAGCGTAGCCCGGAATAAGCCGGTCGGGGGCGATTTCCGCAAGCGGATGCAACACGAACTCACGCACGGTCAGGCCTGGATGCGGCACCGTCAGACGCGGCAAATCGATTATCCGGTCGCCATAAAGCAGCAGATCCAGATCCAGGGTGCGCGGCCCCCATCGCTGTCCCTCGCGGACCCGATGATGGCTGAGTTCGATAGCCTGCAAGGCGTCAAGCAAGCGCATCGGTGCCAGCGTTGTATCAAACGCGGCGACCGCATTGATGTAAGGCGGTTGATCCTGCGGTCCCATTGGCGCGCTGTGATACAGGCTGGAGCATTGCAGATTTGTGCATTCAGAGAGCGCGAACAACTCGGTACAAGCCAGCCTGACCTGTGCAATCGGATCGTCGAGATTACTGCCCAATCCGATAAAGGCCCGGACCGGTTCAGCGCCGCTCATT
>JAGRHQ010000493.1 GCA_020444905.1 Candidatus Competibacteraceae bacterium
GCTGCTTGTCAGCACGGCGGTAGAGTTCCTCGCCGCTCTCGGCACCATCCCAGATCGCCAGGCCGGCGCTGACCGTGACCTTCAGCGTCACGTTGCCGTTGACGATCCTGAGTTCGGAGACCGCCTGGCGGATGCGGTCGGACAGGCTGTAGAGCTGGCTTTCGGTGATGTTGGGCGACAGGATCGCAAATTCCTCGCCGCCGAGGCGGGAGAGAACATCGTGGTAGCGGGTGAAAACCTTCAGGCACTCGGCGACCTGGCGCAGGACCTCGTCGCCGACATCGTGGCCATGGGTGTCGTTGACCTTCTTGAAATGATCGAGATCGAGAATGACCATGCCGATCGGCTTCTTGATCTGTCCGAACGCCACCAGATATTCGGCCAGCGCCTCGTCGAAGTAGCGGCGGTTGTACATGCCGGTCAGACCGTCGGTGACGGCCGCGTGCTCCAGCGTCAGGGAGCGAACCGACAGGGATTCGGTCATGCGCTGGAACTTGCCGCGCTCGCGCAGGCTGCGCGACATGATCGGCAGCACCAGCAGGCTTCCGCATGCCACCGACAGGGCAGCCAGGACAGCGCTCATGAAGGCAAA
>JAGRHQ010000494.1 GCA_020444905.1 Candidatus Competibacteraceae bacterium
TTATCTCACTATCGGTCAACTTGGGAGCAAAGCTGCGCTGACGCAAGCGGTGATCCCCGAGCAGGCCATTCATCTATTCGTCTACCCAACAAAACACCGTGATGATAAAGTCTTCGAGCGGCATGGCGATCTCTCCGTGAGGTTGAGGTGGTTGGTTCCTCTCCGCTTAGCCTACATCGCCATGCCGCATCGCCCCCCTTAATCATTTCCCGAAAAAGCCGAACATCGGGTGGTATACAAAGGCCAGCATGGATTCTCCTCGGGCGACCGGGTTGTTCAGGCACGGGTCGCTCAGAGGAGTTCATGTTGCTTTCGAGCCGTCTCATCAAGAGGCTTGGGGGGAAACTTACGACTGACAAGTGGAAATAAATATGCCGAACTATTGCTACCACCCTATTAACGTTCCCCGATGAACATGCGCGCGCCTGATCCCCGTAACCAACGTTTCTGAAGCAAGCGAAGAATGAAGACTGACCTGCGCCCCGAGTTTGAAGTATTCCCCTGGAACAAGAATCTCGATACGGGTCATACCGTCATCGACGAACAGCATCGCATATTGGTGCATTTGTTGAACCGGTTGGCCAGCACCCTT
>JAGRHQ010000495.1 GCA_020444905.1 Candidatus Competibacteraceae bacterium
CCAGCCGGTCGAGCTTGGTCACCACCAGCACATCACCCTTTTCCATCTTGTCCAGCAGTCTGGAAAACGCCTTGCGCTGTGCAATGGCGCTCGAACCGGAAACAGTTTCGGTGATGATCCGGTGAGGTTCTATGGCAAATCCTGCTGCTTCGATCTCCCGGATTTGATTTTCGGGGGTCTGGTCGAGGGTGGAGACTCGGGCATAAGCGAAGGTTCTGGACATGGCGGATATTTTGTTACGAAATCGCTGTACGGAATTATAATCCTGTCCTATAGTCGATCAAGCTAATTTGTGGACATGGTTTTGGTCTGCGTCCGGAACCGCTCCTTTTCGGACATCCTGCGCGTCAGGGATCACATCTGATTCCTATGTCGCCTCACGGACCTTTGTTGGGATGGACCCAAATATCCGCATTTCCACCGGATCTGACGACGCGCATTGAACCCTAACCGCCCTGACGTAGCGATTGTCCCTTCCTATGCCAGCACCAACCTCGACCACCTTGGCTTGGTGGCGGGAATGGTCGATGAACTCGGGCTGGTCGGAAAGATCGACGCCTTGATCCCCCAGGATCTCGGCCAGCGCCAGGT
>JAGRHQ010000496.1 GCA_020444905.1 Candidatus Competibacteraceae bacterium
TGATCCCCTAACAACACAGCCCGCCCGGCGACCTGAACGGCGACCGCTTGACGCCACACGAAATCCGCCACGCCGCGAACAGGGCTTCAAAAGAATAGGCTTTCGAGCGAAAGAAATGTAGAAACCGGTGATAGATCGCTTCATTGCCCTGCCAAAACCGGCACATCGAAGTGACCTCGATCATCTCCGGCGCGGCCAGAAAACTCACCACCACCGCGCAGAACAGCAGCCAGCTGCGCCGTCGGGTAAAGGTGCTGCGAAAACATACTAAAGCATGGTATACAAAGGCCAGCATGGATTCTCCTCGGGCGACCGGGTTGTTCAGGTACAGGTCGCTCAGGGGAATTCATGCTGCTTTCGAGCCGCCTCATCAAGAGGCTTGGGGGAAACTTACGACTGACGAGGACTGGGAATGCGTCAGGTATTGCCCAGCCCGGCAGGGACCCAACCCGCTCTCTACCCCTGTCGATTGACACCCACATAGGGCGGCGTGGATGGGGCACGGGGTTGCGCGGTGGTGAAGACGCTCACTCAGCAGTACTCCCAGTCGCCTCCTGCAACGCGGAGCGGACGAGCGCCCGCACTGCCCA
>JAGRHQ010000497.1 GCA_020444905.1 Candidatus Competibacteraceae bacterium
CGAGCGGAAGGTGCAAGGCGTGCAGCAGGAGATAAGCCGCTTCGTCGTAGGCATTCTGCGTGCCGTGGCCGAAATGCAGCCCGACCTCGTTGAAGCGGCTGACTGCCCAGCGCAGAAAATCGCGCAGCGTGACCAGTTCGGGCGGAATCATTTCAGAAGCAATTCGAGGATGCGCTCGTAAAGGCGAGAGAGCAGTTCGATGTCGGCGACCTCAATGCATTCGTCGATTTTGTGAATGGTGGCGTTGAGCGGCCCGAGTTCAATGATCTGCGGGCAGATATCCGCGATGAACCGGCCATCGGAGGTGCCGCCGCTGGTGGAGAGTTCGGTTTCGATGCCGATGATGTCGCGGACGGACTGTGACACCACCTCGACCAGCTTGCCGCGCGGCGTGAGATAGGGCTTGCCGGAGAGAGTCCAGTCCAGCGCGTATTCGACGCCGTGACGGTCGAGGATCTCATGCACCCGCGCCTTCAGGCCATCCGGCGTGCTTGCGGTGGAAAAACGGAAGTTGAAGAGGATTTCCGCGGCGCCAGGCACGACATTGTCCGCCCCGGTGCCGGCATGGAAGTTGGATACCTGCCAGGACG
>JAGRHQ010000498.1 GCA_020444905.1 Candidatus Competibacteraceae bacterium
CGGGCCGCCGCATTCACTGCCGGATAGGCAGCTCAGAAAAACCGCGACTACTACATGCCGCTGTGCATCCTATTCACTGCCGGATAGGCAGCTCAGAAATTCCCCTCGACGCCGACATCCTCGGCATCGACATTCACTGCCGGATAGGCAGCTCAGAAAATCTCCGTCTCGTACGCCCGCGCGGCCGCCGAATTCACTGCCGGATAGGCAGCTCAGAAAACGCTCCCACCGATCGGCAAAACGCTCTGTCTATTCACTGCCGGATAGGCAGCTCAGAAATGCAGGGTGGCAGAGGCGACGCCGTTGTTCGCATTCACTGCCGGATAGGCAGCTCTCAAGAAACAAAACTAGCCGGGGCGGTTTTCATGCGGCTGCCCCGATGGGGTTGATCTGGAACCCGAGCGCGGTGGCTCGGCGTTTGAGTGCAGCGATGCTGCGCTCGCGTTGCAGTTCTTCGTATCGCTGCTGCCCCTGGTCGACGAAGGCCTCGCCGCGGGTGAGCATGAAATACACCATGCGCGCGAGCTTATGCGCCGTTGCGGTGTTCGCCTTGGGTTTGTCCATCCGGCTGCAAAGGCGCCGATAGAAC
>JAGRHQ010000499.1 GCA_020444905.1 Candidatus Competibacteraceae bacterium
TCATCATCGTGCCCGGCAAACTGGTCAATGTGGTGTGTTGACCCAAGGCAGGACTTAGCATTGATCTATCGATTTTCCACTGACCTAAATAAAGGTAAGGTTATGAAGAAGCTGATGATGAGACTGATGGTCGCGGGCGTAGCGGCAGGGCTGCCGCTGGGAGCGGCGATAGCCGACCTCCAAAGCGAGACTCGGGCTGATGTAACCCAACTCTGTGAGAACGCGATCGGCGACAAGGGTTATAAAGGTTATCGCTTTGAAGATATTGAATTCAACGAAGCGCGGAGTGGCTATAGCGTAACGGGACAGATCTCCAGAGGTTCGCATCGATACGAATTCAATTGCGTGGTGAGCACGCGGATGAGTATTACTGACCTTGTCATTAATCCACTGAGTGGCGACGATGACAGTCGCAGCGTCAATAGCGGCGCGCCGGCGGAAGCGCAAGTCGCCTGCGCGGAGGAAGCAGACAAGTATTGGGGTCTCAAGGATGGCGCCTCCGTCCCTGGGAAGTCAAAATCGACGGGCAGCGGTATGTACGAGGTCCAGGTGGCTGGCGGTCATCATCGGGGTATTTGCACCGTG
>JAGRHQ010000049.1 GCA_020444905.1 Candidatus Competibacteraceae bacterium
CGATTCCGTGAACGGGAATTGCTGGAGCGCCTGAGCGGCGGACCGTGGCCAGCGCGCAACCCACAACAGAATCTTGCGGATTTGCAGGCGCAGATTGCCGCGAACGAAAAAGGCGCTCAGGAGTTGCGGCGGATGGCGGCGCATTTCGGGCTGGACACCGTCTGGGCTTATATGGGCCATGTTCAGGACAATGCCGCCGAGCAGGTGCGCCGGGCGCTGGATCGGCTACAGGATGGCGCATTTACCTGTGAAATGGATAACGGCGCGGTAATTCGCGTCGCCATCACCCTGAACCGGGAAGCGCGTTCGGCCCGGATCGACTTCACCGGGACATCACCGCAACAGACCAACAACTTCAACGCCCCGCGCGCGGTGTGCATAGCGGCGGTGCTGTATGTGTTCCGTACTTTGGTCGACGACGAAATTCCGCTAAACGCCGGGTGCCTGCGTCCACTGGAGTTGATCATACCGGCAGGCTCGCTGCTCGATCCACGCCCCCCGGCGGCGGTGGTCGCTGGCAATGTGGAAACCTCGCAATGCATCGTCGATGCGTTGTACGGAGCGCTGGGCGTGATGGCCGCTGCGCAGGGAACCATGAACAATTTCACTTTCGGCAATGACCGCTATCAGTATTACGAAACAATCTGCGGCGGCGCGGGCGCGGGACCGGGCTTTGCCGGCGCTTCGGCAGTGCAAACCCACATGACCAACTCGCGGCTGACTGACCCGGAAGTGCTGGAATGGCGGTTTCCGGTGCGCCTGGAGGCGTTCAGCATTCGCCGGGGTAGCGGCGGCGCCGGTCGCTGGCGCGGCGGGGATGGGGTCGTGCGCCGCATCCGCTTTCTGGAGCCGATGACCGCCGCGATTTTATCCGGCCATCGGCGGATCGCATCCTATGGATTAAACGGCGGTGAACCGGGCCAGGTCGGACGCAATATCGTGGAACGGATTGATGGCGCGGTCGAGGCGTTGCCCGGTACGGCGCAGACCGTGATGCAACCAGGCGATGCGTTCGTTATCGAAACGCCCGGTGGCGGGGGATGGGAGGCAGGTGAGAAAGTCCATTCATTGTCTTGCAGAATCAATACTGCGACCGGCTCAAGCTCCATACCTGTGCCGTCGTGGGCATTGACCTGAACCGCGGGTTTGGGCGTCATGGGCGAACCGATCGCTTCATTGCCGATTGAACCGGTGATTCCGGCGCTGCGCGTTGCGCTGCGGAAGGCAACCGCTTTGGTGTTGCAAGCCCCGCCGGGCGCAGGCAAGACGACCCGAATACCGCTGGCGCTGCTCGACGAATCCTGGCTGGCGGGCCATCGCATCCTGTTGCTGGAGCCGCGCCGGCTCGCTGCGCGGGCGGCAGCGGCGCGCATGGCCGCACTGCTGGATGAGCCGGTTGGCCAAACGGTGGGTTACCGCATCCGCTTTGACCACCAGATTTCACGCCATACCCGCATCGAAGTATTGACCGAGGGTATTCTGACCCGCCGTTTGCAACATGACCCGACGCTGGAGGGCGTGGGGCTGGTGATCTTCGACGAATTCCATGAACGCAGCCTGCACGCTGATCTGGCGCTGGCGCTGTGCCTGGACAGTCAGCAGGGATTCAGGGCAGACCTGCGGTTGTTCGTGATGTCCGCAACTCTGGACGGCGCGGCGGTGGCCCGGCTGTTAGGCGACGCGCCGATTATGACCAGCGAGGGTCGCGCCTGGCCGGTGGATCGGTGCTATCTGCCACGCGATCCCGACGGTCTCGATCTCACGGTTGTGGTTCGCGGCATCTTGAACGCCCTGGCGCAACACGCGGGCGATGTACTGGTATTCTTGCCCGGTGGCGGTGAGATTCGCCAGGTTCTACGGCGGCTGGAAATCGAACCGGTTTGCAGCGGGCTGGCGCTGATTCCGTTATATGGGGATTTGCCGGGAGACGCACAGCAACGCGCCTTGCAACCGGATCCTAATGGTCAACGCAAGGTCGTTCTTGCGACCCCGATTGCCGAAACCAGTTTGACCATTGAAGGCGTTAGCGTAGTGGTGGATGCGGGCTGGACCCGTGTCCCGCGTTTTGACCCGCGCAGTGGGTTGACGCGCCTGGCCACCGTGCGAGTATCCGCCGATGCAGCAGAACAACGCGCTGGCCGCGCCGGTCGGCTGGGTCCGGGAACCTGTTATCGGCTCTGGAGCGAAGCGGCTCAAGGGCGACTTCGCCCACAGCGCGCGCCGGAAATCCAGGAAGCGGACTTGGCGCCGCTGGCGCTGGAACTGGCGCAATGGGGCGTCGCCGATCCCGCAACCCTGGCCTGGCTCGATCCGCCGCCGCCGGGCGCTTTGGCTCAAGCGCGCGCCTTGTTGATTGATTTGGAGGCGCTGGATGAACAAGGCCGCATCACGCCGACCGGGCAGGATTTGGCGGAACTGCCTACTCACCCCAGGTTAGCGCACCTTTTACGGCGCGGCGCAGCACTCGGCCAGGGCGCGCTGGCCGCTGACCTGGCCGCATTGCTGGAAGAACGCGATGTGTTGCGGGGCGAACATGCGTTCGGCAGCGATTTCACCATCCGGCTGGACGCCCTGCAAGCCTTCCGGCGCGACGGGCGCGAGGGTGCGCAGCGCTGGCAGGCGGATCCTGCAGTCTGCGTTCGAGTGGATCAGGCGGCGCGGCGCTGGCGCGCTTTGTTGACGGGAGTTCGTAGTTCTGAAGCCCCACCGGAGGCCACGACTGTCGGATTGCTGCTGGCGCTGGCCTATCCCGACCGGGTTGCTCGCCGGCGCGCAGGCAGCGCCGATCGTTATCAATTGGCCAATGGGCATGGGGCGCGGTTAGTCGCAAGCGATCCGCTGACTGGCCGGGACTGGCTGGTCGCGGCGCAACTGGACGCCAGCGGCGTCGAGAGCCGGATTTGGCTGGCCGCTCCGGTCGATCCGGCTGATTTGGAGCAACATCTTGCCGCTCGCGTACAAACTGTCGCCGAAGTGAGTTGGGACGAACGGCAAGCAGCGGTCATAGCCCGCTGGCAGCGGCGGTTTGGCGCGTTATTACTGGACAGCGCCCCACTGACGAAGCCCGACCCGGATTCCTTGCGCCAAGCGATGCTGACCGGGATTCGGCAAATGGGCTTGAGCAGTCTGCCGTGGACGCCGGAATTGCGCGACTGGCAGGCGCGACTGCTTTCCGTGCAACACTGGTTTCCAGACGAAGGCTGGCCCGAAGTCGCCGACGACCGGTTGCTGGAGCGTTTGGAGGCATGGCTGGAACCCTGGCTGGAGGGCATCACCCGGCGGGAACATTTACCACGACTGGACTTGACCCGCGCCTTGCAAAGTCTGCTGGATCACCAGTTACGGGCGCGGCTGAATGAACTGGCCCCGACGCATCTCAACGCACCCAGTGGTTCCCGCATCCGCCTGCGTTATGCGCCGGGCGAACCGCCGGTGCTGGCAGTGAAGTTGCAGGAACTGTTCGGTCTGGCAGATACACCGCGCATCGCCGGGGGACGGATTCCGGTGACTTTGCATTTGCTATCGCCGGCGCAACGACCGATTCAGGTCACACAGGACTTACGCGGCTTCTGGGAACGCACCTACGCCGAAGTCAAAAAGGAATTGAAGGGTCGCTATCCCAAGCATCCCTGGCCGGATGATCCGTGGACAGCGACGCCGACGCGGCGGGTCAAGCCAGCGCGGTGATAGAGGTAGCAACCGGTACTCCTTGGCGGGTGGTCAAGCGGGATGGCGCAAAGATTTGTCTTGATTCCTTAATCAAACTGCCATCCCTTTGTTGCCATCGGCCCGGAAAATCCCGGGCATGGCTACCCAACCCCACATTGATACTCTTCATCGCCGATTGCGCATCGGCATTATCACCGAAACCTATCCGCCCGAGATCAACGGCGTTGCGCTGACCATTGCGCGCTGGATCGATGGGCTGCGCCAGCGTGGCCATATCGTGCAATTGATCCGGGTTCGTCAGAGCAGGGGCGATCCATCACCGCCGGTCGATGCGCTGGAGATTTTGCCGCTTCCTGGCTTTCGCATCCCTGGTTATTCCCAGTTACAGGGGGGCTGGCCAGCGACCCGGACCTTGCTGACGCACTGGCGGCGGAACCGTCCCGACCTTATTCATATCGCGACCGAAGGCCCGCTCGGTTATTCCGCCTTGCGCGCAGCGCAACGCCTGGCGATTCCGATTTCAACCAGTTTCCATACCCATTTTCAGAGCTACAGCCGTCACTATCACCTCGGCTGGCTGGCAAAACCCATCATGGGTTATCTGCGCCATTTCCATAATCGGGGCGTGCAAACCCTGGTTCCCACGGCGGAACTGGCGGCGCAACTGCAAGCCAGCGGCTTTCTTCACACCCAGGTGCTGGCGCGAGGCGTGAATACCCGGTTGTTTTCGCCCGAACGCCGGAGTTCGGAATTGCGCGCGGCCTGGGGCGCCAGACCGGATACGCTGGTTGCACTGTACGTCGGTCGCTTGGCGGCAGAGAAGAATCTGAAACTGGCCATCAGCGCTTTTCAGGCTATCGAGCGCGTTCAACCGAATGCCCGGTTGGCGCTGGTCGGCGATGGCCCGCTCATGTCCGATTTGCGCGCTGGCCATCCCGGCTTCATCTACTGCGGGATGCGTCAGGGAGAAGATCTGGCGACTCACTATGCCTCTGCTGATCTGTTCCTGTTCCCCAGCCTTACCGAGACCTTTGGGAATGTCACTTTGGAGGCGTTGGCCAGTGGATTGCCGGTCGTGGCGTTCGACTACGCTGCCGCCCACACCCATGTCGAGCCTGGATACACCGGCCAGCTCGCGCCCTTTGGCGATGCTCGGGCGTTCATCGCCGCTGCCGCCGCTCTGGCCAAGGACTTTCCTGCCCTCCAAGGTATGGGGCAGGCTGCGCGCCAGGCAGTCCGGCAACTCGACAACGAGCAGGTTTACGATCGCCTGGAGACCCTGTTTTTGAACGTCGCGAATGGAGAATCCCCATGTCCGATTCCCTGTTGAATCCCATCATCGAACGTCCCGCTCCTTCTTGGTCGCGTTTGACGGAGAAGGAACTGGGTTGGTGCCTGCGCTTTCAACAGCGCATCGATCAACGCGCCCTGGTGCGCCTGTTCGCGGTGGTCAGCCGGCTGGGCGATGGAGTGTTCTGGTACGTCCTGATGGCCGCGTTGCTGCTCAGCGAGGGCTGGCCGGCAACGCCCGTGGTAGGCCATATGCTGCTGGTGGGCGGGATGGGCCTCGCATTGTACAAATGGCTGAAGGCGCGCACTACCCGCCCCCGGCCCTGCGCTCGCCATGAATGCATTCAACCTCGGGTCGAGCCACTCGATGAATACAGTTTTCCGTCTGGTCATACCCTGCACGCCGTGGCCTTTACCTTGGTCGCCTGGCACTACTATCCGTCATTGGCCTGGCTGCTCCTGCCCTTCACCATGCTGGTCGCGCTGTCGCGGCTTGTACTGGGCCTGCACTATCCCAGCGATGTGCTGGCGGGCGCATCGATCGGAGCAATCCTTGCGTGGCTGACCATCCAGTCGCCGTTCATGCAGATTTAACCACCCGGTCAAAATGTCGCAACGCAATATTCTTACGCTACGCAATATCCTGAATCTTCACAATGGAGGTCGCCTTCTTGAGTACCGAATCACTTGTCGCTACCCAATACGCCCGTGATTTCCCTGCTGCGGTTCTGTTGCCTCCGGTTGAAGAACGGTCGATCCGGGTGGAATTCGCTCAATCCCGTGAAGATATCGAGGCGGCCCAGCGGTTGCGTTATACGATTTTCGCCGGGGAAATGGGCGCGCGATTGCATAACCGGATTCCCGGACTCGATCATGATCGCTTTGATCATTATTGCCAGCATCTGGTTGTTCGTGATGCGTTGGGTGAGATGGTGGGCTGCACCCGCATTCTCACCGCGCCGGCAGCGCAACGCGCCGGCGGTTTCTACTCGCAAACCGAATTTGATCTGGCCCCGGTGCTCGCCTTGCCCGGACGGTTCATGGAAATTGGCCGCACCTGCGTCCGCGCTGACTCTCGCAACGGCGCGACGATTAGCGCCCTTTGGTCAGGGCTGGCTGCGTTTATCGCCGACCATCGGATCGACTATCTGATCGGTTGTGCAAGTATTCCTTTGGGTGAGCAGGGTTTGGAGGCGCAGGCCCTGTATCTGGAACTGGCGCAACGCCATCTGGTTGCCGATTCGTTACGGGTCACGCCGCATTTGCCGCTGCCTCGCCGCGATGGATTGGTTCCCCGGAAGTGTGCCGTGCCGCCGTTATTGAAAGCCTACTTGCGCCTCGGCGCCCGAATTGGGGGGGAACCCTGCCTCGATCCCGACTTCCAGGTCGCCGACGTGTTCATCCTGCTGTCCACGCAGCGCATCGAACGGCGCTATGCCCGGCATTTCCTGGAGCGCGATCAGTGATGGCCTCATCTCCGCTCGCTTCCAAGTCAAAACCGCCGGTCACCACGCACTCCCCTAACGCGCATACGAACGAGAGCAATCAGCATTCACTCCACCTGCGCGCACATCCGCAGGCGCTGGACGCTAACCATCGTTGGAAACCTAGTTTGATCCGCGCCGGGCGGCGCAGTGTGCGGACCCCCTTGCTCATTCTGCACATTCTGACCGGCGTATTGATGGCCGCCGCTCTGGGACCGGGACGGCGGCATTATGTCTCCACCCGTCCGCTGGTCTGGTGGAGCCGGGGCCTGTGCCGGATTCTGGGCGTGCGCCTGCGGGTGCAGGGGACGCCCCATCCCGCTGCAACGCTGTTTGTCGCCAATCATTTATCTTGGCTGGACATCTTTTGCATCGCAGCAGTCTGCCCAACGCACTTCCTGGCCAAGCAGGAAGTAGCGCATTGGCCGCTCTTTGGCTGGCTATGCCAAAGAGCAGGAACCGCTTTCATCCGCCGGGGCGGCGACCATGGCGCGAGCGAAGCGCTGGAGCAGTTGGTTTGGCGTCTGCGAAAGGGTGAACGGATACTGGTGTTCCCGGAAGGCACCTCAACCACCGGCGAGAGCGTAAGACGCTTTTTCCCTCGTCTATTCCAGGCAGCGATTCTAGCGCGCTGTCCCGTGCAAGCCATCGCGTTGCGCTATCCTCATCCCGAGGGCGTTCATCCCATCGTACCCTTTGTGGGCGACGCCGCTCTGTTGCCGCATCTGTGGCGATTGCTCGGCGAATCAGGCATCGTTGCCGAGCTGTATTTTGGAACGGTACATTCTGCGCCACACACCTCCCGCGATGCGCTGGCCCGGCTGACCCATGCCGAAATCAGCCAGCGGATCGCAGCATAAGCGCGCGATGACCGTCTTCACGGCAACAACGCGATTCCCTCTAAACCAGCGTTCTCCGGTAGCCCAAACATCAGATTCATATTCTGCACCGCCTGACCCGCTGCGCCCTTGACCAGATTATCGATCACCGATAACACCACCACAGTCTTGCCATTGTGTGGACGATGCACAGCCAACCGGCACTGGTTCGACCCACGCACGCTCCGGGTTTCGGGATGCGATTTTTCCGGCAAAACATCGACAAAGGGTTCCGAGGCGTAGCGTTGCTCGAAGAGCGCCTGCAAATCCACATCCGAATTCTTCAGCGTAGCGTAAAGCGTGGCGTGAATGCCGCGAATCATCGGAACCAAATGTGGCGTGAAAACCAGTTCCACTGGAGTCCCAACTACGGCGGTCAACCCCTGGCGAATTTCCGGCAGATGACGATGGGCGGGCACATTGTAGGCTTTGAAATTGTCGCCAGCCTCACACAGCAGGATGCCCACTTCAGCCTTCCGTCCCGCCCCGCTGACTCCGGATTTAACGTCGGCGATCAACGATTGGGAGTCCACAATACCGGCTTCCAGCAACGGCAAAAAACCTAATTGCACCGCGGTCGGATAGCATCCAGGATTAGCCGCCAGACGGGCGCTGCGGATTAACTCGCGGTTTACTTCGGGCAAGCCGTAAACCGCTTCCCGTAGCAAGTCCGGGCAAACATGCGGCATCCCGTACCACGCTTCCCATTCCGCGGCATCTCGTAGACGAAAATCAGCCGCCAGATCGATCACCTTGACGCCAGCCTCAAGTAACGCCGGAACACTCTTCATCGCCGTGCCGTTGGGCGTGGCGAAAAACACCACATCGCAACCCTTCAGCACAGCATCGTCAGGTTCGACAAACGCCAGCTCCACCCGGCCTCGAAGATTGGGAAACATCTGGCTGACCTGGACGCCTTTTTCGCCGCGCGAAGTGATAACGGATAATTCCACATCTGGATGCGCCGCCAGCAACCGCAGCAATTCCACCCCGGTATAACCGGTTCCCCCAACAATGCCTGCCTTGATCATCTCTTTAACCCACTCGCATTTATTGCAAAACCTGACCCAAAATGTTTTGGGTCCATGATGCCCAAAACTCACTCCAAGCTGAACTATCATAATAAGTATTGCGAAAGCATTAACACTTAAAATGACGAGGCTTGCAAGTAATGTCACGAAGTAGAACGGTGGCTGTCTACACCGGCGAAGAATTAGGCCGCTACGGTTTCGAGGATCATCCCTTTGGCGAGGATCGCATTCATGCTTTTTGGGACGAGATGCACATTCGCCATCTCGATTACCAGGTGCGCATCTTCCATCCGGTTAAGGCCACCGAGGAGCAACTCACGCTGTTCCACACGCCTGGCTACGTTGAAAAGGTCAAAACCCTGTCCGAAACCGGTAGTGGTTTGCTGGATTATGGCGATACTCCCGCCTATCGCGGTGTGTTCGAAGACGCCTCGACCGTAGTGGGCACGGTGGTTGACGCCGCGCGCAAACTGATGAACAACGAAGCGCGGCGCATCTTTGTGCCCATTGCCGGTCTGCATCACAGTATGCCCGATACCGCCTCTGGTTTTTGCGTCTTTAACGACGCCGGCGTGGCGATCAAAATTCTGCAACAGGAATATGCCCTGGAGCGCATCGCCTACGTAGACATCGACGCCCATCACGGCGACGGCGTGTTCTATCCCTTCGAATCCGACCCTACAGTGATCTACGCCGACATCCATGAGGATGGCCGTTACAACTTTCCCCAAAGCGGTTTCCCACATGAGATTGGCAAGGGCGAAGCCAAGGGCCGCAAGCTCAACATCCCACTGTTGCCCCTGTCCGCCGATCCCGATTTTCTGATGATGTGGGACAAGGTCGAAGAATTCCTGCGCCAGTGGAAGCCGCAATTTATTGTCATGAACTGCGGCGCCGATGGTCTGAATGGCGATCCTCTGGCGCATCTGCACTATACCTACCGCGCCCATGCCCGCGCGGCTCGCGGCTTGTGCGAGATTGCCGAGGAGTTCGCCGAGGGCCGCATTCTGGGCGTTGGCGGCGGCGGTTATGATCTGCGCAATGTCGGCAAGGCTTGGGTCGCTGTTATCGATGCGTTTCTGGAAACCCCGATGCGCTGAGTTCCCCCCAACCCAGCTCCTCACTCTGCCAGAACGATCCTGACCGCGCGCCAGTCATAATTTCTGCATTTTCTTGGGCCATTCCCGTTAATCGTCACTGAAATCGGGTATGATTCTTTGTTTTCCATGGTTCGCTCGCGCTGGATTTCAGGACGGCGGGCGCTCGCCTTTGCAGAGGTTGCGAATGTTCAGTCGAGAAATGCGGATTGCCGGGTTTGACAACGAGTTGTGGGCCGCCCTGCAGGGTGAAAAGCAGCGCCAGGAAGCCCACATCGAACTGATTGCTTCGGAAAATTACGCCAGCCCGCGAGTGCTTGAAGCCCAGGGTTCGGTGCTGACCAACAAGTATGCCGAAGGTTATCCCGGCAAGCGCTATTACGGCGGTTGCGAATTCGTGGATATCGCTGAACAACTGGCCATTGACCGCGCCAAGCAATTGTTCAACGCCGATTACGCCAACGTCCAGCCGCATTCCGGTTCACAAGCCAACGCCGCTGTTTACATGGCGCTGCTCGATCCCGGCGATGTCGTGTTGGGCATGAGCCTGGCGCACGGCGGCCATTTGACCCATGGCGCCAAAGTCAACTTCTCCGGGCGGCTTTATCAGGCGGTGCAATACGGGTTGAATGATGCGACTGGCGAAATTGACTACGAGCAGGTCGAGCGGCTAGCGCTCGAATGTCAGCCAAAAATGATTATCGCCGGCTTCTCGGCCTATTCTCGGGTGGTGGACTGGGCGCGTTTCCGAACCATTGCCGATCAGGTGGGCGCCTATCTCGTTGTAGACATGGCGCACGTTGCCGGTCTGGTCGCGGCTGGCGTGTATCCGACGCCCGTTCCGATCGCCGACGTGGTGACCACGACGACCCATAAGACTCTGCGCGGTCCACGCGGCGGCTTGATCCTGGCCCGCGCTAATCCCGAGATCGAGAAGAAACTGAACTCGCTGGTTTTCCCCGGCACCCAGGGCGGACCGTTAATGCATGTCATCGCCGCCAAAGCGGTCGCTCTCCTGGAGGCCCTGCAACCGGATTTCGTTGACTACCAGAAGCAGGTCGTCGCCAATGCCCGGGTGATGGCCGGGACGTTCAGCGAGCGCGGCTATGACGTGGTGTCCGGCGGCACCGATAATCACTTGTTCCTGGTCAGCCTGATTACTAAGGGTCTCACCGGTAAAGCAGCCGATGCCGCGCTAGGCCGGGCCTGGATCACGGTGAACAAGAACGCGGTGCCCAATGATCCCCAGTCGCCCTTTGTCACCAGCGGTCTGCGCATTGGCTCGCCAGCGGTGACAACCCGGGGTTTCCAGGAGCGCGAATGCCGGGAGTTGACCGGCTGGATTTGCGATATCCTTGATGATCTGAATAACGAAACCGTGATTGACCGGGTGCGTGGCCAGGTCGCCGAACTCTGCGCCCGGTTCCCGGTGTACGGCTGATCCATCTCCTGGCGGCAAGGCGGCGACAGTGCATTGTCCATTCTGCAACGCCCCGGACACTCGCGTTGTGGACTCGCGCCTACTGGCGGAGGGCGATAAAGTCCGCCGCCGCCGCGAATGCCTGGCGTGCAGCGCCCGTTTCACCACCTACGAGATCGCGGAACTGGTGCTGCCGTCGGTGGTGAAACGCGATGGCCGCCGTGAGCCGTTCCTGGAGGAAAAGCTGCGCACCGGACTGATGCGGGCGCTGGAAAAGCGGCCGGTCAGCACCGAGCAACTCGAGAAACTCATCCTGCGGGTTAAAAATCGGGTGCGCGCCAGTAGCGAACGCGAATTGAGCAGTCAGCAGATTGGCGAATGGGTGATGGATGAATTGCGGCGTCTGGATCCGGTGGCCTATGTCCGCTTCGCTTCCGTTTACCGCAGCTTCGAGGATGTTAATGCTTTTCGCATTGAAATCGAGCGTTTGCAGAACACCTTGCGCGATTCGATGAATTCCGAGTGATTGCCCCTGAACTTCTGCGCATCCCCGATGCGCCTCTCGCCGGCGGTGAATGAATGGCATGGCTGTCTGACGATTATCGCTACATGGCGCACGCCTTGATGCTGGCCCGGCGTGGGTTGTATAGCGCCGATCCGAATCCCCGGGTAGGTTGTGTATTGGTGCGCGCGGGTGAAATCGTCGGCGAGGGCTGGCATGAGCGCGCCGGCGAACCTCATGCGGAGGTCAACGCGCTGGAAATGGCGGGCAATTGGGCGCGCGGTGCGACAGCTTATGTGACCCTGGAACCCTGCTGCCATCACGGTCGCACCCCGCCTTGCACCGATGCGCTGCTGAATGCCGGCGTCACACGCATGGTTGCGGCGATGCCTGATCCCAATCCCCAGGTGGCTGGACGCGGATTGACGCAATTACGCGAGGCTGGCATGACCGTGGAATGCGGGCTGCTGGAAGCGGAAGCTCAGGCGTTGAACCTGGGGTTCGTTCAGCGGATGACGCAGGGTCTGCCGTTTGTCCGGGTCAAACTGGCGATGAGCCTGGATGGACGCACCGCCCTGGCTTCAGGCGAGAGTCAATGGCTGACAGGCGAAGCGGCGCGACAGGATGTGCAAAAACTTCGTGCGCGCAGTTCGGCGATTCTGACCGGGATAGGCACGGTGTTGGCGGACGATCCCAGTCTTAATGTCCGCCTGCCGGGAACATCGCGCCAGCCATTGCGGGTTATTCTCGATACGGAACTGCGCACTCCCCCGACCGCGCGAATCATGCGGTTACCGGGTTCGGCGCTGATTTTCACTGGAGTGGCCGATCCGGTCGCCCAAGCGCCGCTGCGGGCCGCCGGCGCGGAAATTGTGGTAACGCCACACTGTGAATGGGAACTGGATTTACCGGTGATTATGGCGGAGTTGGCCGGTCGTGAATGCAATGAAATCCATGTGGAATGCGGGCCAACTCTGGCTGGCGCCCTGTTGCAGGCCGATCTGGTAGACGAACTAGTGATCTATATGGCGCCGGTATTGCTCGGCAATAAGGCGCGTGGCCTGTTCCAATTACCGGAATTGACGCGGATGAGCCAGCGCACCGAGCTGGAGATACTGGAGATGCGGGCCATTGGAAAGGATTGGCGGGTAACATTAAAGCCGGTCAGTTAGAGGTTTCAAGGCTTAAATATCACATTTCAAATATAGCAAAAATTCTGGGAATTTTTGTCTCAATTATTAGATCGAATAAAGCTTTATAAAGATTTACTCTTAAAACTCTCCGGGATTCCTGCATGTTCACCGGCATTATTACCGCCATCGGGGCGATTACATCGATTCAACCGCAGGGTGGCGACTTTCGTTTGCGCGTCGCCACCGGTAAGCTGGATTTGCGCGACGTGCAAATCGGCGACAGCATCGCGGTCAGCGGCGTCTGTCTAACTGCCGTCAACCTGGTTGATGACAGCTTCTGGGCTGATGCGTCCCGCGAGACCCTGGAACGCACCACTCTCGGTGAAGCAACGCCGGGAACCCGGATCAACCTGGAAAAGGCCCTGACGCCGACAACCCGGCTTGGCGGTCATCTGGTCAGCGGGCATGTTGACGGTGTCGGCGCCGTAACCGAGTGGCGTTCCGATGGCCGCTCCTGGCGGTTGCGCATTCAAGCGCCGGATGCGCTGGCCCGCTACATTGCAGAAAAAGGCTCCATTTGCGTGGATGGAGTCAGCCTAACCGTTAACCAGGTCGATGGCGCAGCGTTCGAACTTAATATCGTCCCGCATACGCTGGCGGAAACCACGCTCGCCGATTGCAAAGTCGGTCGACGGGTTAATCTGGAGGTAGATTTGATTGCCCGCTATCTGGAGCGCCTGCTGTTGGGCGAACGCGCTGCGCAACCCGGTAGCAGTGGCCTGACTGAGGCACTGCTGCGCGAACACGGCTTTTGGAAATAGGTCACATGACATTGAATCGCATTGACGACATTCTCGCCGACCTGCGGCAGGGTCGCATGGTCATCATCATGGACGATGAGGACCGGGAAAATGAGGGCGATCTGCTAATGGCCGCTTCGCTGGTGCGCCCGGAAGATATCAACTTCATGGCCCGCTACGGGCGTGGCCTGATTTGTTTGACCCTGACCCGCGAACGCTGCCAGCAACTGCGTTTGCCGCTCATGGTGCAGGATAACGCAACCCCCTATTCCACCAACTTCACGGTTTCGGTCGAAGCCGCTCAAGGCGTGACTACCGGCATCTCCGCCTACGACCGCGCTCACACCATCCGCACCGCAGTGCGGCCCGATGCCCGGCCCGAGGACCTGGTGCAACCGGGTCATATCTTCCCATTAATGGCTCAGCCTGGCGGAGTGCTGACGCGCGCTGGCCATACGGAGGCTGGTTGCGATCTGACCCGACTGGCCGGGTTGGAGCCGGCGGCGGTCATTGTCGAAATCCTTAATGAAGACGGGAGCATGGCCCGACGCGCTGATCTGGAACGCTTTGCTGAACAGCATGGCGTTAAAATCGGCACCATTGCCGATTTGATTCACTACCGGATGCAGAACGAAAAAACGGTTGAACGGGTCGCGGATGCGGTAATGGCTACTGAATTCGGACCGTTCCGCGTATTGACCTATCAGGATGTCGTGGGTCGGCAGGTGCATTTCGCGCTGGTCAAGGGTGAAATTCAGGCTAGTGAACCCGTGTTGGTGCGAGTGCATGTCCAGCATTTGCTCAGCGACCTGTTGACTCTACAACTTCCCGACAGTGGTTGGCCCTTGCGCGATGCCCTACAACGGGTGGCGAATGAATCAATCGGGGTCCTGGTGCTGCTCAGTCGCCCGGAGGATTCTGCGACGCTGATCCGGCGAATGCGCGGTTATCAATTTGGCGCTGGTGAAACCTCTCGCGCGGCTGATCCTTCCTCGGAATTACGCACTTACGGCATTGGCGCGCAGATTCTGCTGGATATCGGCGTCCAGCGTATGCGGGTGCTGGGCGCGCCCAAACGCCTTAGCGGACTGTCCGGCTTTAGCCTGGAAGTCGTCGAATACGTTTCCTGACCCGAGTTGTTCCCCAACCTTTCATCACGGAATCCCGACTATGCAAGTCAATACCATTGAAGGCGACTTTACTCCGCTTCAAGATGCCCGCTTTGCTCTGGCGGCAGCGCGTTTTAACAGCTTTATCGTCCAGCATCTGATCGACGGCGCAGTAGACGCCCTGCGCCGGCATGGCGTACCCGAAACCAATATCGACCTGATTTGGACGCCTGGATCGTTTGAACTGCCCCTGGCTGCCCAGCGCCTGGCCGCCAGCGAACGTTATGATGGCATTGTTGCGCTCGGCGCGATTATCCGTGGCGGCACTCCCCATTTCGAGTACGTCGCCAGCGAGTGCGTCAAAGGCTTGGCTGGCGTTTCGCTGGAGTATGATCTGCCGGTTGGCTTTGGCGTGTTGACCGTGGACACGATTGAACAGGCGGTGGAGCGCGCCGGAACCAAGGCGGGTAACAAGGGCGTCGAGGCCGCGATGGCGATGCTGGAAATGGTCAGCCTGCTGCGCCGGCTGGAAGGTTAAACTGTGACCGAACCCCCTCGCAAAAATCTGCCGGGTAAGCGCAGTTGGGCACGGCGCTGCGCCGCGCAGGCGCTTTATCAATGGCAGATGACCGGCCAGGAACCTGCGATCATTGCCAACGAGTTCCTGGCCGATCAGGATTTGCTCAAGGCCGATCCCGAGTATTTTCGGGAACTGGTGCATGAAACGCCCAAGTGCGTGGCCGAGATCGATGCTGCTCTGGAGCCGTTCCTGGATCGGCCACTGGTCCAGGTGGACCCGGTAGAACAGGCCAT
Source organism: Candidatus Competibacteraceae bacterium (assembly GCA_020444905.1). Lineage (GTDB taxonomy): Bacteria > Pseudomonadota > Gammaproteobacteria > Competibacterales > Competibacteraceae > UBA2383. The sequence continues at coordinate 15,227 of JAGRHQ010000049.1, forward strand.
TCTGCGGATCGGCGGCTACGAATTAATACAACGTCCCGACATTGCCTATCGGATCGTCATCAACGAAGCCGTGGAGCTGGCCAAGTTGTTCGGCGCAGAACAAGGCCATCGTTTCGTCAACGGGGTGCTTGACAAACTGGCCCATGTCGCCCGGCCGGCCGAATGCGCCCGTCGCTGATGGTTTCCGACGAGCAGCATGGCGCGCGGTCATTCCCGCCGTTGCAAAAACCGGGTGATCTCCAGCGCGAAGGACTCCGCCCGCCAGGTGCTGGTCGCCGTCACATGCGTCGCATAAGGCATGACCCAGAGTCCACAGTTCGGAATGGCACCGAACATTTCCAGAATCTGATCCAGCGGCGCTACTGGATCACGATCGCCGACCACAATCAGCGTCGGTTGAGTGATGTGTTCCAGAATCTCCAGATCGTGGGCATGATCGCTGGTTGCTGGCTCCAGCGCTTCCGAAACCCGCAGGATGACATCTTCCCAGGCGTCCGGTCCGCCCTGGGGATGATGAACGTCGCTTAGCCATTTGTGCATCCCCACGCTGCGCCAGTACTCCGGGTCAGCCATATTGCGGGTTCCGGCATAGGTGACTTCATCCTTGCGGTAGCCGATCCGATACAATACCAGCCGCTTCACCCGGGCAGGATAGTGAAGGGTCAACCACAGCGCCACGGCTCCACCCATCGAGGAACCTGCTAGATTCGCCGCTGGCAACGTCAATTCATCCATCAACTCCAGCACAGCGCGGCCCATGTCGCTGACGGTAAGCCGGTCGGCGATCATGGGACTGCGGCCATGCCCCAGATGGTCGGGCGTGATGACCCGAAAGTGGCGCGCTAAAACAGGCGCTTGTGGCTGCCACTCCGCGCCGCTCATGCCGCCGCTGTGCAGCAGAATCAGCGGCTCGCCTTGGCCGCTTTCGGTGTAATGCAGGATCGTCATGCCGATATGCTCTCTATGAAAATAAATGGCGGCTATTATAGCCATCCGGTTTGACTTTCCCGATAATTCGGTCATTTAGATGCCTTATTTCCCACCCTAATCCTCCCCTCAGGGGAGAGAGAGGAGCACGCTTTCGATGACCATGACTTCCCGCTATTATCGCGCCCTTGGTCCCCACGGATTCCACCGAGTTCACTACACTGAGTGGGGTGATTCTGACAATCCGAAGGTGCTGTTCTGCGTCCACGGCCTAACTCGCACCGGTCGTGATTTCGATTTCCTGGCCGCCGCGCTGGAACAGGACTATCGAGTGCTTTGTCCAGACGTCGTCGGACGGGGTCAAAGCGACTGGCTGACTGACAAAACGGATTACACTTATCCGTTGTACGTGAACGACATGGCCATGCTGCTGGCGCGCATTGACGCCGAGCAGGTCGATTTTGTCGGCACGTCGATGGGAGGACTCATCGGTCTGTTCCTGGCTAGTCATGCCGGGACTCCGATCCACAAGCTGGTCATCAATGATATTGGTCCACGCATCCCCGCCGCAGGCTTGGAGCGGGTCGCGGATTATGTCGGCCAGATCCTCGTCTTTGAAAGCATCGACAAAATGGAGCGCTTCCTGCGCACGATCGCCGCCGCATTCGGTAATCTAACGGATGAGCAATGGCGACACATGACCGTGCATAGCGCCCGGCGACTGGAGGATGGCCGCTACACACTGGCTTACGATCCGGGCATCGCCGTGAACTTCAAGACGCTGGACTTGAAGGATATTGACCTGTGGCCATTGTGGGACGCCGTACCCTGCCCAACCCTGGTGTTGCGCGGTGAATACTCCGACATACTGGACCATGCTGACGCGGTCGCCATGACCGAACGCGGCCCCAAGGCGAAATTGATCGAGTTTCCCGGTATGGGCCATGCCCCGGCGCTGATGGCCGATGATCAAATCGCCGTAGTGCGCAACTGGCTGCTGGCGGACTGACTCCGTTCTCAGCGCCTCAAGGTTGCAGAAAATCTATCAAAATGCGCTGTGACCTTGTTTTGGAATAAGCTGATAGATGGTGAGATTTGATGCCGGGCGACACTGCTGAAGTTCGGGAAGTGATATAATCTTTACCCTTCACGGACTCAGGAAATCTGGCATTATGAACGATTCGTCTTACACCTCGTCGAGCATCACGGTCCTGGAAGGGCTGGACGCGGTGCGCAAGCGGCCGGGTATGTATATTGGCGACACGGATGACGGCACCGGCCTGCATCACATGGTGTTCGAGGTAGTGGATAACTCCATTGACGAAGCGCTGGCGGGTTACTGCTCGGAAATCAATGTGATCATTCACGCCAACGAATCCATCACTGTTACCGACAATGGCCGCGGCATTCCCACGGATGAGCATTCCAAAGGCCGTTCCGCTGCTGAAGTCATCATGACCGTGCTGCACGCCGGCGGCAAGTTCGATGACAAATCCTATAAGGTTTCCGGCGGTCTGCACGGTGTAGGCGTATCCGTGGTCAACGCGCTGTCTGAGTCTCTGCGGTTAACTATCCGCCGCGATGGCCAATTACACCAACAAGAATACCGGCTTGGCGATCCACAGGCGCCGTTGCGAGTGATCGGCGAAACCGATTCGACCGGCACCGAAATTCACTTCAAACCCAGTTCAGCCGTCTTTACCCACATCGACTTTCATTACGACGTTTTGGCCAAGCGCTTGCGCGAATTGTCATTTCTGAATTCCGGAGTGCGTATCCGCCTCCACGACGAACGGACCAGCAAGGAAGACTGTTTTGAATATCAGGGCGGAATCAAGGCATTCGTCGAACATCTAAACCGCAACAAGACGCCGCTACATGAACAGGTGTTCTATCTGGATGCGGCCCGTGACGACATCCGGGTTGAACTGGCGATGCAATGGAATGATTCCTATCAGGAAAATGTATTCTGCTTCACCAATAATATTCCACAACGCGATGGCGGCGCTCATTTAGCGGGCCTGCGCGGCGCATTGACCCGCACACTGAATCAGTACATGGAGGCGGAAGGGATTTTGAAGAAAGCCAAAGTCGAGACCAGCGGCGATGATGCCCGCGAAGGCTTGACCGCGGTGTTGTCGGTGAAACTGCACGATCCAAAGTTCTCCTCGCAAACCAAGGATAAGCTGGTGTCTTCCGAAGTCAGGCCAGCGGTCGAATCCGTAGTCTCGGAAAAGTTGCAAGAATACTTACTGGAAAATCCTGGAGAAGCCAAAGCAATCACCAGCAAAATCGTTGATGCAGCCCGCGCCCGCGAGGCAGCGCGACGCGCCCGTGAAATGACCCGGCGCAAGGGCGCTCTGGATATCGCTGGACTGCCGGGCAAACTGGCGGATTGTCAGGAAAAAGACCCGGCGCTGTCGGAGCTGTTTCTGGTCGAGGGTGATTCCGCTGGCGGCTCGGCCAAGCAGGGCCGTGACCGGCGCTTTCAGGCGATCCTGCCGCTCAAGGGCAAGATTTTGAATGTGGAAAAAGCCCGTTTTGACAAGATGCTGGCGTCTGTTGAGGTCGGGACGCTGATTACCGCTCTCGGTTGCGGGATCGGGCGGGAGGAGTTTAATCCCGACAAGGTGCGCTATCATCGCGTGATTGTCATGACCGACGCAGATGTTGATGGATCGCATATTCGCACCCTTTTACTGACATTTTTCTATCGGCAAATGGCGGAATTGATTGAGCGCGGTCATGTTTATATTGCGCAGCCGCCGTTGTACAAGGTCAAAAAGGGCAAGCAGGAACAATATGTCAAGGATGATGTTGAATTGTCTGCATATCTATTACAGACTGCGCTCGAAGGAGCCATGCTGGTGGCGAAAAATGGTGAAATCGCTCCCCTGAGCAGTGCGGCGCTGGAAGAAAGGGCGCGAAATTATATGACTGTCATGGCAATGATTCAGCGCTTATCCCGCCGTTATGACGCTGCTTTACTGGAACAGCTCATCTATCAACCACTGTTAAGCACTGGCGAATTGCATGACGAATCCGGTCTCAGCGTATGGGCCGCGCGCCTGATCAAGCGGCTTAATGATGGACAAGATGCGCGTTCGACCTACGAAGCAGTGGTTGAACCCCATGAAAATGGCAGTGATTACAGCATCATCATTATTCGCCGCGCACATAGCATGATTCGGCAAGTTCGGTTAACGGCAGAGTTCTTCGCTTCCCCGGAGTACGCCGCTTTGACGCAGTTCGGCGCTGGATTAGCAGGCTTTTTTGAACAGGAAGGCACCGAGGTGCGGCGCGGCGAGCGGGCGCAACCGGTCAATCACTTCCGCGCGGTTATGGACTGGCTGCTCGATGAAGCCAAGCGGGGACAGCATATTCAACGCTACAAGGGCCTGGGGGAAATGAACCCGGATCAACTTTGGGAAACCACCATGAATCCGGAAACCCGCCGCCTGTTGCAGGTGCGGATCGAAGATGCCGTGGCTGCGGATGAAGTATTCACGACCTTGATGGGCGATCAGGTGGAGCCACGCCGGGATTTTATTGAACAGAACGCTCTGGATGCATTGAATCTGGATATTTGAGGGTAAAGCGTACACTCAACCTTCGTCTGCTTGCGGGAGAGAGGAGTGAATGCTTGCAAAATCCGGGATTTCTACCTAACTTTTGCGCTAACCCGACGGTTTTCCTGACTGTTTTACTGGCTGAGTTGTTTGCGCTGGTGTTGGCGCTGAGCGAAGCTGACCGGTTGGGCGACTTCTGGAATCGTCTGGCGCTGATTTCCCTGTTCGTGCAATGGGTGGTGCTGGGCGCTGCTGCAGTCCTCTGTCTGTGCAAGCGCTGGCTGGCGCGGATGGGACCCGCCGCAACGACTTTAGCGGTACTGAGTCTTACGCAACTGGTCACCCTGAGTTTCTCACTTATTGGCGGCGGATTTCTGGCCCCATCACCAGAATTGGGCGTTCCTCCGCTCACTTTCATTGTTCGTAACTTGGCGATTTCCGGTATTATCACCCTGATCGCCTTGCGCTATTTCTATATCCGCCACCAGTGGCAATGGCAGATCAAAGCTGAATCCCACGCTCGTTTGCGCGCTTTGCAGGCCCGTATTCATCCTCATTTCCTGTTTAACACGCTTAATACCATTGCCAGCCTGATTCCCGGCCAACCTGCTCAGGCTGAACAGGCGGTATTGGACCTGGCGGATTTGTTGCGTTCGGCGCTGATCAATCGCAGTTCAATTTCCCTGGCTGAAGAATTGGAATTGACGCGCCGTTATCTGGCGATTGAACACTTGCGCATGGGGGATCGACTGAGAGTGGACTGGCGACTGGCCGAGGATTTGCCTCTCGATACCCCCTTGCCGCCACTGGTGTTGCAGCCGTTGATTGAAAACGCTATTCGGCATGGTTTGCAGCGATTACCGGAAGGGGGTACGCTGATGCTGTGCATCGACAAGCATTCCGAACGGTTATGTTTT
>JAGRHQ010000004.1 GCA_020444905.1 Candidatus Competibacteraceae bacterium
ATGCCCCTCCTTTGGCAAAGGGGGGTGAGGGGGGATTTTAGCCTCGTTGCCCATGCGGAATCCCCCCCGGCCCCCCTTTTTCAAAGGGGGGAGGTGAATGCTTACGGCCATGGGAGCTTGACTCAGCGCCGCGATCCCGTCCATACCACGCCGTGAAAGACTGCTCAACCTGGCGCGCATCCAGTTCCTGATCCCAGGGACTCATTAGGGTCACGAAGAGCAGTTTCTCGAACTCCCCGGCAAAGCGACTGATCACAGCGCCGGGATCGTCGATCAATTTACGGTCGGCTACTAACCCGAAATGTACGCGGTTGTGGTAACTGAGGATGCTGACGCCCATGCCGATCTGACCGGATTGCGGCACCCAGAACATCATCTCGGCCAAGCGCGCTCCGCCCAGATAAATCGCCTCTCGCGGACCGGGTACGTTGGTCATCACCGCCGAGACTTTTTTGCTCAAAATCTCCAACAACGACTGTTGCAACAAATTGGGACCCATACCCGCAGCTCCCAGTAAACCCAGGGCGAGAATCGGCTGATAAGAATCCTTTAGTGCGTTCATCCGCCGCCGCACCTCGTACACCCGCTCCAGCGGATTGGCGATGCCCACCGGCAGCGCCAGGAACACCAGCCCGAAGAAATTGCCCAGATTGGCGGCTTTCTCCAGGGGTCGCAGATTGACCGGAATCACCGCCCGCACTTCCAGGTTGCCAGGAACCGGATCGCCCTGTTCCAGCAGGTAGTCGCGCAACGCGCCAGCAACACAGGCCAGCAGCACATCATTGACCGAACCGCCCAGTGCCCTAGCGACCGCCTTGACTTCAGGCAGGTTCAGCGGTTCAGCCCAGGCGACCCGCTTGGTCACGCCTAGCTTGCCCTTGAAGCGGGTGGGGGAATCGTTGTTCATTAAGGCCAGTCGGGCGATTTCCGCCGCCAGTTGTGCGCCGTTGCGGGCATAATCCAGCGCTTGCGTGGGATGCCGGACTAGATCAAAACCCTCGCCAACCAGTCCGCGCCCCACTTTCAGAGCGCTCATCAATTTATCGACCGGTTCAAAAAAACGCCGGAAAATCCCATCCTCTTCGATACGCTCGACTGCTTCGGCAGGTGGAGATTGCGCATCGGGCGCGGGATCGGTGAGGGACAACAAGACGTGAATCAGGGCGATGCCATCGGCGTAGCAATGATGGATGCGCAGGATGATGGCGCTGCCGCCCTGATAGTCTTCAACCAGGTGGAACTGCCATAGCGGTTTGGAGAAATCCAGCGGCGTACTCATCAGATCGCTGGCCAGGTATTGCAATTCCGCTTGGTCAGCCCGACCAGGCAGCGCGGTGCGCAGCAAATGCCGGCGGATATCAAAGTAGGGGTCGCTTTCCCAGAAAGCGCCGGCGCTCTTCTGAACCGCCCGTTGGATGAAACGGCGATATTTGAGAAATCGGTTTTCGATGACCGTTCGCAATCGCTCATAATCCAGTCGCTCGGCGAAGATCATCACTCCGGTGATCATCATTAAATTGGTCGGCTGCTCCATGCGTAACCAGGCCGTGTCAATCCCGGAGATGCGTTCGCTTTCTTCTTTCCTGGGCATGAGGAAATCTACCCTTGGTGGGAGCTGAGTTGATGCAATCCGGTCACCGGATAAACATATATTCTAAGCCTATAGTTTACCGGGAGCTTTGCTGAATTGGCCGCTGATTGTACCGATAGAGAGGTTGCTTATGTGCATTGGCGCCGGGCTATTCTGCAGGCGACTTGCATAGTAAAGATTTTCGGCATCGTAAAATCTATAATTGTAAAACCATTAAAAAAACGCCACCCCCGTGGAGCCGCAACGACATGAATTACTTTGTTACCGGCGCTTCCGGCTTTATCGGCCGACGTCTTGTCGAAAAATTACTGCAACGTCAAGATAGTACGGTTTATTATCTGATTCTGGAGCGTGAGCTGTCCACAGTGAGCGCGTTGTGCGAGCGCTGGGGCCAGAACGCCGACCGCACCGTGCCGATCCTTGGCGATCTCACGCAACCGCGCCTGGGGGTGGCGGACAGCGATGTCGCCCGGCTTAAGGGCCAAATCGATCACCTCTTTCATCTGGCGGCGATTTACGATCTCAAGGCCAGCGCCGAAGTCCAGGAAAAGGTCAATATCCAGGGTACCCGTCATGTCGTTGCCTTCGCCGAAACGGTCGAGGTGGGCTGTTTTCATCTGACCAGCTCGATCGCCGCCGCTGGCCTGTATGAAGGCGTATTCCGCGAGGATATGTTCGACGAAGCCGAGGCGCTCGATAATCCTTACTATCGCACCAAGCATGAATCGGAGGGGATTGTACGCCGCGAATGCTCCCGGCCTTGGCGGGTCTACCGGCCCGGCGCAGTAGTGGGCGATTCCCGCACGGGTGAAATGGACAAGATTGATGGCCCGTACTACTTTTTCAAGCTGATTCAGAAAATCCGCAACTTGCTGCCGCCCTGGATGCCGATGATTGGCATCGAAGGCGGTCGGTTGAACCTGGTGCCGGTCAATTTCATTGTGGACGCTCTGGACCACATCGCGCATCAACCGGGTCTCGATGGCCAATGCTTCCACCTGGTCGACCCAAAACCGCACCGGGTCGGCGATATCCTTAACCTGTTCGCCCGTTCCGCCCATGCCCCGGAAATGACACTGCGGTTTAACGCCTTGATGTTCGCTTTTGTACCCGAGATCATCAAAACCGGACTGTCGCAACTGAAGCCGGTGCGGCGGATCAAGGACCAAATTCTCAAGGATCTCGGCATTCCCGCCGATGTGCTGGAGTTGATCAATTACCCAACCCGCTTCGACTGCCGTCAGACCCTGAAGGCGCTCGAAGGGACGGATATTGCCGTGCCTCCGTTGGAAACATACGCCTGGAAATTGTGGGATTACTGGGAGCGCCATCTCGATCCCGATCTGTTCGTCGACCGCACGCTGAGCGGAGCGGTGAAGAACAAAGTCGTGCTGATTACCGGCGCATCCTCCGGCATCGGCAAGGCCGCCGCGCTCAAGGTTGCGGAAGCGGGCGCTAAAACCCTGATTGTCGCTCGCACCGAAGAAAAGTTGCTGGATACCCAGCGGGAAATTCAGGAACGTGGGGGGATTGCCCACGTTTACACGGCGGATGTCGCTGATATTGCGTCCTGCGATGCGCTGATTCAGCAGGTGCTGGCCGAGCATGGCAGGGTGGATATTCTGGTCAATAACGCCGGTCGCTCGATTCGCCGCGCCATTGAAAACTCGCTGGAACGCTTCCACGATTACGAGCGCACCATGCAACTCAACTATTTCGGGGCGCTGCGGCTGATTATGGGTTTCATCCCGAGCATGATGGCGAAAAAACATGGGCACGTCATCAACATTTCCTCAATTGGCGTACTGAGCAACGCGCCGCGTTTCTCGGCTTATGTCGCCTCCAAGGCGGCGCTGGACGCTTTCGCCCGCTGCGCAGCCGCCGAATTCTCCGATAGCGGCATCGAGTTCACAACCATCAACATGCCCTTGGTGCGCACTCCGATGATTGCGCCGACGAAAATTTATCAGCATGTGCCGACGCTCAGTCCGGACGAAGCCGCCGATTTGATTGTTCAAGCCATTATTGACCGACCGGAGCGCATCGCGACCCGGATCGGCGTTTTTGCCCAGGTGCTCCATGCCCTGGCGCCTAAGGTGTACGCGGTTATCATGAACACGGCCTTTCGGCTGTTCCCCGAATCAGCAGCCGCTAAAGCGCCGAACCCTGAATCCCAGGAGCCCTCGCTGGAACAAATTTCCTTTGCGCAGTTCACACGAGGTATTTACTGGTAATCCGCGTCAATTCAGTCACAATGACCCGTGAGAGAAGAGCCATGAAATTAAAAATTGGCGACCCCGCCCCCCAGTTCACCGCGACGACCACCGATGACAGCAAAATCAAACTGTCTGATTATTTTGGCCGCAAATTGGTGTTGTATTTCTACCCCATGGACGATACTCCTGGTTGCGCCAAACAGGCCTGCTCCCTGCGCGACCATTACCAGGAAATTCAGGACAAGGACGCCGCGATTCTTGGCGTTTCCACCCAGGATGTGGGTTCCCACCAGCGCTTCACCGAAAAATACAATATCAGCTTCCCGCTGATTGCCGATACCGATGGCGCGGTCAGTCGCGCCTATGGCGCCATGGGCGGTGGACTAATGGGAACAGCCGCCAGCCTGTTTGGCGTGGCGAACCGCATCACTTACCTGATCGACGAGAGCGGTCATATCGCCCATATCATCGACAAACCGAATTGCGCGAACCATGCGGAGGAAGTGCTTAAGCTGTTGTAAGCTTTTCTTACGTTTGTTCTGTTCGGTTACAGACGAATCCATGCCATCATAGTGATCATAAAACGAATGACTACCGGCGCTACCCCATCCTTACAGCCGTCCATCCAGGAATCCGCCCCCACTCTCCCATGGGAGAATGGCGCGGCCAGCCAACAGGGAGGCCGCCATGAACAACAGGATCGCTGGGGACTTTTCCAGCTACACAACCAGGAAGGACTGCTGGCGATTGTGGCCGATGGCATGGGCGGGCATCGGGAGGGCGCGCTGGGGGCGCAAATCGTTATCGACACCGCCCGGGATTTCATTCTGCATCCGCCGTTGTCCCTGGAAACTGATCCTCCCGCCGCGCTCAATCAGTTGAGCCGGCAAATGCATGAAATAATCAATAGCCGGTCGGAAACCGCTCGCAGTACGCTGGTCATGGTCTGGCTGGCGGGCGGGCGGGCATACTGGCTGAATATCGGCGACAGCCGCCTTTATCATTTCCGGCAGGGCCATCGCTTGATGCGCACTCGCGATCATTCCGTGGTCCAATTGCTGACCGATCTCGGTGAAATCCAGGAGTCCGAGATGGGCGCGCATCCAGCGCAAAACCGGCTTTACCGCTGCCTGGGCGGCGAAGAATTGCCGCGACCGGACCAGGGTAACTTGGCCATCGAAGCCGGTGATCTGTTGGCGCTCTGTTCAGATGGCGTCTGGGAGCATGTGACCGAAAGCGAGTTTTGGACGACCACACGAGATCATGGCCTGGCAATCGCCGCGCATCGGTTGATTGAGATGGCCGTGCAGCGCGGTGGCGCGGATGCTGATAACGCAACGCTGGTGCTGTTACGCACGGATCCAGGCGCCGCGAGCGATGCTCCGCGCTGGCTGCGCTGGCTATCAGCGGGGTTCAGCTCGTTGCTCAATCGAGACCGACGCTAGGCAGGTCCACCGATTGCGCCAACAACGTCCACTGCAAAGGGCAGCTCGATGACTGAAGAAACCAACGCCCTGCCCAACGGCTATAACCTGCACCGCTATCAGATTGAAGGGGTGTTAGGCGCCGGCGGTTTTGGCATCACCTATCGGGCCATCCACGAAGCCCTGCAAAACGAGGTCGCGATCAAGGAGTATTTCCCGGCGGAATGGGCCTATCGCGATCACAACGGCCTCAATGTCCGCCCGAATGCCCAAGGACAAATCCCCGCCCGGCAGAGCGAGCCTCCCTGCTACCAGTGGGGCCTGGAGCGCTTCCTAGATGAAGCCAAGATTCTGGTGCAAGTTAATCATCCCGGCGTGGTGCGGGTGCGCGATTACTTCGTAGCGAATGGCAGCGCTTATATCGTGATGGAATATGAGGATGGCGAATCACTGAGCGCTATGTTGCAACGTGGCGGCATTCTCCCCGAACATGAATTGCACCGCCTATTGAACGACGTTATGCCGGCGCTGGAAGCCGTGCATAGTCAGAATTATCTGCACCGGGATCTCAAGCCGAGCAATCTTTACATTCGCAGCCGCGACGGTCATGTCATGCTGCTCGACTTCGGCGCCGCCCGACAAGCGTTGGGGCGGCGCACCCGTAGCGTTACCAGCGTCGTGACGCCGGGTTACTCACCCATCGAGCAATATGTGACCGTTGGCGAGGATTACGGTCCCTGGACCGATATCTATGCCCTTGGCGCGGTCATGTACCGCTGCATCACCGGCGCACCACCCATTGAAGCGCCAGGCCGGGTACTGAAGGACCCTGTCCAACCGGCCATGGAAGTTGGCGCGGGTCTTTATTCGCGTGGATTGTTGCAAGTCGTCGACCAAGCGCTGGCGGTTCGACCCGAAGACCGTTTTCAGAGCGTGGCCGCCATGCGGCAGGCATTGCTGCAAGCGACTGACCAATCGAACAGTCAGGTTGATTTCTCTCAGGTGCCGCCCATCCGGTCCGATTTGCTGGATTTACCCTCATCAACTTCTCTGCGCTTCGAACCCCTTACACCGCCGCGTCCGGGATCGGCGCCGCCAGCGCCCCATTGGCCTGATAAGCAAACGCCGCCAGCGCCCAAGCGACCTTCTACCCCTTCGCATCCTTTAGCGCCCATCCATGAACCGCCTGAGTATGAGTCGCTCTCCCCGACCGTTGAATCGCTGCCTGACTTGACACTGGATCAGATCGAACCGCGCGCGCCATCACGAGCGATTGACAGCGAACCCTCCTCTGCGCCGCTTCAGTCTACGGAAAGTGATCTTTCTTTGCCGATGCTGGAGAACATTTGGGAGCATCTGGACGAGGGCCAATCTGAAGTTTCTCCGGCAAAACCGGCCATACAAGCCCCTCAGCAACCGCCCCTGGAATCGTCGAAGTCTTTGCTCAAGCGATCGCCTAAATCGGCGCTGGAACATCTTAAAAAAGTCTCGGCCAAGCGGGGAAACTCGATGAGTATCCCTGTCGAGCAGGTAGAACCTCTTTCATCGCCGCGATCGCGCACCCACCCTATCGCAGAAGAAGCGGTTGCTCAGCAAGCGCCGGCGGCTCCGCAAATCGCGCCTGAGCCAGGTAAACCGGGGCCTGACACCCAAAGGATCAACTGGAAACGAGCGTTATTGATTGCATTTGGCGTCTCAGCATTTCTTGGAGTCGGTTTGCTTTCCTATGAGTACTACCAGGCTATCCAGGCGCGGCAGCAGCTTGAAACCGCCGCCCTGAAAAAACAGGAGGAGGAAGAAGCAGCCCGTCGCGCTCAGGAAGAAGCCCGACAACGCGAAGCGAAACTCACGAATTATATCAATCAGGCTCGTGAATTCATCGCCAAACGGGAGTGGCGTCAGGCTCACAGCGCCTTGGAGCAAGCAGCAGCGATCGATCGCCAGTATCCAGCGCTAATAGCGGCTCAGAGTGAACTGATCGCGGCGGAACGCTCGGCGCCTCCCTCCCGGACATTTACCGATCCTATCACTGGCATCGAGTTGAACTGGGTTGAAGGCGGCTGTTTCAACATGGGCAGCCCATCGATCGAACGGGATCGCGGTAGCGACGAATCCCCTCATCAGGTCTGTGTGGCGGGCTTCTGGATCGGCAAAACCGAAGTGACTAACAGCCAATTTCACCGTTTTAAACCCAGGCATGATAGCGGCTCTTTCCAGGGGCGTTCCCTGGATACGGACCTGCAACCGGTAGTCAACTTGAACTGGGACGACGCACAGGCTTTCACCGAATGGTTAACCTGGGAATCGGGCGCAGGCAAGCGGTTTCGACTGCCGACTGAAGCAGAATGGGAATACGCGACCCGAGCTGGAACCGGTACCCGGTATTATTGGGGCAACACCATTGATCCTCGCTACGCCAACTTTTCCGACCGTAACGATCCGACTGGCGCGTCCATCGGCAATTTGGACGATGGCCAGTCAGTCAGCGCGCAGGTGGGGAGTTATCTACCGAACGCCCTCGGGTTGCATGATGTGGCGGGGAATGTCTGGGAATGGACTTGTTCTGAATACTACTCAAACTACTCAGGCGAGGAGCAACGCTGTTCCGCCAAACGGTCCGGCCAGGGTCAACGGGTTGCGCGGGGAGGATCCTGGAATAATGGCGCGGGCGATTTGCGCTCGGCCAAGCGTTTGCCCCGAAAACCGGGTGACCGCGATGCGTTGACCGGTTTCCGGGTGATCATGGAGGAATGAGCTAGGCTTTGGGGCGGCGGCTGACCAGGAAAGTGGCGGTTCCCTCGACCACCACCTTGTCGCCGACCGCGCAGACCGTGCTCATGACAACGCGCCGGCGTTCCTGGACAATCTCCTGAACGGTGCAAAGCGCCGTGACGGTATCGCCGATGCGCACCGGGGCCTTGAAACGCAACTGTTGATCCACGTAGACCGCGCCAGGGCCGGGCAGGCGGGTGCCCGCCACACAGGAAATCAGGCCAGCGCAGAACATGCCGTGGGCGATACGGCTTTTAAATTGCGTCTGGGTGGCAAACACTTCATTGCAGTGGATGGGGTTATTATCGCCGGTCAACCCCGCAAACAACACAACGTCGGTTTCGGTGACGGTTTTGGCATGAGAGGCTTTCATGCCAACCGCAAGATCTTCCAGATAATAACCATGCAAGGTATCGTTATAACCTTCATGAGTGGGATACATGTTTTCATCATCTCCAAATGGATTGAATGTTCCACTGGCCAGTCGCCGAACGGGGAGACGCATGGCCTACACGTAAACGTGTGGATCCAGGCGAAATACCGAACTTGCGCACCGACCGCCTAACCAATAATCAATAAAGACATTGCATTGCCGGGGGTGACTAAATACCATAACTTAAAAACGTTTAACCCGATGGGTTCATTTCAAAATCACGAGCAACCCCAAGCAAAGGTCAACAATGAAAATTTTAGTCGCCGTAAAACGGGTCGTGGACTACAACGTCAAGGTTCGAGCCAAAGCCGATGGTTCCGGCGTGGAAACCGCCAATGTCAAAATGTCCATGAATCCGTTTGATGAAATCGCTGTGGAAGAAGCCGTGCGCCTGCAGGAAGCTGGCAAGATCAAGGAGATCGTCGCCGTATCGCTGGGCGTCCCCACCTGCCAGGACACCATCCGCACTGCGCTGGCCATGGGCGCTGATCGGGGCATTCTGGTGGAAACCGATGTCGAACTGCAACCGCTGGCGGTCGCCAAGCTGCTCAAGGCTGTGGTGGAAAAGGAAAAGCCGGACATGATCATTCTCGGCAAGCAGGCCATCGATGACGACGCCAATCAGACCGGCCAGATGCTGGCCGCGCTGCTGGGGTGGCCACAGGGCGCGTTCGCCTCCAAGGTTGAAGTAGGCGAAGGAACGGTCAACGTGACCCGTGAAGTGGACGGCGGTCTGGAAACCGTAGCTTTGAAACTGCCTGCCGTGATTACGACCGACCTGCGTTTGAATGAACCGCGTTTCGTCAAGCTGCCCAATATCATGAAGGCTAAGAAGAAACCCCTGGAAGTGCTGAAACCGGCGGATTTGGGCGTGGACCCTGCGCCGCGTCTGACCACCCTCAAGGTGCAGGAACCGCCCAAGCGCCAGGCCGGCATCAAGGTCGACAGCGTCGCTGCGCTGGTCGACAAGCTGCACAAAGAAGCCCACGTCATCTAAGGCCCGCGAGTACCGATCATGAGCATTCTGGTTATTGCCGAACACGATAACGCCGTCCTCAAAGCGGCAACGCTAAACACCATTACCGCCGCGGCGCAATTGAGCGACGATATCCACGTCCTGGTCGCGGGTCAGGGCTGTGGCGCGGTCGCCGAGGCCGCCGCCCAGGTCGTGGGAGTCAAAAAAGTCCTGGTGGCCGACGCCGCGCACTATGCCCATCAACTGGCCGAGAATGTCGCGGCGCTGGTGGTCAGCCTGGCAAGCGGTTACAGCCATATCCTGGCCCCGGCCACCGCGGCGGGCAAAAATATGCTGCCGCGCGTCGCTGCTTTGCTGGATGTAGCGCAGATCTCCGACATCATCAAGGTCGAAAGCGCCGATACTTTTGTTCGTCCCATTTACGCCGGCAACGTGCTGGCTACTGTGCAAACCAGCGATGCGGTCAAGGTGATCACCGTGCGCGGTACGGCGTTCCCGGCCGCGGCGACCGGCGGCTCCGCCAGCGTTGAATCGGTTACGCCAGCGACGGATGCGGGAATCTCCAGCTTTGTCAGCCAGCAACTGACTCAATCCGATCGCCCGGAACTGACTGCTGCGCGCATTATCATCTCCGGCGGACGTGGTATGGGCAATGGCGAGAATTTCAAGCTGCTGGAAGATGTGGCCGACAAGCTTGGCGCAGCAGTCGGCGCTTCCCGCGCCGCTGTAGACTCGGGTTTCGTGCCCAATGATTACCAGGTTGGCCAGACTGGCAAGGTGGTCGCGCCGGAGTTGTACATCGCTGTCGGCATCTCCGGGGCCATTCAGCATCTCGCTGGAATGAAGGACAGTAAGGTGATCGCCGCTATTAACAAGGACGAGGAAGCGCCGATCTTCCAGGTCGCTGATTATGGTCTGGTTGCTGACTTGTTTACCGCCGTGCCTGAATTGTCCAAAGAGTTGGACAAGCTAAAAGCGGCGACTTAAAACCACTTCGTTCCCTGTCATCCCTTCCCCGACCCCTCTTCCTCTTCTGTCCGGGGGAGGATGCCAACCCCCTTCCCTGAATCCCCAGAAATTTAAGGAGGCGTTATGACCGCCTATTTCGCCCCAACCCGCGACATGCAGTTTGTGATCAATGAACTTGCTGGACTGAACGAGGTTACGGCATTGCCGGCTTTCGCTGAACAGGAAGTGAATCCTGAACTGGTGGAAGCCGTGCTGGAAGAAGCCGCCAAGCTGGCCACTGAAGTGCTGGCGCCGCTGAACAAGACCGGCGATATTCTGGGCGCACGCCTGGATCCGCAGGAAGGCGTCATTCCTGCGGATGGCTTCGCCGAGGCTTATCAGAAATTCATCGATGGCGGCTGGAACGGCCTGGCTAGTCCAGTGGAACACGGCGGCCAGGGTTTGCCGGAATTGATCAACACTGCGACTCAGGAGATGTGGAATTCCGCAAATATGTCCTTTGCTCTGTGTCCGATGTTGAATGGCGGCGCAATCGAGGCGATCAGCCGCGTCGGTTCCGCCGAGCAAAAGGCGCTTTACCTGTCGAAGATGATCAGCGGCGAGTGGACCGGCACCATGAACCTGACTGAATCACAGGCCGGCTCCGATCTGTCAGCGGTGCGCGCCCGCGCCGTGCCGGAGGGCGATCATTACCGGATTTTCGGCCAGAAAATTTTTATCACTTGGGGCGAGCACAACATGACGCCTAACACGATTCATTTAGTGCTGGCCCGCACCCCAGATGCGCCCGAGGGCGTGAAGGGCATCAGCCTGCTTATCGTCCCCAAGTTTCTGGTGAACGCCGACGGTTCGCTGGGCGCGCGTAATGATGTCCATGCCGTATCCTTGGAACACAAGCTGGGCATTCACGCCAGTCCAACCTGTGTCATGGCGTTTGGCGACCAGGATGGCGCAATCGGCTATCTGGTCGGCGAGGAGAACAAGGGCCTGGCCTATATGTTCATCATGATGAACGAGGCGCGTTTCAAGGTCGGCTTGCAGGGCCTGGCGATTGGCGAGCGCGCTTACCAGGGGGCGCGCGAGTACGCCAAAGATCGGGTGCAGGGCCGCCCGGTCGGGGTTAAAAGCGGCGACCGGGTCGCCATCATTCATCATCCGGACGTGCGGCGGATGCTGATGACCATGAAAGCGCAGAATGAAGCAATGCGGGCGCTGGCTTACGTCACGGCAAAGCACATGGATCTGGCCCGTCATCATCCCGATCCGGCAGTGCGTCGAACTCATCAGGCGCGGGTGGATCTGCTGATCCCGGTCGTCAAGGGTTGGGAAACTGAACTGGGCATTGAGATTGCCTCGCTGGGCGTGCAGGTGCATGGCGGCATGGGTTTTATCGAGGAAACCGGCGCCTGTCAGCACTTGCGCGACTCGCGCATCGCCACCATTTATGAAGGCACCACCGGTATCCAGGCTGCTGATCTGGCCGGTCGCAAGCTGAGCATGGATCAGGGCGCGGCGATGCAGGCGCTGATTGCCGAGATGGAAGTCACCGCGAAGGAACTGAGTTCGGCATCCGGCGATGATCTGGCGACAATCCGCGCGGGTTTGGACGAAGGCGTCCGGGCGCTCACTGAGGCGACCAAATGGATGCTGGCCTGTCGTGATCCTAATGCAGTTATGGCGGTATCGGTCGACTATATGATGCTGGTGGGTTACGTCTGTGGTGGTTGGCAAATGGCCCGCGCCGCACAGGTAGCGCAAAATAAATTGATGGCTGGACAGGACCCGGTATTCCACGAAGCCAAGTTGATCACCGCCCGTTTCTACATCGAGCATGTGCTGCCCAGAGGCGCTGGTTTATTGCGTTCGATCCAACACGGTGGTGTTTCCATCATGGCCCTGACCGAAGAGCAGTTTTAGGACTTTCTCGACTTGCTGCAAAGGGGAAACCAAAGAACATTCAGTGTTCTCGGTATGGGGCATCGTACTCTCTACAGAGAAATCCCCGGTCTAAAGGCCGGGGAGGATGTCAAGAAATCACCCTTGCGCCACCCAGACCAGCGCCGCCGCCACCGCTTCCCGAACCCGGTTAGGGGCTGTGCCGCCCAGCACATTCCGGGCCGCCACGGAGCCTTCCAAAGTCAATACCGCGAACACATCCTCCTCGATCAATGGCGAGAAGCGTTGCAGTTCCGCCAGCGTCATTTCCGCCAGATCCCGCTCGGTTTCCACGCCTAGCCGCACCGCCTGACCCACGACTTCATGGGCGTCGCGGAACGGCAAACCCTTGCGCACCAGATAATCCGCCAGGTCAGTCGCAGTTGCAAAACCGCGCCGGGCGGATTGCAACATCTTCTCATGTTTAGGGCGCACCGCCGGAATCAGATCGGCGAACGCCCGCAGGCAACCGAGCACCGTGTCCACCGTATCGAATAACGGTTCCTTGTCTTCCTGATTATCCTTGTTATAAGCCAATGGCTGGCTTTTCATCAGCGTCAGCAACGCCATCAAATGCCCATTCACCCGCCCCACCTTGCCGCGCACCAGCTCCGGCACATCGGGATTCTTCTTCTGCGGCATGATCGAGGAGCCGGTGCAGAATCGATCCGGCAGTTCCACAAAATCGAATTGCGCCGAAGACCACAGCACCAATTCCTCAGCCATCCGCGACAGATGGGTCAGCAAAATAGCTGCAACAGCCGTGAATTCAATGGCGAAATCCCGGTCGCTGACCGCATCCAACGAGTTGGCGCAAGGCGCATCGAAGCCCAGCAGTTGCGCTGTATACTCCCGATCCAGTGGGTAACTGGTTCCCGCCAGCGCCGCTGCGCCCAGCGGCATGATATTCACCCGCTTGCGGCAATCGACCAACCGCTCGTGATCCCGCTTCACCATTTCGAACCAGGCCAACAAGTGATGACCAAAGGTCACCGGCTGGGCGACTTGCAAATGGGTGAATCCCGGCATGATGGTGTCGGCCTCGCGCAGCGCCAGTTCCGCCAGTCCGCCCAGGAACCGCTTCATCTCGGCCAGAATCGCGTCGATGGCGTCGCGCAGGTAGAGACGAATGTCGGTGGCAACCTGGTCATTGCGCGAGCGCCCCGTATGCAGGCGCTTACCGGCGTCGCCAATCCGCGCAGTCAGGCGCGCTTCGATGTTCATGTGGACATCTTCCAGCGCGATGGACCAAGCGAACTCGCCGCGTTCGATCTCGCCGCGAATCGCTTCCAATCCTTCGACGATCGCCGCGCAATCCACTTCGGACAGGACGCCGATGCGCGTCAGCATTCGGGCGTGAGCGATGGAGCCCTGAATATCCTGCCGGTACATCCGGCGGTCAAAATCCACTGAGGCGGTGAACGCGGCGACAAAGGCGTCGGTGCTTTCGGTAAATCGCCCGCCCCAGGTCTGATTCGTTGGTTGGTCGCTCATCGATAGATCACCGTCCGACCAGGGCGACTGCACCCAAAGCAGCGCTCCGCAGTCTCTGGAATAGCAAATCGAGCACAAAGCTAATAAAAACCAGAGTCAAGGACATGCCTTTGACCAGTGGACGGCCAAGAAATTTGAAGATAACGACAATCAGATTCTCGACATAGCCAGCGACTTCCTTGGAAAATTGCGCCGCCTGGTGCAGCATCCAGGCCAGATGGTCAAGCAGGGTGGCGGTTGCCGCCAGCGCCAGGCCGACCGTCCCCACGACCAGCGCGCCGACTTTCGAGAGAATCCAGTAGATCGCCTTGCCAATCATCTTGAGTACAAAGGCGCTGCCGACGATCACTGGGTTGCCGCCAGCCGCAGCCGAGTTCAACCAGGATTCGATTTTTCCCGGCGTCATTTCGGCTTCCCGCGACGCCGCTTCCAGGCCCGACCAACTGAGCGAAGCGACTGCGCTCGTGTAGCTGGGCATCAGATGAGCATCGATGCTGATCAAACCGCGATTGCCATTTCTAACCGACAGGCCCTGCTTACCGACGGGCGCGTGTTGAAAAGGGAAAACCGGAATCATGGGCACCGGATCGGAGGTGTGATAGACGCGGAACATGTTGTCAACGCCAACCCGCGATGACAGGCTTTCGGCGAAAAGCCCGACCCCGGTGCGGGGAGCGCCGAAAGTATAGAGCTTAACGGCGCCAGCCTGAGCAGCCGAAAGGCAGTCAGCGCCAAGGTTAGCGAGCGCGCCGCCGAGGCTGTGGCCCACGCAATGAATGAGGGTCGGATTGCGGTTGCGGAGGAACGCCATGATGTCCGGCGCAAAGGATTTCCACACATCATTGAAGCCTGCATGCACCGGGTAACCGCCAGGCCCCAGTTGTAATCCAATATTGAGGTTGCTCAACCAGTCGGGTTTGCTTTGCGTGCCGCGCGTCGCGAGCAACACCTCGCCCTGATAGTTCCCCTTGCCGGCAGCGATATAGCCAAAGCCGGTAATTTCCTTCCAGGCAATCAGACCGCCTGATTGACCGGTAAAACGTGATGAGTCATCAATGGCAAACATATCTTCACAGCCCAGTTCGCCACCGCGCGCCTGTAGCTCCGATACGGAACGATTCATCAGGCGATAGACGCCTGTTGCAATAGCCGCCGCCTGCTGTGGATTCAAAGTACTCATGATTTCTCCTGTTGGACTTTTGGCAATTCAACGAATATCGCAAATGCCATAAATCTCGCCTTTGCGGCTCGGTTCGTTCTCAAGATGACAGACCAGGGAAATCGGTTTGCCCTGAAGTTCGCCATTCTCCTCATAGTTCATCTTATCGAACATCCAGGCCTTGTATTCCTTACCCTGGTGCACGATAAGCAAGGTCTGTTCAATGAATGGTTGGTGGGGCAGAAATGAACCGAGCAAAGAACTCCTGAAAATAGCAGGCAGGCGGAATTCGCCATTCGCGTCAGTCACTGCCTCATCGCTGCCGGTTTCCTTGCCCCAGGCCCAGATGAATTTGCGATTAATCACCGCGCCGGCGACTGGCTGATTCTGGCTAAGGACGACCCCTTGCACTGCCGAAAATATACAAAGCTTACCCATCGCATTGGCCTTTTCGATCACGGTAAAGAATAACAGGGCGAAAATCAGACTTCCCCCCAAGCATTGCAGCATGACCTGCTTTTTCATAGCACCCCTGGACTCTTCAAATAACCGTAGCGGCGCCTTCGGTGAATCGTCCGCCCCGGATCTGCCTGGTTGATCGTGCATGGCTTCACCCATGTATTGAAAATGAGAACAGACGCGATGCTACACAAGACCATCGATACCGGCAACGACCTCGGCACGGCCATCCATTGCGCTGGAGGGTCAAGCGCTGGCGCTACTGACGCCGCAACTGGCCGGGATTCCCATCCAGGAACTGGGCAAACCCGTTGCCGACTGGACGACTTATCGTGACCGGATTATTGCCGCTCTGGATTTTCTATTCACCGGCATTTAACGCTGACCTGCTCTATGCTGTTAATCAATAACCCTACGATTCACGCCAAATCATGCCCACCGATACTCTGCGCATCGCTACCCGCAAAAGTCCCCTCGCTCTCTGGCAGGCTGAACATGTCGCCGAGCGTCTGCGCCAGGCCCATCCTGGTTTATCCGTGGAGCTGGTGGGCATGGTGACCCAGGGTGATAAAATTCTCGACAGCCCGCTGGCCCGGATCGGCGGCAAGGGTTTGTTCGTCAAGGAGTTGGAACAAGGACTGCTGGACAGTCGCGCCGATCTCGCCGTGCATTCCATGAAAGATGTGCCGGTTGCCTTTCCCAAAGGGTTGGGTCTGCCCGTCATTCTGGCCCGCGAAGATCCCCGCGACGCTTTCGTATCGCGCCATTATTTCCATCCCGACGCCTTGCCCGCCAACGCCCGGATCGGCACCTCCAGCCTGCGCCGTCAGTGTCAGCTCGCTGCCCGCTATCCCGGCTGGGAAATTTGCAGCCTGCGCGGCAATGTCGGCAGCCGGCTGGCCAAACTGGATGCTGGCGAGTTTGACGCGATCCTGTTGGCGGCAGCCGGTTTGAAACGACTGGGCCTGGAGGAACGCATCACGCTGGCGCTGGCGCCGGAATTCAGTCTGCCAGCCATTGGCCAAGGTGCGATTGGCGTGGAATGCCGGCTGGATGATGGCCGAACCCGGCAACTGATTGCCGCGCTGGATGATCCCGCCACTCATATTCGGGTTGCGGCGGAACGCGCCTTTAATGCCCGCTTGCAGGGTGGTTGCCAGGTTCCCATCGCTGGCCATGCGGTGCTGAACCAGGAACGCATCTGGTTAAGAGGTCTAGTGGGCGAACCGGATGGCAGTCGAATCGTTGCCGGCGAACGGGAAGGTCCGGCAACGGCGGCGGAAGCGCTGGGGGTGGAACTGGCCGAGGAACTGCTCGAACGCGGGGCTGGGGCTATTTTGTGCCGGTTAATGGCGACATGATCATGGATGCGCCCTCTCCCTCAACTCCTCTCCCGCTTGCAGGTGAAGGGGGACGATGCCTGAACGGCTTGCGGGTGCTGGTCACCCGGCCTGAACATCAGGCTGGCCCGTTGTGCCGGCTCATCGAGCAATATGGCGGCATCGCTATTCGTTGTCCGACGCTGGTTATCGCGGAACCGCGCGACTGGAAGCCAGCACTGGCGATTCTGGACCGATTGGCCGATTACGATCTGGCGATTTTCACCAGCGTCAATGCCGTGGATCGCGCACTACCGCTGATTCAGGAACGTGGGGGCTTCCCGGCTCGGCTCGACATCGCCGCTATTGGCCAGGCGACTGCGCGGGCGCTGGAACGGCAAGGCGTTACCCGCTGTTTGCGACCTGAACAGGGCTTTACCAGCGAAGCCCTGCTGACGCTGCCTCGTCTGCGCCAGGTCAACGGTCAATACATTGTCATCGTTCGCGGCGAAGGGGGCCGGGAATATCTGGCTGACACCCTGACCGCGCGCGGCGCGCAAGTCGATCGGGCCGAGGTTTACCGCCGCGAACCGCCTGCTACGGATACCAAATCGCTTATGGATTCCTGGGCGCGTGATGAAATTGATGTGATTGTCATCACTAGCACCGAGAGCCTGCGCAATCTTTTTGATATGCTAAAGACTGTCGGGCAAAACAAATTGCGTGACACGCCTCTGGTCGTGGTCAGCGCCCGCATCCGGCAAATCGCTATGGAATATGGCTGCCGCTATCTCCTGCTTGCCCAGGAAGCCAGCGATGAGGCCCTCCTTGCCGCTCTGTTCGGCCTGACGACGAATCCACCATCACTTCTTCGGTAACGCGACATGACAGATCAAAAATCCGACACTGACAGCACACCAACCAGTCCAACGCTCGACAAACCCACACAGCCTGCAAGCTCAGCGACTGCATCAAGCACACCGGCGGCGGCACCCCCTTCTCCACCTGCGCCTAAAAGCGGCCGGGGATTAGCGGCGTTCTCCTTGCTCATCGCCTTGGGCGCGGCGGGCGGCAGCGGCTATCTCTGGTATTTGTGGCAACAGGAACAGGCGACTCAGACCAGCAAACTGGATCAGGCTGTCAAGCAGGCGATCGCGCAGCGCGACCCGGAATTTCAGGCGCTCAAAGCCACGATCGGCGAACTGCAAGCCCTCAAAGGTCCGATTGACCAGAACAAGGACGCTGTGGGGCAATTACGCACCGAAGACCAGAATCTTAGGGAGCAACTGCTGGGTTTAACCGGCGACCTGCAACCTCTGAAAAACGCGATTGAGCTGCAAAAGGGCGAAACGGAAATCGCCAAAAATGAACTCAAACTGTTGCGAGAGAGCCATGAGGCGCACAAGGGCGCAACGCAAAAGGAACGGCAGGCGCTTGACGCGAAAATCCAGGAACAGCAAACCCATCTGGCTCAACTGAATGAGCATCTGCAAAATCTGCAGCTCAGCCATAACGGCCTGACAGACCATCTGGAAACCGTCAAAATGATCGCTTCCAAGGGCGGCGACATCAATGCCTTCCCCCTGGCGGAGGTTGATTACCTGCTGCGTCTGGCCGACACCAAGCTCAAGCTGGAGCGGAATGTGGATGCCGCTCGCCTCGCATTGAGCGCTGCTCAACAACAATTGCAGACGGTGGACGAAAAAGGGCTGGCGCCGGTGCAGACCATGGTCGGCGAAGCCATCGCCAGCCTGCGCGGCGTGCGACTACCCAATATTACTGCGCTCGCCCACAAACTGGTCGAGATGGAAACGCAGGTTGACGGCTTGCCATTAAAACTCAATTCGGATACGCCGGATATCAAGGATCGCGTGAAGCCTGCCAACACGGTCGCTTTAAGCGATGACGCTGAACGCTCCCAGTGGGATCGCATCAGCGAGGCGGTCTGGAATCAGTTCAAGGACATCGTCGTCATTCGCCACCAGCGCACCGAAGCGCCGCCGTTGATTGCTCCCGAAGACGAATTTTTCCTGCGCCAGAATTTACGGCTGGAGTTGGAAACCTTGCGCACTGCTCTGTTGCGGGGCGATGCCCAGACCTTCCAGGATTCGTATAATCAGGTGCGTGACTGGACAGAGCGCTACTTTGATGTCGATGACCAAAAGGTCGGTGCATTCCTGGCTGAGTTGCAAGGTTTGCAAGCCGTGCAATTTAATCCCTATATTCCCGATTTAGCCGGTCTCAGAAAAGCATTCCAGGAGTTTATCACCCAACGATTGCCCATTCGCGCTATGCGCCCGGCATCGGTGGCTTCCGCTACTGCACAACCCGCGCCAGAAGCGGCGCAACCCGACATGGAATCGACTGAATTGCCGACGATGAAGAATGGGGAGGCGCAACCATGAGATTATTGCTCGGCATCATTATCACATTGTTCATCTCGGTGTGGATGGCGCTCTCGCTGCGGGAAGATCCCGGTTACGCCATGTTCAGCATGGGAGAATGGACGGTTGAAACCAGCCTGACTTTTTTTGTGATCTTCCTGGTTTTCGCCTTTTTTATCTTCTATTTGCTCGTGCGTTTGGCTATCCGGCTTTGGCAAACGCCCACCCAGACGCTGGAAGCCAATCAGCGACGGTTACAGAAAAGAGCGCGCCGCTTGTTTGATCTCGGCATTCGACAACTCTCCGCCGGTCAATGGGCGGCGGCTGAAAAAACCTTGCTTAAAGGCGCAGATTCCAGCGAAAGCCCGGCCCTGCACTACCTGGGCGCGGCGCGGGCCGCCCATCATCTCCACGATGTCAAGTGGCGGCGCGATTTGCATCTGCGCCGGGCCGAGGACTTGCCGGAATCTGACAAAACCACCGTACAACTAACCCGTGCAGAATTCCTGCTGGAAGATGGAGATGCCGAACAGGCTCGTACTATTCTGGAATCGTTGTACACCCTTAATCCTCGCCATCCCGGTGTCCTGCAATGGCTGGCCAAAACCTATCAATCCCTGAAAGCCTGGGAACCGCTGCAAAAACTGTTGCCGGAGGTGCAGAAACAGAAGGCGTTAGGTTCTGAACTGTTCGCGGAATTACAGGCCCAGACCTACCATGCGTTGTTGGAGATTACCGCCGCTGGCGGTTCCCTGGAAGCGTTACGCGCATTGTGGAGACAAGCGCCGGCCGTGCTGCGCGAAGAGGATGAAGCCTTTCTGGTTGCCTATGCCACGGCGCTGTGCGAATGCCAGGCTATTGAGGATGCCGAGGCGCTATTGCGCGAAGCGATTGATCGGCGCTGGAGCGCGAAACTGGTGGTGGGCTATGGCATGTTGGGAAGGGGCAACGCCACGGCGCAACTGGCGACCGCCGAAGGCTGGCTGGAACGGCATGGCGACGATCCATATTTGCTGTTAACCCTGGGCCGACTGGCCAAGCGTTGCCAGCAAAACGCCAAGGCGCGCAACTATCTGGAACGCAGCATTCAAATCATGCCTACGCCGGATGCTTACCAGGAACTGGGCGATTTGCTGGAGTCCTTGCACGAACTGACATACGCTGGCCAGTGCTTCCACGCTGGATTGCGGTTGTTGGTTGGCAAGCCGCGGGAACAGCACGGCGCAATGTTGCCCGCAACTGATCAGGCGCAACTTGAAGGGCCAGACCAGGCCCCCGCAGCGGCAGCGGCGGCGACTTGACGCCGTACCATACCGGCGAGTGGTTGGAAACACTGGTCGCCGGAATTTTTTAGCGCGCATGTCGGACACGTCCTGTCCCGACCTACCGGCTGACCCTTAGGTCAGGGAATTCGTGTGACGGGAGCAAGCCGAGCAAGAATCTGAACGAAAATTAATGACTATTAGTCACAAAGGAGGTAATTATGCGGTATTCAAGAGTTTTTTTTGGAGCAATCGTCCTGCTGGCCTCTATCGTGGCGTGGGCGGCTTTCGAGGTAACCCCTGCGGTGCAGAAAGAACTCGATCAAGCGGCTGAGGCTGTAAAAGGGTGGGCAGCCGATCCCGTCATTGTCAACGCCGTGGCGGCGCAAAACCAAAAAGGACCTATTCCTGGTATGGACAATGCCAAATGGAAATCGGTGCGTCGCAGCGATGCGCTGATCAAGGAGTTTCAAAGCAACGACGCAGCTCAATGGCTCAAGCAAAAACTTGATGCCTCGCAAGGTTTGTACAGCGAGGCTTTCCTCAACGCCAACCAAGGCGAAAAAGTCGCGTTTGTGGCGAAGACCAGCTCCTACCTTCACAAAGGCAGCGCCAAATTCGAAAAACCTTTCACCACAGGTCAAACCTGGCAAGGCGAACCTGAATTTGATGAAAGCTCACAGACTCACCAAATTCAGATATCGGCTCCGGTGCTGGCCGACGGCAAACCCATTGGCGTCCTGGTTGTCGGCGTCAACTTGACCAAATTGGCCGAGATATCCAAGTAATGAGTAAGTGATCCCGTTTGCGCCCGGCCAGCGAAGCCGGGCGTTATTTGTGGTAGAGGTAAAAATGCCATGCGTCTGAAAATGAAAACATGGGGAATAAAAGCCCGCCTGGTTTCCGTCTGTGCGCTGATCGTATTGCTGGGCAGCGGGATGGGCCTTTGGAATCTGAGCAATTTCCGCTGGGCGGGCGCCATGTTTCAGGTCGCCAGCCATGAAGCTCTACCCGCTGTTGATTACCTTACCGAGGCGGATCGTGATATGCAGCAGGCACTGGTCGCCGAACGCAGCCTGATGTTTGTGCGGCAGGCATCCGAAGACGCGGCCAAGTTGCGTAAG
Source organism: Candidatus Competibacteraceae bacterium (assembly GCA_020444905.1). Classification (GTDB taxonomy): domain Bacteria; phylum Pseudomonadota; class Gammaproteobacteria; order Competibacterales; family Competibacteraceae; genus UBA2383. The sequence goes on from JAGRHQ010000004.1 coordinate 21,518, forward strand.
ACGCATGAAGAAAACCTGCAACAGGTAAAAGGTCGCTGGCAAAAATATCAGGCCATTCCGGCGAACGCCGAGGAGCATCAACTCTGGCCCAAATTCGAAAATGCCTTAATTGAATGGGAGCAGACATCCAAGGAAATTCTGTCGCTCTTAGCTCAGGATTCGCCAGCCGAACGGCTGGACGCCATCGATATTTCACTCAGCGAAGGCACCGCCAAGTTCGAAGCGGCGCGAGATATTCTAAGCAAGCTGACGGAATTGCGCTTGCAGAAAGCCCATACCTTTGCTGAACAAGTCCAAGCAGCGATCATGCGGACCACTCGCTGGACGCTGGGATTGGTCGCGGTCTTGCTGGTAGCAGGCGGATTACTCGGATTTTTGCCAGCCCGCTCAATCGTTCGCACCCTCAATCAAGTAGTGGCGGAAACCGAACAGGCGGCAACCGGTGATTTAACCGTGCAAGTGTTGGTGAAAAAGAGGGATGAACTCGGTCAGATGGGAGAAGCCATAAACCAGATGATGACCCGTTTTCGTGACAGCATGGTGCAAATCCAACAGGCGGCTCGCCGGACAACCGAGGCTTCTCATCAGTTAGCGCAGGGTAGCGAACAACTCGCTGATGGCTCTCAGCAACAAGCCGCTTCCCTGGAGCAAACCGCAGCCTCTCTGGAAGAAATGACCAGCACGATCAAACAGAGTGCGGATAACGCCCATCAGGCAAACCAGATGGCGGTAACCACTCAATCGAGCGCAGAGCGGAGTGGCGTAGTCGTTCTGGAGGTAGTTGAAGCAATGACGGCCATCCGTCAAAGTAACCAAAAAATTAACGATATCGTAGGGGTCATCGACGAATTTGCCTTTCAGACCAACCTGCTAGCGCTCAACGCCGCCGTAGAAGCAGCGCGCGCTGGCGAGCAGGGGCGGGGTTTTGCCGTCGTCGCCGGGGAAGTGCGCAAGCTGGCTCAGCGCAGCGCCGATGCCGCAAAAGAGATTAGGACACTGATTGTGGATACCACCGCCAAGATCAAAACCGGCTCGGACATGGCGAATCAGGCGGGCGCAGTGTTAAACGAAATCATGGATGGCGTAAGAAAGGTCGCAAACCTCATCGGTGAAATCAGCATTGCCGCTCAAGAGCAAGCCCAAGGGATCGAACAGATCAACCGGGCCATGATTCAGGTCGATTCCATCACTCAAAAAAATTCAACACAAACAAACCATTTTGCTGCCATTGCCAAGACGCTGTCGGCCCAGGCGGGTGAGCTTGAAAATCAAGTCGATCGTTTTAAGCTGAGTTAGAGCAATTTCTGATGGCGTCGTTTGACCAAAAATACGGTCAAACGCCCTTGCCCGTGTATAATGCGCGCCTTGAAACTGTCTCAAGCGACAACTTTCGCTCCTTGCTGACCATTCGGCGCCGACCGATGGGCTTTTTTTTGCCATCAGTACGGGGCGAAGGCTGAAAAGCAATCAATGAGGAATCCCCATGGAAAGCATTTTGAACCTGCTGATCCCCCCAGCTTCAGCCCAGGCCGCCGGTGGCGCCGGCGGAGAAATGGGCCTGTTGAATCTATTATTCCCGATCATCCTGATTGGCGCCTTTTACTTCCTGCTAATCCGTCCGCAGACCAAGCGCGCCAAGGAACACAAACAGATGGTCGACACCCTCAAAAAGGGTGATGAGATTGTCAGCGGCGGCGGTATGTTGGGCCGGATCACCGAAGTCGGCGAAAACTTTGTGCAAGTCGAACTCGCCGAGAATGTTCAGATCAAGATCCAGAAGCAGGCGATCAGTTCTCTGATGCCCAAAGGCACCTACAAGGGCAGCCTGTAGATCGATCATCGCCCTCTGCGGCCTTCACGGAAACCGCTGTTTCATGTCTACCTATACTTTGAATCAATATCCCTGGTGGAAATACCTGCTGATCGGGCTGGTCATGCTCTGGGGATTTATCTTTGCCCTTCCCAACCTGTTTGGCGAGGATCCCGCCGTACAGATTTCCGGGGCGCGAGAGCACGTCACTATCGATGCGTCGCTGCAAAACCGGGTCGTGGGGCTGCTCAGCGCTGAGAACCTACCTTACAAACGGCTGGAACTGGAAGACAGCCGTCTGCTCGTCCGCTTTACCGATCCTGATGAACAACTCAAGGCCGCCGATATCCTGAAGGACCGGCTGGGCCGCGACTACATTGTCGCGCTCAATCTGGCTTCCTCCGAGCCGGGGTTCCTGCGGGCGCTGGGGTTAAGCCCCATGTATCTCGGTCTCGACCTGCGCGGCGGGGTGCATTTCCTGATGCAGGTCGATATGGACGCGACGCTCAAGCAGGTCGAAGAAAGTTATGTCGAGGAAATCCGCGCCCAGTTACGCAGTGAGAAAATCTTCTACACTTCGGTCGGTCGCGCCGCGAGTGACGGAGTGTTGGCGGAATTCAAAGATGCTGCTGAACGCGACAAGGCGGCGCAGGCGTTGCACAAGAATCTCCCGACTCTGCAACAGGACGAACCAGGTCCGCTGAGCCTGAAATTGACGCTTGGCGAGCCGGAAATCCGTGAAAAACGCGACTTTGCCCTGCAACAAAACATCACCACTCTGCGCAACCGGGTCAATGAACTCGGCGTGGCTGAACCGATTATTCAGCAACAAGGCAACGACCGCATCGTCGTTCAACTGCCCGGCGTGCAGGATACCGCTCGCGCCAAGGAAATTCTTGGTGCAACGGCAACCCTGGAATTCCGGCTGGCCGACGAGGAAAACGACTGGTATCAGGCCGAATCCACCAAACGCATCCCGCTGAACTCCCGGTTATACAAGGACCGCGAAGGCCGCCCGGTGCTGCTGCAAAAACGAGTGATGCTGACCGGCGACTCCATCGTCGACGCCGCCTCCGGCCTGGATTCGCAAAGCGGCAGCCCGGCGGTGTTCGTCACACTGGACGGAAAAGGCGCCAAGCGCTTTGAGGACGCCACCAAGGACAACATTGGCAAACGCATGGGCGTGGTGTTCATTGAGAACAAGACGGAAACCAAGCGAGTTGATGGCGAATTGAAGAAAACGTCCTATACCATCGAAGAAGTCATCAACGTCGCCACCATCCGCGACCGACTCAGCCGCCGTTTCCAGATCACCGGCCTGGACAGCACCCGCGAAGCTCGCGATCTGGCGCTGCTGCTAAGAGCCGGCGCGCTGGCCAGCCCGATTGAGATTATCGAAGAACGCACGGTGGGTCCCAGCGCCGGCAAGGAAAACATCGACCAAGGTTTCCGCGCGGCGATGCTCTCGCTGGTGGTGATCGCCGCTTTCATGATTGGACGCTATAAATGGTTCGGCGGCATTGCGACCGCCGCCCTAGCCGCCAACGTGGTGCTGATTATCGCTGCGCTGTCGATGTTGCAAGCCACATTAACCTTGCCGGGCATTGCCGGCATCGTGTTGACTATGGGCATGGCGGTGGACGCCAATGTGTTGATCTACGAGCGCATCCGCGAAGAATTGCGGAATGGCAACACCCCACAGGCCGCGATTCATGCTGGTTTCGACCGGGCTTTTGATACGATTATCGACTCCAACCTGACCACACTGATTGCCGCGATCATGTTATTCGGCTTTGGCACTGGCCCGATCAAGGGTTTTGCGGTCACGCTGAGCATTGGCATTCTGACCTCCATGTTCACTGCGGTTACCGGCTCGCGGGCATTGGTCAACTTTTTCTATGGCGGCCGCAAGCTGCAAACGCTGTCGGTCTGAACCGGGCAAGGAAAACCGCCATGTGGCGATTCGACTTCTATAATACAAATATCGACTTTCTGCGCTGGGGTAAACTGGCGATTGGCGGATCCATCATGGTGCTGCTGATCGCCATTGGCTCGCTGCTCTTTCGGGGCATGAACCTCGGGCTGGATTTCACCGGCGGTACAGTGATTGAAGTGCAATATCCTGAGCCAGTGGATATCCCCAAAGTCCGCGAGACCTTGCGCCAGGCCGGTTTCGGCGACGCTCAGACGCAGCATTTTGGCACTTCCCGCGATGTGTTGATCCGCATCCCGCCGCGTGAAGAGACGAATTCAGCGACCCTGAGCAACGATGTGTTGCATGTCCTGCAAGGCGTAGAGGGTGGGGCTGGCGCAACGATGGCGCGCGCTGAATTTGTGGGACCCCAGGTTGGCGCGGAATTGGTAGAGCAAGGCGGACTGGCGGCGCTAGGCGCGTTGATCGGCATCCTGGTCTACGTGATGTTCCGTTTTGAATGGCGCCTGGCGGTCGGCACCATTGCCGCTACCGTTCATGATGTCATTTTCACCGTCGGCTGGTTCTCGCTGTTCCAGATTGAGTTTGATCTGACCGTGTTGGCGGCGGTGCTGGCGGTGATCGGTTATTCGGTTAATGACACAGTCGTGGTGCTCGACCGCATTCGCGAGAATTTCCGCAAGCGGCGCAAAGGCTCTACTCTGGAGATCATGAACCGTTCGATCAATGAAACGCTGTCGCGCACCGTCATGACCAGTGTAGCCACCCTGTTGTCTGTCATCGTGCTATATTTTCTGGGCGGCGCGGTGATGCGTGGATTCTCGGTCGCGCTGATCATTGGCATTCTGGTGGGCACCTACTCGTCCATTTACATCGCCAGCGCCAGCGCCCTGTATTTGGGGATCAACCGCGAAGATTTGCTGCCAAAGGCCAGGGAAACTGCGGACGAACGGCCATGATGGGATGAAAAAACTGCATTTCTCGCATAATATCGGATGATAGCTCTAACGCATCATAAAGTTCTCATGCCGTAGGAGGCTCGCATGGACATAAAGAAGGCGCTGGTAGTGGATGACTCCAAGGTCGCCCACCTGACTTTGCGCAAGCTGCTGCTTGAACGTAGTATCGAGGTCGACTGGGTCGGGTCGGGCGAAGACTGTATTAAATACCTGGAAGGCAAGAAACCCGATATCATCTTCATGGATGTGATGATGCCCGGTATGGATGGTTTCGAAACCAGTCGAACCATCACGAGCCAGCACCCTCATGATTCAGCGCCGATCATTATGTGTTCCGCTAACGCCACGGAAGAGGACAAGCGAGATGCTCAGCAAAGCGGCGCAGTCAGCTTTCTTTCCAAGCCCTATACGCCCGATCAACTGGACAGCATCCTAAAATCCGTTAGCGAAGGCGTCGCCGCTATTTCCATTGGCGAACAACCTCTCGCAGGCGAGCCAATCGCTCCTCTACCTCAAGTGGTCGAAAAAGAACCATTGGTCGCCCTTCCGCCAACCCCAATCGAGATTACCCCGGCCCCGGCCCCGGCGATGACCGAAACCCCGATGGCGCCGCCGCCGCGTGTGGAAATCGAAGAAGGTGCGGCTCTTTCAGTAGGCGATGTCGAGCAAATCGCCGAACGCGCTGCCTGGGCGTCGGCGGAAAAAGTGGCCCGCGATATCGTTCAGGAGTTGGTGCCCAACCTGGCGCGGGAAGCCGCGGTCCAGGCGGCGCGCGGGGTCGCCGAGGATTTGGGGCGGCGCGCAGCGCATGCGGCGGTTCGCGCAGCGCAGGAAGCCGCCAAGCAGGTTGCCACCGAAATTGCCCGGGGCACCGCCGAACGCACAGCGCGCACCGCCGCCCAGGAAAGCGCGCGCTCAGTGGCTGAACAGGCGGCGCGTGAGGTCAGCGAGGGCGTTTCGCAGCGCAACATCGCCCGAGGTCTGGAAATGAACCGGGATGATCTGTTGAAGGAAATCGAAACCCAGGTCAGCCGCCAAAGTCAGGAAGCGCTGGTCATGGCTACCAGCGCACCGGAGTTCAAGCAGCAACTGGTGCAGATGGTGCGTTCGGGCATACAACCCGTTATCGAAACCATTGCTCGGGAAACCTCGGAACGCTCGGTTCAACAGGCGGCGGCCAATCTGGCCCAGGGTGGCGGACCCACCGAGTCGCGCGCTACTATTGCGCTGATCGTCGGCATCGTCGCTATTCTGGTTTCAGGCGCCGCGATTGTCGGTTCGATCCTCAAGTTGTTCTGAGGGTTGACCTTGCCAGAGATGCGCGCTAAAGCAATCATAATTGCCTGTCTCTGGCAACAATCCAACGCGCATTTGCGCGCTAAATAGCCTACCGCTTTAGCTGGTAGTTATTGAGTGAAGGCGATCTGCTGTCTCTGCTGGCCAAGAGGCTGTACGAAAACCATTTTTATTAAATGTGCGTTGCTTCAAGTTTTGTATAGCATCTTAAGTCACAGCCCCCCAGCGTTCCAGCAACCGCGCCCGGTTCAGCTCCAACCATTGCAGAGCGATAATCGGCGCAGCGGAATTAATGCGTCCGGCGTCGCGTAGCGCGAAAGCTTCGGCGCGGGAGACGATATGCAGGCGGATATCCTCATGCTCCTCCGCCACACCTTGTAAGCCACCGATCCGGGACGTATCAACCCGGCCGCAAAACAGGGTAATACTCTCGGAAGTCCCGCCGGGACTGACCAGATAATGGCAGATGGGAATGAGGTCCAGCAACTCACACCCGGCTTCCTCATGCGTTTCGCGGTGCGCTACCTCCTCAGTCGTTTCATGCGGATTGTCCATGATCCCGGCCACGATTTCCAACAACCAGGGACCTCCCGGAAACTCCAGCGCGCCTACTCGGAACTGTTCTAGTAAAACCACTTGGTCATGATCGGGGTCGTATAAAAGAACGGCAACCGCGTGGCCGCGCTCCAAACATTCGCGCGTGATTTCAGGACTCCATCCACCCGCAAACAGTTCATGGCGCAGCCGGTACTTCTCCATGCGAAAGAAACCGCTATAGCTGATTTTTTTTTCAGTTACTTCAAATTGATAGTTCATATAGGGGGCGCCCATGTTGGCAGGGTCAAATCGAATCAGCAGATATTGTAACCTGGGGTCAGCGCGATGCGTGGTTTGAACGGATGCAGGATGAAGAGAAGGTGGCTGATGTTAGCTCTGGTTCTGGCGTTGACGGCCTGTGGCGGTTCTCCAGACTCACCCGAAACGGAAATTCGCGCATTGGTCGCCAAGGCGCAGACCGCCGCCGAGGAACGCAACGCCCGCGAACTCCGTTCATTGATTGCCGAGGATTATATCGATGCCCACGGCAATGACCATAAGGCCATTGAGCGCCTGATCCGATTGCATGTTTTCCGGAATCAGTCGATTCATGTATTCACCCGGATTCAAACCATCGAATTCCCCGAGCCGGAACGGGCGCTAGTCATTGTCATGGCCGCGCTGGCCGGTCGTCCGGTGGCCAACGCCGATGATCTGGCCAGTCTGAACGCCGATTTATACCGGTTTAATCTTGAACTGATTCGGCAGGGCCGGGATGACTGGCTGGTCAAACATGCCGCTTGGGAACGGGTACAACTGGCTGATTTTTGGTAGCTTGCGAGAAATGTAATGACAATGTCACCCCTCCTTTCCCGTCGGCTGGCGGTAACCGGCATGAGTTGCGCCGGTTGCGTGGCCGTGGTGGAAAACGCCTTGCGCAATGCGCCCGGCGTCACGACCGCCGACGTCAACTTTGCCGAGCGCACTGCTCAGGTTAGTGGCGATACACCCTTGGCGACCCTGATTCAAGCCGTGCGTGATGCGGGTTATGACGCCTCTGAACTCAGGGATGCCGCCGCTGAAGCGGAACGCGATGCTGCCGAACAGGCGCATTATCGGCGATTGATTCGCAACACGGTCGTCGCCGGCGCATTGGCCGCGCCCTTGATGATCGCGGAAATGGCCGGTTGGTTGCCGGTGCTAGCAACCTCAAGAGGGCAGGTCTTCTGGATTGGCGTCGGCTTGTTGACCCTGGCGGCGATGATGTACAGCGGCGGTCATTTCTTCACCGGGGCCTGGAAGCAGTTTCGCCACCACAACGCGAACATGGATACCTTGATTGCTCTGGGCACCGGCGCGGCGTGGTTTTATTCGATGCTGGTTGCGTTGTTTCCAACCAGTGTGCCCAGCCTGGCGCAACATGCCTATTTTGAAGCGGCGGTGATGATTATTGCCTTGATCAATCTAGGTTCCGCTCTGGAAACCCGGGCGCGCGGCAAGGCGTCCGCCGCGATTCAGCGTCTTCTCGGTCTGCAACCGAAAACCGCCCGGCTGGTCGATGGCGATCAGGAGCGGGATGTGCCAATTGAAACGTTGCAACCCGGTGCGCTGATCCGAGTGCGGCCTGGCGAGAAAATTCCCGTCGACGGTGAAGTGATCAGCGGTCAGTCCACGGTGGACGAATCCATGCTAACCGGCGAGCCGCTCCCCGTGGCCAAACAAGCGGGCGATCCGGTCACCGGCGGCGCTTTCAACAAAGCCGGCGCGTTCCTGTTCCGCGCCACCCGAGTCGGCGAGGATACGGTGCTCGCGCATATCGTCGCCAGCGTGCGCCAAGCGCAGAACAGTAAACCGCCGATTGGCCGACTTGCCGACCGGGTCGCGTCAGTGTTCGTTCCCTCGGTGCTCATTATCGCCGTGCTGACCGCGTTGGCCTGGTTCAACTTCGGCCCGGAACCTCGGGCCGGCTATATGCTGGTCACGACCTTGACCGTGCTGATCATCGCCTGTCCCTGCGCTCTCGGGCTGGCTACGCCGATTTCCATTATGGTTGGAGTCGGCAAGGCCGCGGAATACGGCATTCTGATTCGTGACGGTGAAGCCTTGCAACGGGTAGGGCAATTGACGACGGTGGTGCTCGACAAGACCGGCACGGTAACCACGGGTCGTCCGACGGTGACTGCCGTAGTCACCACCGCCGGTTTCAACGAAGACGAACTATTCACGCTGACCGCCGGACTGGAAGCTGGCTCCGAACACCCCTTGGCCCAGGCCATTCTCGACGCCGCCCGCGAGCGTGGTTTGGCCATTCCCCCCGTGGAACAATTTGAAGCGATTGCTGGTCACGGCGCGCAAGGTACGGTCAACGGGCGCGTGGTATTGGCTGGTCAGCGCCGCTGGCTGGATGGGCAGGGGATTGACACCACTCTGCTCCAGGCGAAAGCGGAATGCCTGGCCGCGGCGGGACAAACGCCGATCTTCGTCGCCGTGGATGGGCAAGCCGCCGGTATTGTTGCGGTGGCCGATCCGCTGAAACCGGATTCCGCCGCCGCAATTGCCCGTTTGCGGCAACTGGGTTTGAACGTCGTGCTTCTGACCGGCGATCATGCAGCGACCGCCCAGGCTATCGCCGCACAAGCCGGGATTGAGCAAGTTCACGCCGAAGTGTCGCCAACTGACAAGGCCAGCGTCATTGCCAAATTGCAGGCCCAAGGCGAAGCAGTCGGCATGGTCGGCGATGGCATTAACGACGCGCCAGCGCTGGCCCAGGCGGATGTCGGACTGGCCATGGGCACGGGAACCGATATCGCTATTGAAAGCGCCGGCATGACCCTGGTGCGCGGTTCGCTGCATGGCGTCGCTGATGCCATCGCCCTGTCGCGGGCCTCCCTGCGCAACATTCGACAGAATCTATTCGGCGCTTTCATTTACAATACCTTGGGTATTCCGCTGGCGGCTGGTGTGCTTTATCCGGTAAGCGGGCTATTATTGAACCCGATGCTGGCCGGCGCGGCCATGGCGCTGTCGTCCTTCACTGTTGTCAGTAACGCCAATCGGTTGCGCGGGTTTCAGCCGCCGAATCTTCCTAGAGGTAATCCACAATGACCACGCTCATCGTCAATCTGGCCGGATTGAGCCTAATCGGTCTAATTATCTGGTGGTTCTGGGGCGCTCGTTCATGAACGCACTGCCCCCACCCAAATCCTCCTGGCTAGGGCGCATTGGCGTTGGCTTAGCCACTGTCGCCACTGTGGTCATCGGCTTTATCGCAGCTTCATTTCTATTCGCTATCTTGCTGACCGCTGGATTGATCTTTACGGGCTTCCTGTGGTGGCAATTCCGCCGACTGGCGCGTGCGGCGCAGGCAATGCAACCACAGGACCTCGAAGGCGAATATACTGTCGAGTCCACGCGACTGATGCTCGAAGATCAGCGCGCGCCCGATGGGGAACCATCTCCTGATGCGCCGCCGCGTCGATCCAAGCCCCATAAAAATCGCCGCGCCTCCCAATCCCACTATTGAAATGCGTTTTGGTACAGCGGCTGGCGAGCTAAAAACGCCCTCTCCCCCGCCCCCTCTCCCATCGGGAGAGGGCGGTTTTGCCCAACGAGCGCGGTTGCTCTACACCCAATTTCCACTGGACGCCATCGCCGGTTTACTGATTGCGCCTGCACTGGCGTTGATGGTTTGGAACACGATTCCCCACAAAATTCTGTTGATTTGGCTCGCTTTTCTTGAAGCGACCGTAGTAATTCGTCTGGCGTTGATTTTCGTTTTCCAGCGCCGCGTCCATCCAGAGGAGAGGGACGCAATGCGCTGGATCGATCGCTACGCCTGGGCTTGCCTGGCCAGTGGGCTGGGTTGGGGAAGTACCGTGATGCTGTTGAACTACCCGACTTCTCTAATGCATGACCTACTGATCGTTCTGGCGCTGGGCAGTATTCTGATCAGCGGGTTATTAGCGCTGACCCCGGTGCTGAAGGTCTATCTTGCCCAGGCCCTACCGTTGTCCCTGCCGCCGATTCTCTGGTTGTTATGGCAAGGCGATCCGATTCATACCGTCCTGGGACTTGCGGGCCTGCTATATCTGTTGCTGGCGGTGGGGTTGGCGCGTTGTCACCATCAAACCCTGGCGCAATCGCTGCAACTGAGTTTGAAAAACGAGGCATTGTTTCAGTCCTGCGTCGAAGCCAGGGAGGCAGTGGAACAGCATGACCGGCGACAGGCGCACATGGCCCTGGTTTTACAACGGCAGCAAACTCTGTTGGCCCATGCCTCGCGTCTTAACACGCTGGGCGAAATGGCCTCCGGGTTGGTTCATGAAATCAACCAGCCGATAACCGCCATTACCCTCTATACCGAAGCCGGTTTGGCGCGACTGTGCGATTGTGAGAGCAACGCGGATGAGTTGCGTGAGACACTGGAGAAAATCGCTGCCCAAAGCGCCCGGGCCAGCATCATCATCCAGCGGATTCGCCATTTTGCCCGTTGCGACAAGCTTCAGTACGCTCCAGTGCGCATCCATGACCTGCTGGATGAAATCGCCGATTTCCTTAATCTCGAAGCCGAGCGCCATGCCATTCGCATTCGTTATGACGCCCCATCGACCTTGCCGCCGGTGCTGGCCGACGCGCTACAGATCCAGCAGGTGATTCTCAATCTGGTGCGCAACGCCATTGACGCCATGAGCAGCGATGATAGCGTTGGCAAGATCGTTCTCGCCGCCCATCTCGACCAAAAAGTAGTAGAAATCACAGTTCAGGACACCGGTCCTGGTCTGGAGCCGGGGATTGCCAGTCAGTTGTTGCATCCCTTTTTCACCACCAAACCCTATGGCCTTGGGCTGGGTCTGCCGATCAGCCAAACGATCATCGAAGCCCACGGCGGTCGATTGTGGGTGACCGCCAATTCTGGTCCTGGAGTGACCTTCCACTTCACCTTGCCGGTGGCGCGCAAAACGGACTGTCCGGAAAATGCGCCCGCCAACCTGTCCATCGAAACGGGATAACTGAGGTCAAGTCTTGGATTTTCGGCCCTCGCTTTCCACCCTGCTCCGGTCGGCAGAGGAACGTTATGAACGATGGCTCATTAACCGGATGCCTCGCCGCTGGCTCGAAAGTCTGCGTCGCTACGATTCCCCGGCTGTTCTTAGTCTGCTCTATATCGTCCTGGGTCTGCTCTGGCTGACGACAGATCATCTGCTCTTCGCCCTCGGGTGGGGCGACGCCCCCGCATCGTGGACCAATCTGGTGAAAAATGCAGCAGGCGTCGTCATCAGCGGTGGTCTGCTGTATGGGTTGCTGCTGGCCCATGCCCGCCAGGCGCAGCGCGCCCGCCGTATGCATGAATATACTGAGGAGCGCTTGCGCAGCGCGCGCGATGAACTGGAAAACCGGGTCGAGGAACGCACGGCGGAATTGCAGGCGATCAACCATGCCTTGGAGCGGCAAATCGCCGCCCGCGTCCAGGTCGAGATTGCTCTGCGCGACAGTGAAGAGCGATTTCGTCAGTTGGCCGAACATGTTCGAGAGGTATTTTGGGTCTATGGCATTGCCGAAGAACGCCTTTTGTATATCAGTCCGGCCTACGAGGAAATCTGGGGGCGATCCATCGCCAACCTTCACGAACGGCCTTTCGACTGGTTGGAAGCCGTTCATTCCGATGACCGGCCGCGTATCCAGGCAGCGCATATCGCCAAGGTTCAGTGGGGCTATTTCGACGAAGAATACCGAGTAGTGCGGCCAGATGGCGCGGTGCGCTGGGTGTGGGATCGCGGTTTTCCAGTGCGCGATGAGAACGGCTATATCTATCGCGTCGCTGGCCTGGCGGAAGATATTACCACCCGTAGACTGGCGGACGACCAATTGCGCCGGCAACAGATCGAATTGGCGCGAACCTCGCGGCTTAGCCTGGCGGTGGAGCTGGCGTCTAATCTGGCCCATAACCTGAACCAGCCACTCGCAGCCATCGTTGCCTATACCCAGGCATGCCTGACCCTGTTGCGGCAGGATAAAACTGATCCCCGCGAAGTCACCAGCACCCTTGAGGAAGTCGTCAATCAGGGCCTGCGCGCCGGCGAGATTATTCGCCACCTACGGGAAGTGGTGCGACGCCACACGGTTGACCAGACCGCGCTTGACCTCAACGCGCTGATTCATGCAGTCATTAGTTATGCGCAACTGGAATTGCGCCAAGCCAGGCTGAATCTGAAACTGGATCTGGCGGAATCGTTGCCTGCCGTGCTGGCGGATGATTTACAAATTCAATTGGTGGTGCTGTACCTGATGCGCAACGCTATTGAGGCCATGCAGAAACCGGATCATGAACCGCATGAGTTGATGATCCAAACCAGCGTACTCAGTTCAAATGCAACGCTGGTTACGATCCGCGACACCGGTCATGGCTTCAGCGAGGAAACAGTTGATCGCTTGTTTCAACCGTTTTTTACCACCAAACCTGGTGGTATGGGCCTGGGGCTATCAGTCAGCCGCTCGATCATCGAAACCCAGGGCGGACAACTTTGGGCAACGCCCAATCCTGATCGTGGCGTTTCCTTCCACTTTACCTTGCCGATTCCAGTGACGGCTTATCCTTTGCACGCCAGACATGAACCCAACGCCGACCGTTTTTCTTATTGACGATGACCAGGCCATTCGCGATGCCGTGGGATTGCTGTTGCGCGCCCATGGACTAGCCGTGGAAACCTTTGCCAACGCCGTCGACTTTCTGGAGTCCGACGCGATTCAGCGGCCCGGTTGTCTGTTGCTGGATGTGCGAATGCCCGGTATGAGCGGTCTGGACTTGCAAAAGCATCTGCGCACGAGGAATCAGCAAGTTCCGATTATTTTCATCACCGGTCACGGCGATGTGCCGATGGCGATTCGGGCTATGAAGGCGGGCGCTTTTGACTTTGTGGAAAAACCATTTCAGGCGGAAACACTATTGGGGCGAGTTCATGACGCACTGGCATTCGACGCCCAAGAGCGTTGCCGGCAGGCGCAGCGTGACGAAGCGGCGGCGCGAATGGCCCTGCTGTCGCCACGGGAGCGGGAAGTGCTGGAGCGAGTGGTGGCTGGCCAATACAACAAAGTGATTGCCGCCGAACTGGATATCAGCATTTCCACCGTGGAGATTCATCGCAAGCGGGTCATGAAGAAACTGGAGGCCGAATCGCTGTCGGATTTGATCCGGTTGCGGGCGCTGAGTAATGGCGAGAATCCGGAGTAACGACTTATGAGCTATAAAAATAGCATTATCTTTTTGTTCGCCACTTCGACCGGAATTATGCTATGCCCATCACTCAAAGCGCGCTGCTGACTGATTTGTATCAGCTCACCATGCTCCAAACCTACCATGCCGAGCGCATGCAGGAAACGGCGGTTTTCGATCTTTTTGTTCGCCGGTTGCCGGACCGCCGCAGTTTCTTGCTGGCCGTCGGATTGGAACAGGCGCTGGATTATCTGGAAACCCTGCACTTCACCGCGGAGGAACTGGACTGGCTGGCCGGTTGCGGCCGTTTTACCCCCCAGTTTGTGGCTTCCCTGGAAAATTTCCGCTTCGCTGGGGAGGTGCATGCCCTGCCGGAAGGAACGGTGTTTTTCCCGAACGAACCGATCCTGCGGGTTACTGCGCCGTTGCCCCAGGCGCAACTGGTGGAAAGCCGGTTGATCAATCTCCTACATTATCAGACGCTGATCGCCACCAAGGCAGCCCGCTGCGTGTTGGCTGCGCCGGACAAATTGCTGGTGGATTTCGGGATGCGGCGCGCACACGGCGCGGAAGCGGCGTTGTTAGCCGCTCGCGCGAACTGGCTGGCCGGCTTTGCTGGTACAGCGACCGTAGTAGCCGGGATGCGCTTTGGCATCCCGATCTTCGGCACCATGGCCCATTCGCTGGTGGAAGCTCACGATCGGGAAGAAGACGCATTCGAGCATTTCGCCGCCGCGCAACCAGGCAATGTGGTGTTGCTGATCGATACTTACGACACCGAAGCCGCCGCCCGCAAACTGTTGGAAATGGCGCCGCGCTTCGCCGAACGCGGCATTCAAATCAAGGGCGTGCGCATTGACAGCGGCGATCTGGCTGAACACGCCCAGCAGGTGCGGCGCATTCTTGACGAAGGCGGTCTTAAAGAGGTCACTTTGTTTGGCAGCGGCGATCTCGATGAGTATCGACTGGCCGAGTTGAAGGAGGGCGATGTACCCTACGATGGTTATGGAATCGGCACCCGGCTGGATGCGTCCACCGATGCGCCGACGCTGGATATGGTCTACAAACTGCAAGAGTATGCGGGCAAGCCCCGGCGCAAACGTTCCGAAGGCAAGGCGACCTGGCCAGGTCGCAAACAGATCTATCGGCGAACGGATAAGAACGGAATTCTGGTTAGCGACTGTCTGGGGTTAGAGAATGCTCCCCAGCCAGGCGAACCGCTGCTACGGCCGGTGATGCGCGAAGGTAAGCGGCTGGAGCCGCCGGAACCGTCCGCCAGAATCCGGGAACGGGTTCAACAGCAACTGGCGGCGTTGCCAGAGGCCCTGCGCTCCAATCAGACCAAAGCTGCGTATCCGGTGGATATCGCTCCGGAATTGCAGGAATTGACAACGCAGCTGGATCGACAGACACATTAAGCGCCTACACGCGCCCTTTAAGGAAACAACCATGCCCGAACCAACGGTTATTGATAAGCCCGCTACGAACGCTGCGCAATCTACGCCCCGCATAGCCGGTGAGAAATTGCGTGGTGCGGAAAAGGTAGCGCGTATTCCGATCAAGGTTGCGCCGACGGATCCGAAGCAACGCGCCCGCAAACCGGCCTGGATTCGCGCGCCGTTCCCTGGTACGCCGGAAGTACAGCGCTTGAAGCAAATCCTGCGCGACCATCACCTGCACACGGTCTGCGAGGAGGCCAGTTGCCCGAATCTCGGAGAATGTTTTGGCCACGGTACGGCGACGTTCATGATCATGGGCGCTATTTGCACTCGCCGCTGCCCCTTCTGCGATGTTGGCCATGGCCGGCCCAATCCGCTCGACTCCGAGGAACCAGCGAATCTGGCGCGCACCGTGGCAGCGATGGGTTTGAAATACGTGGTGATCACCTCGGTGGATCGGGACGACCTGCGCGATGGCGGCGCACAGCATTTTGCTGACTGCATTCGCGCGGTGCGCACGGCGCAACCCGGCATCGTCATCGAGGCATTAACGCCTGATTTCCGGGGACGGATGGAGGTAGCTTTGGACATTCTGGAGCGGGAGCCGCCGGATGTATTCAACCACAATCTGGAAACCGCGCCGCGTTTGTACCGACAAGCCCGGCCTGGCGCAGATTACCGGTTCTCGCTGGAATTGCTTCAACGCTTCAAGGCGCGCCATCCCGGTATCCCGACCAAGTCGGGGCTGATGCTGGGACTGGGGGAAACCCTGGAGGAAATCCGCGAGGTTATGCGCGATTTGCGCGCTCATAATGTAGAGATGTTAACGCTCGGTCAGTATCTGCAACCCAGCGTGCATCATTTACCGGTCGCTCGCTATGCGCCGCCCGAGGAGTTTGAGCAGTTGCGCGTGGAGGGCGAGGCGATGGGCTTTACCCATGTCGCCTCCGCGCCACTGGTGCGTTCCTCCTATCACGCCGATTTACAGGCCATGGGCGCCGGGGTGGCGTAAAATCGTTCATATCCGGATAAGGAAACCCAATGTAGAAATGGCCTTCAGCGCTGGATCTGAGTCAACTCTTAGTCAATCAGTTCAAACAACGTCACGACCTGCCGCACTTCGCCGATCTGGCTGGCGACATCGGCGGCGGCATCCGCCTCGTTCGTTCGCACCAGCCCCATTAAATAGACCACGCCCTGGCTGGTCACCACTTTGACCCGCGTCGGATCGAAACCGGGAATATGACTGATTTGAAATAGCGCGGTCTTGACCTTTGTGGTCAACAAGGCATCGTTGCTCTGCACGGAAAGGGAAATAGGCGACCCAACGACCAGTTCGTTATGCACCATCCGCACCAGCGGTTTGCCAAGATGGCGCGCGATGTTTTCAGCCTGCCATCGCGCCGTTTCGGACACGACTTCACCGGTCAGGAGTACGGTTCCGTTGTAGCTAGTGACGCTGATGCGATTACCTTGCGGTAATTTTTTGTTAAGTGCGCCATACAACTTGAGTTCGATGGTCTGGTCATCAACCACCATGCCGGTGGTTCGTCGATCATGCGCTACACTGACCGCCATTGCTGTGCCGCCAACCAGCAGGCCCGCGCAACCGTTCAGGGACAGCGCCAACAGCGCCACGCTGATGAGTCCAAACCATTTCATGCTTATACCTACCCTTTGTCGCCAAACAGTATTTGATCTACCAGATCGCACAAGCAGTGGATCACCAGGATATGCACTTCCTGAATGCGCGCCGTCGCCGTGGCGCTAACCCGGATTTCCAGGTCGTGTTCATCCAGTTGACTCGCCATGAATCCGCCATCGCGCCCCGTCAACGTCACGGTGGGCATCCCCAGCTCCCGCGCCGCAGTCATCGCCGCCAGGACATTACTCGAATGGCCACTGGTGGAAATCGCTAACAGCAGATCGCCAGGGCGGCCCAGAGCGCGCACTTGCCGGGCGAATACCTGCTCGAAGGCGTAATCATTGGCAATGGAGGTCAACGCTGAGCTGTCCGTGGTCAGGGCAATGGCCGCCAACCCTGGGCGCTCCATTTCAAACCGGTTAACCAGTTCGGCGGCAAAATGCTGGGCATCGGCGGCAGAACCGCCATTGCCGCAAACCAGTATCTTATGCCCCTGACGCAGACCCTCCGCCAAGCGCTCAGCAGCTAGGACAATGCGCGATCCCATCGCTTCCAGGGTGTGCCGCTTGGCTTCAAGACTGGCGGTGAAATGTTGTTCAATACGGGTAAGCAATTCCATATCATGATCCAATTCTAAACTCTCTATCTGTCCATTTCATGTCTGCAATGGCGCGATTTCATGTCTGCAATGGCGCGGCTTCGACAAGCACCGTTGTCGGTCGAGCAGCAGCGCGACGCTGGCCGCGCGAATCAATAACATTCTTCAGCGCAATTAGACAACCCAGGCCAATGAACGCTCCTGGCGGCAGAATCGCTAACAGGAAACCGCGATAATCGTCCATCAGATGCAGCGTCAATCCCCGGCCAAACTCGCCGAACAGGAGATCCGCCTGACTGAATAATGTTCCCTGTCCCACCGCTTCGCGCAACGCCCCCAGCAACGTCAATGCCAGCATGAAGCCTAGTCCGGTGGCAACGCCATCCATCGCCGATTTAGCAACCTTGTGCTTGAAAGCAAACGCCTCGGCGCGACCGATCACGCAACAGTTGGTGACGATCAACGGAATAAAAATACCCAGCACCGTGTACAGCCCCGGCAGGAAAGCGTGCATCGCTAATTCCACCGCAGTCACCACGCAGGCGATCACCAACACAAACACGGGGATTCGCACCTCAGGACGGATCAGATTGCGGATCAGCGACACTGCAACGTTGGAAATAAGCAATACCAGCAGCGTCGCCAGCCCCAGCCCGAGTCCGTTGACCACTGAGTTCGACACCGCCAACAATGGACATAAACCCAGTAACGCTACAAACCCGGTGTTCTGGGTCCATACGCCTTCTTTGAGAATTTTTAGATAACCGGTTTCATTCATGAATGTTCCTGTAAGGGCAAGTTGGCTGATGCCTCGTCGAGCAAAGAATCACCCACAGCTAAGAGCATGAATTGAGTGCGCAGGGTCATAAAAGCGCAAAGGCGACCAGCAAAGGCTACGGATCTAGCGTAGTTGTCGGTAGTTGTCAGGGAATCATGCTAAACTTGATCCTATTTACATTTCTTTAGAATGCAAGTCGAGGCAAAACTATACGCCAGCCCAGTATAGTTTTATATAAATAATTGAACATAAAATAATAAATAACTACCCTTGGAAAAGTCAGACGCTTACCCACCGTAATCATCATGCCCCCTTCATCCCGCCTTATAGAACACATTCGACAACTGATTGCTGTCCCTTCAGTCAGCAGCGTGTCGCCACAGTTCGATCAGAGCAACCGACCGGTCATTGACCTGCTGGCTGACTGGCTGGAGGACCTCGGATTCGCTGTCCGGATTGAGCCGTTGCCGGAGCAGCCAGACAAGGCCAATCTGATTGCAACGCTCGGTAGTGGGTCAGGCGGACTGGTGCTGGCCGGACATACCGATACGGTGCCGTTCGATGCTGACCGCTGGCGTTTCGATCCCTTCGGCGGCGTGATCGCTGATGAGCGGATTTACGGACTGGGTTCGACGGATATGAAGTCTTTTCTGGCGCTGGCGATCGAAGCAGCGCGAGAGTTCGCCACGCGCAAATTATCTCAACCGCTGGTCATTCTGGCTACAGCAGATGAGGAAAGCAGCATGCATGGCGCGCAGGCGCTGGCGGCGGCGGGGCAGCCATTGGGGAGGCATGCAGTCATCGGCGAACCGACTGAACTGAAGCCGGTGCGAATGCACAAGGGCATTTTAATGGAGGCGATTCGCCTGGAAGGCCGTTCCGGGCATTCCAGCAATCCGTCGCTGGGCGTGAATGCGCTCGAAGGAATGCATGAGGTCATCGGCGAATTATTGCGCTGGCGGGCGGAACTGCAGGCGCGCTATCGCAATCCCTTGTTCGAGGTGGCCGCGCCGACCCTGAATCTGGGCCATATTCACGGCGGCGATAATCCAAACCGGATTTGCGGCGACTGTGAGTTGCATATCGACATCCGGCCCTTGCCCGGTATGACGCTGGATGGGTTGCGCGAGGAACTGCATACGCGGCTAGGTCAGCGGTTAGCCGACAGTCAACTCAAACTGAGCTTTCTACCGTTGTTTCCGGGCGTCGAGGCGCTGGAAACGCCGGCGACGGCGGCGATTGTTCGGGCAGCCGAAGCCTTGACCGGCGCGCCAGCCGGTGTGGTCAGTTTTGGCACCGAGGGGCCGTATCTGAATGCGCTGGGCATGGAAACGGTGATTCTCGGTCCCGGCAGCGTGGATTGCGCCCATCAGCCCGATGAGTTTTTGCCGCTGGCGACGATTCAGCCAATGCTGGAAATCCTGCGGGGATTGATGATCCGGTTTTGTTTAAACTGACCCGACGTTCGCCGGTTTCCATTCGCACTGAGCCAATCATGGGAAAAAGGTCTATCATTTCCCTGATCTCCATTGAATTCATTGACTCCATCGATCCAGGCGCTGTCTCCCATGTCCAAACGCCCTAATCTATCCAGCGCGCCCGACATTCACCTGAATCTGAATGTGCGCGGCCTCAAGCCTTCCGCCACATTGGCTATTAATGAACGCAGCGCCCAGTTGATTCGCGAGGGCCGGAAAATCTACCGGTTTGGTCTTGGTCAATCGCCTTTTCCCGTGCCGCAACCCGTGGTTGAGGAATTGCGCGCCCACGCCCATCAAAAGGACTACCTGGCGGTGCGCGGCTTATGGCCCCTGCGCGAAGCTGTGGCCGGTTACCATCATCGACTGCATGGCGTCGAATGCAGCGGCGAAGATGTATTAATCGGACCCGGCTCCAAGGAATTGATGTTCATTCTGCAACTGGTCTATTACGGCGATCTGGTGATTCCTACCCCAAGTTGGGTTTCCTACGCGCCGCAGGCAAAAATTATTGGTCGGCAGATTCATTGGGCCTCGACCCACCCGGAAAACGACTGGCGGCTCATGCCCGAAGAGCTGGACCGTCTGTGCCGCGATGATCCGCAGCGCCCGCGTATCGTCATTCTAAATTATCCAGGCAATCCGACTGGCGATACCTATACGGTGGATGAACTCAAAGCGCTCGCTCG
Source organism: Candidatus Competibacteraceae bacterium (assembly GCA_020444905.1). Taxonomy (GTDB): domain Bacteria; phylum Pseudomonadota; class Gammaproteobacteria; order Competibacterales; family Competibacteraceae; genus UBA2383. The sequence goes on from JAGRHQ010000004.1 coordinate 41,890, forward strand.
CGTCGCTAAAAAATATAAGGTGATCCTGGTCTCTGACGAGATTTACGGTGAATTGCATTTCCGGGGTCAACACGTCTCCATCGCTCGTTTCTATCCCGAAGGCACGATTATCAGCGGCGGGCTTTCCAAATGGTGTGGCGCAGGCGGTTGGCGGTTAGGGACCTTCACGTTTCCTCGCAACCTGCGCTGGCTGCTGGATGCAATGGCTGTGGTGGCCAGCGAAACCTTCACCGCGACCAGCGCGCCGATTCAGTACGCCGCAGTGCGCGCCTTTGAAGGCGGCATGGAAATCGAGCAGTATCTGGCGCAGTCACGCCGCATCCTGCGCCACTTGGGCGGGCACGTCTGGCGGCGGCTCAAAGCCAGCGGCGCCCGGGTTTCCGAACCGGTCGGCGCATTCTATCTGTTCCCGGATTTCAGCCCGGTGCGCGAGCGGTTAGCCGCCCGGAATATTCATGACAGCGCTGCTTTGTCCGAGCGATTGCTGGAAGAGGCCGGGGTAGCGACGTTGCCAGGCGCTGACTTTGGCCGCCCGCCCGAAGAACTGACGTTGCGCCTGGCTTACGTGGATTTTGATGGATCGCGCGCGCTGGTTGCGGCCCAACAAACGCCAATCGACCAGGAACTGGACAAAAGTTTTCTGGAACTGTATTGCCCAAATGTCGTGCAGGCGATGGACGCCATGGTCAAATGGTTGGAAGAACCATCGGCTTGAAAGCATCGCAGCCTCACCGCCCCTTTCCCCACCCCTTCTTCCCATAGTGGGGAGGGGTGTTTTTCTATAGATTCCGAGTCCATGATAATATGCAAGATCAAGAGCTTGATGTCGAGTTAAATCCCACGGACGAATCAAAGCCGATCTTCTATGTAGGGGTTGGCGCCTCGGCAGGCGGTCTGGAAGCGTTGGAGGCGTTTTTCACGCACATGTCCGCCGACAGTAACATGGCTTTCATTGTGATCCAGCATCTCTCGCCCAATTACAAAAGTATGATGGTCGAGTTGCTGTCCAAGCGCACCGCAATGACCGTGCGGCGCGCTGAGGAAGGAATGCTGGTCGCAGCAAACTCGGTCTATCTGATTCCCCCGAAAAAGAATCTGTCGATCTTTCATGGCAAGCTGCTGTTGAGCGAATCGGATCACTCACGCGGACTAAATTTGCCCATCGACGTGTTCCTGCATTCGCTGGCGGATGACCAAGCGGAAAAAGCGATCGGCGTTATTCTATCGGGTACGGGCAGCGATGGCGTACGTGGCATTCGGGCCATCAAGGAAGCCGGCGGTATGGTCATGGTGCAAAGCGAAGAATCCGCCAAGTTTGATGGGATGCCGCGCGCTGCTATTGCCACTGGCCTGGCGGACTTTATTCTGCCGCCCGAGGAAATGCCGGCTAATTTGCTATCGTTTATTCGTCACCCTTATGCGCGCAAGACTGATCGCCCACCCATACTACTCTCAGATGAAGACGGCATGGCGCGGATTTTCGCGCTGTTGCGCGAGCGTACCCGGGTCGATTTCGCATTCTACAAACCCAGCACCGTGGTCCGGCGTATTGAGCGGCGTATGACCGTCAATCAGGTCAACGACCTGCGCGACTATGTCAAATTGATGGAAAGTTACTCTGGCGAAGTGATGGCGCTCTATCGTGAATTATTGATTGGCGTAACCAATTTTTTTCGTGATCGCGAGGTATTCGAGGACCTTGAAACCCATCACTTACCCCAGTTATTCGCTCGCCTGCAAACTCGTGAGGCGCGGTTCTGGATTGCAGGCTGTTCGACTGGCGAGGAAGCGTATTCGTTCGCCATTTTGGGCCGCGAGATTCTGGAGCAGATGGGTAAACGAATTGATATCAAAATTTTTGCCACGGATATCGACCGTGACGCGATCCTGCGCGCTAGCAATGGTCTTTATCCTGAAAGCATCGCGATTGACCTGCCGCCAGGACTACTCGCTAAATACTTCCATCGCAAGGAAGACCACTACCGCATTGACCGTTCCATTCGCGAGATGGTGGTCTTTGCCCAGCACAATTTAATCAAGGACCCGCCCTTTACCAACATCGAATTAGTCAGTTGCCGCAATTTACTGATCTACCTGCAACCGGTACTGCAACGCAAAGCGTTGGAATTGATAAATTTCTCACTCAATCCCCAAGGAATATTACTCTTGGGCAACAGTGAGACAACGGGGGATATGGCTGACTTCTTTGAACCACTCAATCAAAAATTCCGGATCTACACGGCCAGAGGCAAGCGGCGCCCGATGAGTCATTCCAATTTCGCAGGCGTCCCCGAAGTCGTTCCTTGGCAAACCCGCTCTCGGCCTGTCAGTGGGTCATGGCGCAGCAATGACGAAGAGCGATTACTGGAACGCCTGTTGCAGCTACTGGCTAAAGACTACATTCCTCTGGCCGTGGTGGTCAACGAACAGATGGAGCCGTTACACATCCTGGGAAACTCGGATGGTTACTTCATACGACCCGCTGGTCGGCAAACAAACGATATTACAAAGAATATTCTAAAAGACCTGGCGATTCCTGTGGCGACCGGCTTGCAAAAAGTCTTCAAGACCGGGGAGGAAATGAGATACACCAATATCCGCATCCACTGGCGTGACGAAGTAAAGACGGTACAGGTTTACATTCGGCCTCTGCCCGGTAAGAAAGGCCAGGAATCATTAGCGGCGGTGTTTATTGAAGAAGTCGCCTTATCGAAAGAACCGGCCTCAAGCGGCGCACCGGTCTACGATGTCAATCTGGAGGCTGAACAACGCATTCACGACTTGGAGCAAGAACTGCAATTTTCACGGGAAAATTTGCAAGCGACCATCGAAGAACTGGAAACCTCCAATGAGGAATTACAGGCCACGAACGAGGAGCTTCTGGCCAGTAATGAGGAATTACAAAGCACGAATGAGGAGTTGCAATCGGTCAATGAAGAATTGCATACGGTCAATGCCGAACATCAAAGCAAGATCATGGAATTGACTGAATTGAATAATGATCTGGATAATTTGATGGCGAGCACCCGGATTGCTACCCTCATTCTTGACGAAAATTTGAGCGTTCGCCGTTTTACTCCAGAAATCCGGCGCGTTTTTAATATTCTCGATGGCGATATTGGCCGCCCAATTAAACACTTGACCCATAATTTATTGGATGAGGATTTACTGGAGCTGGTACAGGCAGTTGCGCTCCAGAATACAGAAAAGGTGCGTGAAGTTCGCACTCGTAGCAATGAATGGTTCCAAATGCGGATTTTGCCGTACCATATTGGCATGAATACTGTCTCTGGCGTGGTGCTTACGCTGATCGATATTGGATTACTGAAAACTGTCCAAAACATGCTGTCCGACCGTGAGACTTTGATTGCCAGCCTTTATCGCGCTGCGCCCGTCGGGGTCAGTCGAGTTGTGAACCGGACCTTTCTTGAAGTCAATAATCAGCTTTGTCAAACATTGGGTTATTCGCGAGAGGAGTTGATCGGACAAAGCGCTCTCATGCTGTATCCATCGACCGAAGAGTTCGAAGCGGTTGGCAGGAACCTGTATGAACAGATTCGCAGGCACAGCGTGGGCACGATGGAAACGCGCTGGCGGCGCAAGGATGGCACAGTTTTTCCCGTTCTGCTCAACGCCTCATCGTTGCATCCGGCCAATCCTGACGACGGCACCACTTTCACCGCGCTCGACCTGTCCATCCGCAAACAAGAAAGCGCCCAGGTCCAGGCCAGTGAAGAGCGCTATCGCCAGCTACACAACGCAATCATGGAGGGGGTGATTTACCAGAGCGCCAACGGCGATATTATCTCGGCCAACCCGGTTGCCGAGCGTCTACTCGGATTATCGCACGGCCCAATAACAGGACAAATGGACGCTGATCCAGACTGGCAGGCGCTTCGTGAAGATGGAACGGAGTGGCCGGCTGGGCAGTATCCGTGGCAAATCGTCCTACATACGGGTTTGCCGATGAAAGGCGTGGCGATGGGCTGGTTGCATCGCCAATCCGGTGAAAAGCGCTGGCTGCGGGTCAGCGCTATCCCGCTGTTTGAATCCAGCCAGAAACAGCCCAGCCAGATTTGCTCGCTTTTTTACGACATCACCGAGAGCCGGGAAACTGCAGATAAACTGGCGCGGCTTGAGCAGATAGTGCAGGAGTTGTCCCATCGCGCGCAACCGGTGCTGGGCATGTTGACCTCACAAATCGCAGCGCCGAATCAAAGCAGCGAAACCGCCCGCGAGGATTCGCAAGCCTGGCGCAGTTGTGTCCGGGAAAGCCTGAAGATCCTTGAAAGTTTGGTTGCGGTGGACGCTTCCTGAAATCGAATGGTTGAAACGATTGTATCTCATACCTTTCTCGATAAGTTCACGCCCAGAAACTACCTTTCTTCTTTCCAAAATCGCTTGCATTGTTACCGCCGCCTTGGCTGCGGATTGCTGCTGCTGGTCCTACTAAGCGGCTCCCTGGCGATACTCGACCAAGGGTTGCCGCCGCCTGTCGAGCGCGCCAGACAAATCTCTGCACAGGTGCTGGATAATCAAGATCGGATGTTGCGGGTCTTTACTGTCCCGCCAGGCTATTGGCGACTGCCTGCCCGCCCTGGGAGTGTCGATCCGCTGTTTATCAGAATGCTCATAGCCTACGAAGACCAACGCTTTCCGGACCATTCAGGCGTTGACCCACTGGCGGTGATGCGGGCGCTGGGACAATGGCTATGGCATGGCCGGATCGTGTCAGGCGCTTCAACGCTGACCATGCAGACCGCTCGCCTGCTGGAGCCGCACCCACGCGATTTGATCGGCAAGCTTGGGGAAATGCTGCGCGCCCTGCAACTGGAACGGCGTTACGCTAAAGATAAAATTCTCGGCTTTTATCTGACCCTGGCTCCTTATGGCGGCAACCTGGAAGGCGTGCGCGCTGCAACGCTGGCCTGGTTTGGCAAGGAACCTACGCGGCTTACTGCGGCGGAAGCAGCGCTGCTGGTGGTGTTGCCGCAAGCGCCGTCGCGTTTGCGCCCGGACCGTTATCCCGAACGGGCGCGGGCGGCGCGCGACAAGGTGCTGGCGCGCATGGAGCAACTAGAAGTGCTCACCTCGCGCCAAGTGGCTGAAGCCCAGGAGGAGCAGGTGCCGGTCCGGCGTCATCCCCTGCCTTTTCTGGCTCCCCATCTGGCGGACCGGTTACGCGCCGCCCAACCCGGAATGACCCGGCATCACACTTATATCGACCGCGATTTGCAGCAGACCCTGGAAACGCTGGCTCGTCAACAGCACAGCACCCTGGAATCGCACAGCAGCATCGCCATGCTGGTCGTAGCGAATCGCGACCGGCGAGTGCTGGCCTATGTCGGGGCCAGCGATTTTTTCGACACGCGCCGAGCTGGGCAGATCGACATGGCTCGGGCGATCCGCTCGCCGGGTTCCACGCTCAAGCCATTAATTTATGGGCTTGGTTTTGATGATTTGTTAATTCATCCCGAAACATTAATTGAAGACGCGCCGACCCGGTTCGGCAATTATGCGCCCACCAATTTTGGTCACACCTACGCCGGTCAACTGACTGTGCGCGAGGCGCTGCAACAGTCGCTGAACATCCCGGCAGTGGCGGTGCTGGAGCAGGTGGGACCGGCGCGAGTGGCGGCGCGACTGCGCGAGGTGGGGTTGCCATTGCACTGGAGCGCAGCCAATCCGCAACCCGGTTTGCCGCTAGCGCTAGGTGGAGTAGGCGCAACCCTGGAAAAACTGGTGACCTTATATGCCAGCTTTGCCAGGGGCGGTGCGGTCGCACCGTTACGCCTGGGTCCCGACGACCCAGAAAGTCCGGGTCAACCCCTGCTGTCACCCACCGCCTGCTGGTATCTGAGCGAGATTTTGCGCGGGTCGCCAGCTCCACAACATATCGCGCCCTTGGCCAGCGCTGCCCGACCTCGATTGATCGCGCATAAAACCGGTACTTCCTATGGCTTTCGCGACGCCTGGGCCTTGGGTTTCGATGCGGACTACACCGTGGGCGTCTGGGTCGGGCGACCGGATGGTTCGCCCAGTCCCGGTCACTATGGACGTAATACCGCTGCGCCGCTGCTGTTCCGAATCTTCGATCTGTTGCCGGAATCTGTCAACCCGCCACTGCCGCCGCCCGACCAGGCGCTGCGCGTTGTGAGTCGCACGCAATTACCGGAACGGTTGCGCTATTTTCGCACCCGACCGGCGTTGCAAATGCGCAGCGCTTTACCGCTCAGCATCACCTTTCCCGTAAACGGCGCGACGGTGGAGTTGCCCGATCAGGATGGTGCGTTGACTGCGTTGCCGCTGGCGGCGAAGGGAGGAATCCGGCCCTTGCGCTGGCTCGTGAACGGTCGACCGCTCCCCGCTGACCCCTGGCAACGCGAAACATTTTGGCCACCCGATGGCGAAGGACAAGTACGAATTACCGTACTGGACCAGTCGGGTCAGACCGCCAGCACCGAGGTATGGCTCAGCCGGGCGCCGACACGGCATTGGTAGTTTG
>JAGRHQ010000500.1 GCA_020444905.1 Candidatus Competibacteraceae bacterium
TCCCGCTGAGTGTCCTTCCGCCTCTGCGTAGGATCGTCAACATGCTGGCTGCCATCCAGTTCCACGACCAGTTGGGCTTTGGGTGCGTAGAAATCCAGAATGTAGGGCCCCAGGGGGCGCTGTCGGTAGAAGCGGACACCCAGCTGATCCCGGCGCAGGTGGGACCAGAGCTTCTGTTCGGCTTCGGTCTGGCGGCTACGCAGGTTGCGGGCCAGGGGTTTCAGGCGGGGTTCATATTCGGTCATGGGGAGTGGTGCGCCGGCCTCGGGAATCCCCCCCGGCCCCCCTTTTCCAAAGGGGGGAGTAGAAGCTGCGTAGGGTTCCATTTCGCCCTTTGAGTTGGGTTCCGTTCCCCCCTTTGAAAAAGGGGGGCTAGGGGGGATTAGAGTCTTCCCAACCACTCAGCAAATCCTCGGCAACTGTTCACCACTCAGCCAATCCACCATCCGCCGTCCGCCGAACTTCGTCTTCATCTGCACGAAGCCATTGGGGTCTTCCACCACCTGGCCGATGACGGCGGCCTGGATGCCCAAAGGGTGGGCGCGCAAGGCGGCCAGGAGCCTGTCCGCGTCCCCGGCGGCACA
>JAGRHQ010000501.1 GCA_020444905.1 Candidatus Competibacteraceae bacterium
GGCTGAGCAGCGGCCGGGCTGCTGTCACGACCGCCGCTGCTGTCCTTGCGCGGCTCCTCCTTGCCCTTGGCGGGTTCGGCGGCGGCGCCGGCGGCGTCCAGCGTCAGGATCACCGATCCTTCGGAGACCCGATCGCCTTCCTTGACCGAGATCGCGGTGATCCGGCCTGCGACGGGGCTGGGCACCTCCATCGTCGCCTTGTCGGATTCCAGTTCGATAAGCGGCTGCTCCTCGGCAACCTCGTCGCCCACGGCGACCAAGAGGGTGATGATCGGCACATCCTTGAAATCGCCGATGTCGGGAACCTTGACGTCCATGTTTCGGCCCTCCTTCACAGCATGATCCGGCGCACGTCGCCGAGCAGGTGCTTCAGCGTCGCGGCAAAGCGAGCCGCCAACGCCCCGTCGATGGCGCGGTGGTCATAGCTGATGGACATCGGCAGCATGTTGCGCGGCACGAATTGCTGGCCGTCCCAGACCGGCGCCATCCGGGAGCGCGTCAGGCCCAGGATCGCCACCTCGGGGGCGTTCACGATAGGGGTGAAGGCGACACCGCCGATGCCCCCCAGCGACGAGATGGTGAA
>JAGRHQ010000502.1 GCA_020444905.1 Candidatus Competibacteraceae bacterium
AACGGGGTCGGCTCGCACATAATGAGGCACATCTGCATCGATCTCAACGCAAAATGCTACTCCCTTTCCCTCTGCCCGAATTCGCATACGGTCCGATATGTCCGTCAGCACCCGCGTCGCGTCGCATGCACATACATTGATCGGTAGACTACCCGACTCCGCCAAGGCAATGTCCAATACGTCACTGATAAGTTGTACGAGCTGTTCGCCATTCCGCTGGATGATCCGAACCAGCTCTAAATCGTGCCCCGTCAATCGTTCGCCAAGCGTCTCGGCGAACCCCAGAATGGCCGTCAACGGCGTACGAATCTCATGGCTCATGTTCGCCAGAAACGCAATCCTCGCTCGACTCCCCTCCTCGGCCCGAGCCTGAGCCAACCGGAGTTGCCGCTCTTGAGCTTGTACTGCATCGGATGGATCGGTCGACATGACGCCACCCTCTAGCCTTTCACGGCAGCGGTCATCGCTGGCTCATCGACTTGCTTTCGCTGGCTCCGTTCGTATAACGCATCCCACCATCGGTCGATTTTTTGATACGCTGCGTCCATCATGTTCAACAGCGGATCAAAGTCATCGATCG
>JAGRHQ010000503.1 GCA_020444905.1 Candidatus Competibacteraceae bacterium
TGAACACTTCCAGTTCGCCCGGCTCGCTGAAATCGGTCATGCAGGCGAAGCAGATGGCGCTTTTCACCCGCTGGTCTTTCTTGGCGGCAAGATAGGCCAGTGTGCTCAGCAGGATGGTTCCACCCAGACAGTAACCAGCGGTGTTGATTTCCCGCTCGCCGGTGGCCTGCTCGATGGCGTCCATCGCCTCCACGATGGACAGCATGTAGTCCTCGAACTTCTTGTGCGCCAGCCGCTCGTCCGGGTTGACCCAGGAGGTCATGAAGACCGTAAACCCCTGGTCCACCATCCACTTGACCATGGAGTTCTTGGGTCGCATGTCCATGATGTAGAACTTGTTGATCCAGGGCGAGACGAACAGGAACGGTCGCTGGTGCACGGTCGGTGTGCTGGGGTTGTATTGAACCAGTTGCAGCAACTCGTTCTGAAAGATGACCTTGCCCGGTGTGACCGCAATGTTCTCGCCCGGCTTGAATGCCTTGAGATCGGTCATCTTGATCTGCAACTGACCGCGACCGCGTTCCAGATCTTCCAGCAGATTTTGGAGACCCTTGACCAAATTGTCCCCGCCCGAATCGA
>JAGRHQ010000504.1 GCA_020444905.1 Candidatus Competibacteraceae bacterium
GCCGCTCGCGCATGCCCATGGCCCGGCTGAGGTAACTCTTGTCGGCCGCAAGCCATACACGGTGGTCCTCGGTGAGCTGCTCCAGCGCTGTGCCGTCAATCCGATAGACCCGCGAGTCTCCCACGTGAAAAATGTGGGCGGTGGCCGACTTGAGCACCATCGCGCTAAAGGTGCAAACCAGGCCTTTCTCAATGTCGTAGCGATGGGGACCGCCGCGATTCTGCGCATACAGCCAGGAGTTGGTTGCATGGAGAACCCGCTGCACGGATGTTTTAACCGACCAGGATTCGGGGGTGGCGTAATAATCCTGCAGGAAACCCGCTACCGAAGTTTCGCTTGCTGTCTGGCTGACCGCGCTACTGCTGATGCCATCCGCCAGCGCCAGGGCAATGCCCTTGGAGAGCAGCAGGGGCTCCCCGGGCGTCATTATCGCGTGGAAATCCTGGTTCAGGGGCTTGCGCCCCTTGTCAGAATGCTGGCCGGCGGTAATTGCTAGTCCAGTGGACATGGGAGGGAAGCGCACCCGGTCCCGCAAGGGTTGGGTGCGGCGCCTGCTCCGCTGCCTAGATCGGCTTTT
>JAGRHQ010000505.1 GCA_020444905.1 Candidatus Competibacteraceae bacterium
CGCAGGCTGCATGGGGTCGACGGGGGGCCGTTGGTAGAGCACCCGACGGTCCGGGTCAGTCACCGTGACCCCGCGCACCGGGGTACCCAGGATCGCCGTCGCCGGCTGGATGGTGGCCTCGACGATGGCCGGTAACTGCTCCAGCGCACCGGTGACCAGCGCGTATTCCAGCGCGCCAGCCAGTTGGGTGGCCAGGAACTGGCCGTGTTGTTCCAACAATTGCCGGTTGTGCTGGAAGTTGCCTTGGTAGACCATGAACACCAACAAGCCGGTGACGACCAGCGCGGGGGTCAGGGCAATCATCATGATCTGGCGATGGATACTGAATGGACACGAACGATGCTTGAGAGGAAGCATGGAGTTAATACCTGGGAAACATTGACCGGGCGCGGGCAATGGCTTCGGCTGAAACGCCCAGCGTTTGGGCCATTGTGGCATTGATCACGACGCGCACCGCTGTGGGATAGGCGGGCGCCGGGGTGCGACCTTGCGCCAGCTCATCAATGAAACGCTGCATCTGCTCGGACCCGCGCGCCTCATCGGCCACCACGGCGGCCAGCACACCGGCCTCGACAT
>JAGRHQ010000506.1 GCA_020444905.1 Candidatus Competibacteraceae bacterium
GATGGTTATTCCCTGGATTGGCTTTCCTATTTCGGCGCTGCTCAAAGAAGTCGAGCCGACGTCAAAGGCCAAGTACGTTCGCTTCCAATCGGTGTACGATCCAGACCGGCTGCCCGGCCAAAATGTGGCCTGGTACGAATGGCCTTATGTGGAAGGACTGCGGCTGGATGAGGCCATGAACGACCTGGCGATTTTATCAACCGGCCTCTACGGCGATTTCCTGCTGCCCCAAAGCGGCGCGCCCATCCGGCTGGTGGTCCCCTGGAAATACGGCTTCAAGAGCATCAAATCGATTGTGAAGATTGACCTGGTCGAGGAGATGCCAACCTCGCTGTGGATGGCGGCAGCGCCCAAGGAGTATGGCTTCTACGCCAACGTCAACCCTGAAGTCAACCATCCCCGCTGGTCGCAAGCCACCGAGCGCCGCCTGGGCGAGTTCTCTCGCCGCGAAACGCTCAAGTTCAACGGCTATGAGGAAGAGGTCGCCGCCCTGTACACGGGCATGGATCTCGCTAAGAACTTCTAGGCGCCGGCTTCTCTGAAAATACAGACCTTGAGCGTCAAAGTAAAC
>JAGRHQ010000507.1 GCA_020444905.1 Candidatus Competibacteraceae bacterium
CCCATCTCACCCTCTTCCACCGTCAATGCCACACCCGACCACTTGATGCTCTTCCGCTGGGACATCCGCGGAACCTCTCACGTTCTGACGCGGGCACTCAAGCCGACGTAGTCGGCGCAGTGTGGGGGCTGATGAAGCCCTTGCGTCCAGCGGGGCGGATGGAACAGCCGCCCCAAAGCGAAGCCCCCTGAATCCATCATGATTCAGGGGGCTCCAGGGGTACGGGCTTCCGGGCTCGAACCGAAGACCCTCGCCTTGTAAGGGCGATGCTCTACCAACTGAGCTAAGCCCGCGGGTCTTGAAGGCCCCTGTATGAGGCCTCGAAGGGGATTGCGCCAGGGGCTTCGCCACGTGGGCGGCCCCCGACGGCTGCTGACGTCTATTGCTGCGCGCCGGGGGGCGACACGTTGGGCACCGGGGTGCCTGGCGCTGGGGCGTCGTCGTCCGGGCCCAGCAGCTTGCCGTTGCGGTACTCGAGGGGCCGCACGCGGTTGTGCCCGAAGATGGCGTCCGGGTCGTGCAGCAGGAGCGCCTCGCGCAGGACCTCGTCCATGTGCTCCACCAGCACC
>JAGRHQ010000508.1 GCA_020444905.1 Candidatus Competibacteraceae bacterium
CCGCGGGCGCGCGCGGGCCGGCCGGCGCGGCGGGATTCGCCCGGGGCCCAGCTTGGCGACGCGCCGGCACTCGGGGTAGGTTCCGCCGCATGAGCGCCGGGAAGAAGCCGCTGATCACCGCCAACATGGTGACGCTGGCGCGCCTGATCCCGATGCCGCTCCTGGCCTGGTGGATCTACGAGCACCACTGGTGGCCGGCGCTGGTGGTCGGGACGATCATCGGCTCGACCGACTTCGTCGACGGCTGGCTGGCCCGCAAGTACGGCCCGACCGTGCTCGGCGGCCTGCTCGATCCCATCGCCGACAAGGTCTTCGTCGCGCTGATCTACCTGCCGTTCGCCGACCTCGGGGTCATCCCGGCGTGGGCGTGCGCGCTGATGTTCGTGCGCGAGTACCTGGTCACCGCGCTGCGCTCGGCCTACGAGCAGCGCGGCCTGAGCATGAAGACCAGCTACCTGGCCAAGGTGAAGACCTGGACCCAGATGCAGGGCATCGGGGTGCTGCTGCTGTTCCCGATGCTGGCCGACCGCCAGGGCGTCCTCGACGCGATCCTGTGGACCGGGGTGATC
>JAGRHQ010000509.1 GCA_020444905.1 Candidatus Competibacteraceae bacterium
GATGCAAATGCGCCGCAAGCGCCTCCAGCTCATCATGCCCCAACTGCTTGGTCTTGTCCCTGAGCCACGCATCAAACTCACCCTGCGCAATCGAGCCAACAGGCGACGCCGTCATCTTCGCCTCACGCACTGCCTGCCGCGCCGCCTGATCCCGCTCGCGCTTGCTCATCTTCGCGCCCTTCTCATTGAAGATCAGCGGCATATGCGCATACACAGGCGTATCAAACCCCAGCGCCCGCTGCAATGCCACATGCTTGGGCGTGTTGTTCAGATGCTCCTGCCCGCGCAGCACATGCGTCACGCCCATCAGCGCATCATCCACCACCACCGCGAAGTGATAGGTCGGAAACCCATCTTTCTTCCGAATCACGAAATCATCGAAGTGCTCGCTCGTGAACCTGATCTCCCCCAACACCTCATCCCGCACCACGATCGGCTCCGGCGGCACTTTCAATCGCAGCACATGCTCCTCACGCGCCATGCGCTCCATCGCCTTGCCATGGTCATAGTCCGCACGCTGCGTGTATCGAAACGTCTCCTTCCGCGCTTGCGCCTCCGCACGGATCG
>JAGRHQ010000050.1 GCA_020444905.1 Candidatus Competibacteraceae bacterium
CCAATTCGGCGGCGTCACTGCGAGTTTTGCCGGCGCAAGTATGGTGAATACCGCATCGGCAAATTGCAGCTGGGCGTCATGGTGCTTGCGCACCGTATTGCGGCCCGACTGGATCACGGGCGGCATAACGTTATGCGCCAGCATCAGCGGCGCAAAGGGAAAATTTTGGTCGAGCGCCTGCTGCGCCTCTTCATCCAGCATCCGATGAATCTCCCGCATCCGCGCGTACAGGCCTGCGCGCGCGCCATAGGTCAGGGCGCTCTCGTTGAGCGCTTCAGCGCGCAACGGATTGAGCGCTTCACTGTCTGGTGGGAGCCAATCGCCGTTCTTCACGTCCTCCAACCGCAACTCGCCAGCGTCGCCTGGGAGTCGGTTCACCGCCTCACCCATCACCCCATCCTCGATCGCTTCGACATTGGGGATGGACGAAGCAGCCAGCGCCGACGGAACAATTCCGTTGACTAAAAAAATCGTCAATGCCATGGAACCAAATCGAAATCGCCGCAAAAAGGCCGATTTTGCGGCGGACAAGAAGGTCAGGTTGCCAAAAACAGCCCACCGGCGGCGGTCTCTCATCCTCCTCTCCTTTCAGCCGCGCCGTCGGGGCCGTGAGGTGGATCGGTCAGGTCGCCGGCGATCGTAAAGGATCTCCACTCGCTGACGGGACGGGTCCACTAACACCTGGCAGCGCCAGCTCGCTTGATAACCCGCATCCGCAAGCAGTTCGCCAACTGTGCGATCTTCAGACTGGACGTTGATCGGTGTTAGAACACTGGAGACACCGTAAGTCTCGACTTTATAACCCACCACTTCCGCCAGTTGATAGACGAACGGCTTAAGATCGCCTTGATAATCCACCGCCACCCGAAGGCGCAACTCTGGAGGAGCGTCTTCCGCAGTTGCAATGCGTTGGACATGAAGACGGTGCGACGCCTGCTCGATCAACGCCAGCTTGGCCAGCGCATCGGCAACCCGCGCGCCCGATTCCGCCAATAAGCGCTGTTGCGCCCGACCTCCATCGGTCGCCACCGGAGCTTCCGTGCTAGCACAAGCGGAAAGCAGGATTAATAAACTCCAGAGAACGAAAAATCGGGCTGAATTGTTCATCGCCACCTCACCCAAGATGCATAGCATATTAAATGCTATAAATACATATAAACATTTTTTGAAAGGAATCATACTGCCCATGCACTCTCGATTTCAGCCGTTCGTTTCCCCAGGACCAAGGCCGCCACCTCCTCTACCAGAGCAGCCAATACTTCCTCTCGGTCGAGCTCGCCATCAGGCCGGCTGTCCAATCGACGTTGAAGTTCCGTTTTAATCGAACCATTGGGATAAGCGCGCGCCAAGGCCGCCCGCACGGATTTTGGCGCAAAGCGTTCATACAATCGCTCACGCACCCACCGATCTTCGGCAGTAGTGGACAGCGCCCATAGCTCGATAGGACCCGTGGTCAGGTAGAGCAATTGCGCCAGCGTTCCGCGTTTAGTCCGGAACACCCCGAGAAACGGCGCTCCGGCCGCAGTAGGTCCCGTACCATGGATCCGTAGCTCCTGCATCGCAGCGGCCGACAGCGAAAACTTGGCTCGAACCACCTCGGCCTTATCATCACTGGTATATTCCATGATATAGATCGTGGTCGCCAGCTCAACCATCTCGACAGTGAAGTCATCGAGGATTTGACTCGCCAGCGCCATATGGACATTCACCTTACGTCCTTCACGCATGAACCGCACAATCTGGGCATCTACCGCCGCCAAACCTCCGCAACGGTGTTTTTCGTCAATGCAGAACTTTTTCGGGGTCGCCAGCAAGGCGGACATCCGCTCCCGGTGATAGCTTCGGTAGGCGGCTGGAGCGATAGCGGCGGTTTGTGAATCCAGGAACAGATCCTGGCTAAGCACATGCAGCGCCAGCAAGTAGGCGATCGCAGTCTGGCGCTGGCCCACCGGGGTCATGTCCCCACAGAGCGCCGCCACATCCAGACTGACGACCCGGGCAGGACCCAAATCAAATCGGGTTGGATAGGCCAACAGCGGCCATTCGCGCGTTGCGGCTGATATCCGGCGATTGAAAAGTTGCACGGGCGATTCCGCCGTGTTCTCCAACCGCATGTCGCCACCGTACAAATCGGCCACCTGAGGCGCTTGCGCGATAGCTACCAGATCGCTCAACAAGGGCGCCGCATAGCGTTGCGCCCGAATGGCGGCAAACATATCGCCCGCCGCAAAAAGCGCATCGACCACCTCCCATCAGCTCGGGCGATCTGGCAATGTGCATCCGTATTGCTTCAACGCGGCATCAACCGCTGAGTCCTGCCCTAACGCATACGGTTTCGGCGCCCGGGCATCACTATAGTGCTCATAGGCCAAATCGAGCACCAGACCGACCAGATCGGATAAACCATCGGGGGGATCATGTGCGCCCGGAGCAGTCGCCAACAAGCTCAACAGAGAGACCAGAAAGGCGCGCTTTTGTGGTGGCGGATGTCGCAGACCGAGGGGGGTATCCAAGGCGTTGATGGCCCAGCCCGACGTATTTTGCAGCGCATAAAACTGCGCCTCGCCACGTCGCGCCGGGGGAAGCGCTTCCCGCACCAGGGCTACCAATCCCTCGGAAGACGGCCCAATATCGATGATCCTCACAAACGGCAGTGCGCGAAATCCCGGACTCAGGATCAGCGCGAGATTATTGGCATTCATCGTCACGGACTTGCCGCTGCCGGGACGCGCAAAATACAGTTCGTTCCAGGTTCCTTGCCGCTCCGAGCCAGGTTGATAAGGAAACAACCGGCCATCGCGGGAACGGTACACGACCGCGCCGACTGGCCATAGCGAAGCGGGTCGATACAACGGCAAGGTTTGCAGCAAATCGCGCAGAGGGGCTGCGTAGCGCGTAGCGATGTTCATCTGACTGATTCCTGGCAAGGTGGACACCCAGGCTTTCACCGGATGGCCTGTGGCTTGCCGAACCGTACACCCTCCCCAGGACTGGAGGTGCGCGGCCAAATACGCGGTTCGGCGACGTAGTTCTTCGCCGTGCGTGCGCCCTGCTGGCGCCCCCTCCAAGGTATTGACCCATGTAGTCAACGCCATTTGCGCCAGAACTCCCACATTTCCCTCATTCAAGTGGCGGCGCAGCGCTTGCACTGCCGCATCAATCAATTTGTTGGTAGCGCCGGCAAAGTGCAACAAGCTCGTCCACCGATGCCGAGCCGCTAGCCAGGCCCCGGCGTCCCCACTCAGTCGCACCAACATTCGCCACGGCAAGCGTTGCTGACGCACACGATCCAGGAGGCGTTCAAAGCGCTGCATTTCAGTCAATTGTGGCAGATCGACCATGAGCGGCTGGTAGAGACGGTCACCGACTTGTACAGTACGGTGGTCAAGCAGCTGCATTCCGCGCGGGAACAATTGTCCGCCGAAGGCCGGAAACCAATCGCCGGCGGCTTCGATCCCGCCATTTGGCCGTTCGCGGGGAGCCGGCAATCCGTTACCTGGCAGTAACGGTCGCCACTCGGCGGGCGTCCAGTCCGGATCGGCTTCCTGCCTGAGCCATCGACAGGCGGTCGCCACAGGCAAGACGTCCAATTCAAAACCGGCTGCGCCCAAGTCATCCTGCAAGGTTTTCACCAGGGACCGATGCGGGTCGGTCAAATAGCGGTTATAGAGACAGGGATTTTGGTGATCACGCGTCAGGGGGAATGGCAAGGGCCAGCGAGCGAAGGCGCGCCGCCATTCGCGAGCGGCTTGTCGGCGCGTAGCGCGCGGCAAACCGGCCGGCGTGGTCCAAACAATGAGATAAACCGCCTCCGCACAGGTATAAGCCGGCAAATGGCGCACCCGTTCGGCAAACACATCGCGCAGGTCAAGACCCAGTCGGGCAGCGGTGCGCGCGCCCGGTTCCAGTAATCGTTCGATGGCTTCCGCAGTTCGGGCAGGATCGCTGGTAAAAACAATATCGACAATATGGCCTTGACCGGTTCCGAGCGCCGACCCCAGCAGGGAAAGCAGTTGATCAATCAACATGGACAACTCCTCGACGCCCACCACGCGCAGGTGTCCACGCAAATGCAACACACTCATCAAGCCACCTGCTTTGGTCACAAAGGTGGTCTCGTCTTCGATCGTGGTCAGGCTGGTGTACGCCTCGGCATCCCATCCAAAGGTCTCCGCTAACAGATTGTGCACCTCGTCGAGAAAACGAACCACAGGATAGCCTTAGCTTAGGGGGTCGGTAGTCGACAGCGCCGGTTGAAGAACCGCGCCAACGCTGGATCGCCGGGTTCGGGCAAACAACGCAACCCCGCCAGTTCAACCATGACCCGGGTTCGGGTGACGGGGGGTAGCGCCCGCAAGGCTTGCCGCAACCGTGCAGGCGAGGCCGCGCCTTGCAGCATCTGCCGGGTCGCTTCCGCACGCTGCTGCAACCGATCCAACAGATACGATTGCCAGGCTAAGTCAATCCCGCTGGAGACCGGTTCGCCTGCCTGGACTCGCATCAGATTCACGGTCAGCACAGTCACCATTCCGTTTAAGACGTTTTGCGCCCATTCAGGAATCAGGGCCAACCGCACGCGCGGCGACTCCCAGGCCGCCGTTCGACACAACCCACAAATTCGGCACAGGATGGGTCCTCGCGGGCCAAGCCAAAGGAAATCCTCCAAATCGCCGCCTGCCAGACCGCATTCGGCACAAATCGGAGAACCCCTGGAAACCCGCGCTGGCGTCAGAATGGGTGGCGCATCGGCGAGCAGGCCCGCGAGCAAAGGATTTCTTTGTTCAGCATCAGTTGCCAATCGTGGTGATGCCTGTCGATACATTTTGAGTCGCATCGGTCCCGTAGAACGTATCACCCGTATTCTTGAAGGTTTGCGGCAGAAACAGCAAACCCACGCAGACAATGGCCCAACCCAGGGCGTGGCTGATGGGATGGTGTTGTGGATTCTCACGATTCGCCTTGAATTTGAAGGCGGTCGCGGCACCGGCTCCCATCCCGATCACGTAGCTCATGGCTGAAACCGCCTTGCCCAGGTTGTCGCCCTGACTGGCGATATGCGCGCCGAGTTCGCCGGCCGTTTTCGCCAGCGCCGGCTCGCACCCTATGAGCGTAATGGCGGCTGCAGCCAACCCGCCGCCCGCCAGCATTTTCCAGTAAAGCTTTTCGTTCATCGCGTCCTACCTCTCACACTCATCACTTCATGAATACCATAGCATGACCTAAAATTTATTTAAATAAATATAACAAAATTTTTTCTCGGAAAATTCTCCCCCCGTTGGTAAAGCAGCGTCTGTTTTAACCGCCCGCAACCAGTAGGTAGTTCAACAGATCTTCCAGACCGAAGCTCTGCGCCACCATTTGCAAGGCAGCAATAATGTTGATGCAAAAGATCCCGCCCACCAAGTGAGCCACGGCCTTGCTACCCAAACCTGGATCGTAATGACCACGACCATGGGCGCGATTAAGCAGCACCCCTCCCCAAAGAAATGCCCATAACCCCACCAGCTGCACAAAGCGGATCACTACATCCAACACAATATGCCCGGGCGCGGACACCGCGCTCCCAACCGAATAACTGAGGATCGTGGGCGAAGCAAAAAACGTCTCTTGCGCCGACGACACTGCTGTAGGTAGATAAAGACAAGTCGCGCAAAGCGCCGCGCGCACTATGATCGCACCCAAGGTTGCGCTCCCGTCGGAACGCAGGCGACGCTGCAAGAGGCAGACTGTCGACACGCCGCTCCACAGGCCGATCCCGTAGGCCAGCATCGTCAAGAACTGGGTTAATCCGGGAAAATTGTTCCCAAATGCTTCCAACAAGGAACTCGCTGTCGGCATATTCGTTTTCCTCTTGCAGTCATTATCACTATGCTATAACTTTATCTAAAAATCTACTCCTCGATGACATTCTCCGAAATAATGATGTCGATCCCGATGCTCACGGTCACTCGGACCCTTGTCGCGGCGCTCGTGCTGCCCAGTTTGACGGCGCTCTGTCCGCCCGCCAGCGCGCGGCCACCTTTGGGCATCGACGATGCGGAATTCGTCGGGTCAGGAGCGCACGCTGTTCAATCCGCCCTACCGTCCAGCGCACCCGCTGCGGCAGCAGTAACGCCGGACCTTTCCATGAGTGGGAATCGTACCGGTGAATTCCGACAAGCCCTTTCAGAACCGCTGACCGAATGCCCACCGACCGAACCCTATCGGGTTGGAGCCGATCTTTGCATGAGTCAGGAGGCGATTGATCGCATCAATGATGGTTGGCAAGCGAGCGTCGGCCCGGAGACCGGAAACGTCACCTGGACGCCGCCCCCGACGTATGATCCTGTTACGGGCCAATGGGGAAACTTTAGCGCCGCTACCCAAGCGTGCGATCCCAACATTGAGATCAAATTAAAGGAAGCCGCTCTTGCCGGGAGTCAGCTCACTCGGGCAATGTCCGATCGACAAATGAGCTATCCCGAAGTCGACCCTCTCGCTGCGGTCAACAACCCACAAGGAGACGGCTATGGCGGCGTTTGCACCATCGATCTTTTCGCCTTCGATCTACGCCGGTTGTTGGGGGGCACCTATGACCAAATCAGGAACCTGATCGATACGATCAGTCATCTCTCCATGGATTCCTTGTTCGGCGCGGCATGCCAGGTCGTCAACACGGTATTTGGGGATCTACAAAATCAGCTGCTGCAGGAGGTGCAAAACAGCAGCCCGCTAACCGCATTCCAGCAGTTCGTCAACGCCCTTCACATCGGTTACATCGCGCCGTTGCAATCCCTGACCAGCTACGGCTTGACTCCTCAGTCAACCACCGCCACTTTGCCGGGAGTCGTCACCACCCAACCGCTGCAAGTGGCCTATGTGCCTGGCAAGGGTTATCTCTACCTGGCCGATTTCGGATCGGGGAATCGGATCATCCTGCACATCTCCCCTACGCCGCTAATCCCGGAAGATGCAGTCAGGCCCTCGCCCTAAGAAATTGAAGGATGTGAAGATGAGTCACGAACCGCAAAAGCCGCCTGTTGCAGACCCACTGACTCTGGTATTGACTGGCCAACGCATGACCGCCGCAAAATGGGAAGCGACGTTGCGGCAACACAGCAACGAAGAGTTGCAACGTCTGGCCCGCGAATCGATGATCGAACCGGCTAACGCGCTCAGTCTATGGGCGGATTGCGCTAAAGTGGCATTCAAACGCTATAATGCAGAGAATAGCCAGACATCCGTTCAGGGCGCACTCATTGGTGAGGTTTGACGACATCCGGACCTAAATAACTTATTGCTCACGCTAAAACCGCAAAACCCCCGCGTTGCAAGCGCGAGGGTTTCATGGGAAAGCTTGGAAGTCATCCGTCGATCCGCTAAGGACGACTGTTGGAAATCATTTGCCTGATTCCGATTATAGCGGACTGACAAGGACTTTCAAGACCCCAAAAGGTGGTTGTGCGCCTTTAAAAAGGGGATTTCATGAAAGTCTATACTGATCGACCGCTGAACAGGAGGGCAGCTAAGACGCATGGGGCGCTGATGCCCTGTGCCCTGGAACCGTACCTTTGCCAGCGTTGTTGGCCGAACGAGCGACGTTTCGCTTCTGTCGTCGGACCGGCCGCTAGCCGGCTTGACGCCTTTCGGGAGCGGCTATGAATCCGCTCGACGATGCCTTAGCTGCTTTAGAGCGAGTCACCGGTTATCGTCCGATACGCTCCGGCGACGGTTACCGCGCCCGTTGCCCCTGCCACGAAGATAAAACGCCTTCGCTGTCGGTCAAAATGAATGGCCGCCTGTTGCTGCACTGTTTCGCGGGGTGTCGTTACGAACACATCATCGCCGCCCTGGATCTCACCCCGGAACCATCGACGAGTCAGCGGCAAATCGTAGCGACCTACAGTTACTGTGATGTTGACGGCGTCGAGGTTCGTCAGAAGGTCCGATACGCGCCCAAAGATTTCCGCATTCGTCATCGCTCAGCAGCGGGGACCTGGACTTATAAAGCTGGCTCTGGTCTCGCTGTACTCTACCGGTTACCGCAACTGCGCTCCGCGATTGCTCAAGGGGCGACAATTTTCGTGGTCGAGGGCGAGAAGGATTGCGACCGTCTTGCCACAGGGGGTCTAACCGCGACCACTAATATTGAAGGAGCGGCGAAACCCGACCAAAAAGCCAAGTGGCGCCGGGAATACACGACACAACTCGCTGGCGCTGCTCGCGTCGTCTTACTTCCCGATAATGACGACCCTGGCCGCGCCCACATGGAAGCGATTGCTCAGGCCATAAACGATCATGTGCGCGAAGTGCGCATTCTGGCCTTGCCAGGATTAGCCGCCAAGGGTGACGTGTCGGACTGGTTGAATCAGGGCCATACGCTGGAAGAACTTGAGGCTTTGAGCGCAGCTGCGCCCCTGTTCCCCGCTGCGCTGGATCCCCTTCTCTCACCCTCATCCACCTCGGCGCCCCCACTTTCCGGTGGGTCAATAGCCCAAGGCGATGGCGTCTATAGCCCGCCAACCGTCAGTGCCTGTACGCATTTAGCGAACTCACACCGCATTCGTCACTACTACCAGGGAAAAATCGCGTATGCGTTGGGACTCGGCTGGATCCTGTGGACGGGCCGCTTCTGGCGTCCGGATCCCACCGGCGAAGGATCAATCGCCACCGGTTTTGTCGATGGTCTCTCGCGTCTCATTGCCCAAGAGTCAGCTACTCTTGCCCGGCGCGCAGCCCATGAAGCGGATGAAGACCGACGCAAGTCGCTGATGATCCAAGCGGAAGCCCTGTTGAAATGGGCGGTGCAATCCGAGAATGAGCGCACCATTGCCGCCGGATTAAAACTGACGAAACATGCCCTGCTCATCGAATACAGCCATCTGAACACCGATCCCTGGTTGTTGAATGTGCAAAATGGCACTTTGGATCTGCGCACCGGCCTCCTCCATCCACATAACCCCACGGACCTGATCACTTTCCTGGCTCCCGTGACCTACGATCCCGCAGCCGCCTGCCCCACCTGGGAACGGTTTTTGTCCGAGGTGTTTGCCGGAGATCGCGATCTGGTCGCCTTTATCCAGCGCGCCGTCGGCTGGTCTCTCACGGGTGTCGTTAAGGAACGCGCCCTGTTTTTTCTGTATGGCGATACTGGAAAAAATGGCAAAACCACGTTGGTCGAGGCCATCATGAAACTGGTCGGCGTCTGTGGCGAATCCAGTTATGGCTATGGTCGCAAAGTGGGCGCGGACACTTTCATGAAATCCAAAAACCCGGAAGACAATCAGCGCAAGGCGGCGACGCTGGCCGGCCCGCGCTTCGTCTGCACCAGTGAAGTCGATGAAGAACATCGATTGAACGAACAGTTGATTAAAGACATCACCGGTGGTGACACTATTGAAGGGCGCCGTCTCTATCAGGAAGCCTTCACCTTCAAACCACAGTTCAAACCGTGGATGTACGGTAACCACAAACCGGAAATTCGCGGCACCGATGATGCGATTTGGTCACGGGTACGCCTGGTGCCTTTCGAGGTGAGCTTCAAAGGTCGTGAAGATCTCAACCTGCCTGATCGACTGGAGGCGGAACTGCCAGGCATCCTGAATTGGGCGATCCAGGGTTGTCTGGACTGGCAGCGACATGGACTGCAACCCCCGGTCAAGGTTCAGGCGGCAACACAGGCTTATCGTGATGAAATGGACATCTTCGGTCCTTTCATCCAGGAATGTTGTGTTATCCACAAATCTGCTGAAGTGCGCGCTAATGATTTATGGAACGCCTACAAAACATGGTGCGCCGAAAACAGCCAGCGCGAGCAAAGTCAGCATAAATTTGGCCGATACCTGACCGCCAAAGGTTGGAGAGCCGAGGGAACCAAGCCCGTCAAACGTATCGGCATAGGTTTGTTGGACAAACACGATGCCGATCCTACCGAACCTCAGCTCTAAAAGCTTCCTTGATAAATATCATAAATACAATGACTTAAATAGAAAGTTGTTGTTGAAAAGTCAAGGGAGCTAACCCCATCAAATGCACCAGTATCGATTTACTGGACCTCCACGATGCCGACCTTTACGACCTTTACGACCTTTTGCCGGAAATTCGGTATACGAGAAACCCCTATAGGGACTTTCCGGGAAAAGGTCGTAAAGGTCGGCATGGTCGGAAACCGTCGGTGTCAATGAGCGAGACAACGCATTTTCTTCACAGGAACACTGTTGCGCATTTGAAAGGTTATTGCATAATAAAGGCGCAACAAGGGGATTGATATGACCATTGGGATTAATGAACCTGCTATCTTCCTGGAAAACTTCGCTCGAGCAGGTAGCCACTTACTTGAAGAACTGCGTAGCATCGCTACTCAGCCTCATTTGAATAAATCGCTGAAGCGATTTCCTATCCGGGAAGCCGCCGCCATGCTGGGGTTCACTCCCCAGTACATTCGGCGGCTTGAAACCGAAGGCAGCGCCCGACGACCTCCGTTTGGCATTCCTCCGAAGGATGAGCGCGGCCAACGCTCTTACAATCTTGAGCGGATCAACGATTACCGCGATCGACTCGGCATCCGTCGTTTACGCCCAACAGGCAGTCGAGCCATTCGTTGCGCGGTCGCCTTTTTTAAGGGGGGTTCGGCCAAAACGACAACCGCAACGCATCTTGCCCATCGTTGTGCATTGGACGGCTTGCGCGTTCTCCTGATTGATTTGGATCCACAAGCATCCTTGACCATGCTGCATGGCATCCTGCCGGATATTGATATCCAGCGCGAGGACACCTTGGCGGATGTCCTCGTCTATGATCCATCGGATATTCGCAGCGTAATCCGGGAAACTTATTTCCCGGGACTTTGGTTAATTCCGGCCAATCTTGGCTTACAGGATGCGGAAATTAGACTGCTTGACCATGGGGAGAATCAGGAAGAATTTCTTGATCTGCTAGCATTTCAGCGGCTGGATTATGGACTTTGCCAGGTAGAGAGCGATTTTGATGTCATCATCGTCGATTGTCCTCCCAATATGGGATCGTTAACGCTGAACGCCGTCGCGGCGGCCAACGCCATGCTGCTGCCGATTCCTCCACGAGCCGTTGATTTCGGGTCCGCCGTTCTCTATGCCCAGACTATGAGCGCCTTGAAACGTGATCCACGTTTCTCGCGACCGCTGGATTTCTTTCGGGTATTGCTGACTCTGCATAGCGGCTCGGGCGAAGCCAAGAATACCGAAGCCGCTTTACGTATGCTCTTAAAGGATTATGTGTTGGAACACGTCATGCCATTAAGCGTGGAGATCGAACGATCCGCGGCGGATCTCAGTTCAGTTTACGAGATTCAGCAACCCAAGGGCTCTTATGAAGCCTATCAACGCGCTTTGAGTTATCTCAATGCGTTGAATGGTGAAGTCATTGATCTTTTTCGCCAGGTTTGGGAACAGCAGACCGAAGAATTACCTGCGAAGGACGTCGGTTCCTCTGACGCCACGGGTTAATCAGGTCGCTTATGAACGAGATCAAAGACCAACGTCGCCGCGATAATGCCGAGGCCGGCGCGGTGGGCAGGTTAGGGCGTAATCGACAATCCGCCATGGTCAAGGCGCTCCAGAACATGGAACGCGCCGCCGATACCGATGCAACCGTTTCACGTGAAACGGTTGTCATGGATCCGGTAACGACCGATTCCCCTGAACGCCCAACGCTTTATCCCACGAAAGGGCAACGTTTCGTTGATCCTGAAGTCTGCCGACCTTGGCGTTGGGCCGACCGGCCCGACTCCGAAACGCCTCATTTGAACGAGTTGGCGCAATCCCTGGAGCGGGATGGGCAAGTCGCTCCCGCTATTGTGCGTCCGGTTCGAGATCCTGATCACCCGGCAATCCGCTATGAAATTATTGCCGGTTATGTGCGCTGGAAAGCTGCCTTGCAAGCCCAGCGGCAGCTATTAGTGGATATTCGTCCGGACCTTGGTGATCGCGAAGCATTTTCGATCATGGTCGTTGAGAATGATTTGCGGCGTGGGCTTTCCGATTACACCCAAGCGAAACGGTATCAGCGCGTCCTGGACGAAAACTTGTTTACCTCCAAGGGCGAACTGGCTGAGGCGATGGGTTTGAGTCATGCGCAACTCTCCAAATATCTGGGGTTTGCCAAGTTGCCCGCCGAAGTGGTGATGGCCTGCCGGGACATTGCTGCTCTCCCTCTGACGACCGGTTATCTACTGGGCAGTCTGTGTGCAAAGGGTTTTCAGGATCAAGTGATGCGGTTGTTACCCCGGGTTGAATCGGGTGACATTGCCGGACGGCAACTGGAAGAACTGGCGGTTGATCCCCGTCAGTTGGAGCGATGGTTGCCCCGCCCGATGGCCAGTGGAGCGGATGAGACTCCGCCAAGAGGTAAATCGGAACCCCGCAATTTCGTTTCATCGTCGGGGAGGCCGCTGTTCAAGGTCAATATTTCTCAACGGCAAGCATCGGTATCGTTTGCAGGGCCTTCTCGATGGTTGCTGGAAAATGAGGAATTTCTCGAACGTTTGCGGGCAATGGTCGAGGCAGAGTCTCCTCAAGATGACTGATGAGATTTTCCGTGCGGAAAATGGAGGCCGCGGTGACTGATGGGATTTTCCGTGTGGAAAATGGAGACCGCGGTGACTGATGGGATTTTCCGTGCGGAAAATGGAGGCTGCTGATCGGCATCCTGTAAAGCAAGAAAAAGGTTTATGGTGACACTACTAATTAGTGCCTGGCCGGAAATCCCGAAACCCTGTAGGTTGGGTTGAGCTTGCGAAGCCCAACACTATGATCCTGATTGGAATGTTGGGAAACGCTTCGCTTTTGCCCAACCTACAAAGCAGGTTCTCGGCCAGACACTAATTAAGGATGATCAATTTGTCAGTGGAGTTGCGCGAAGGATTGCCCGAGGGAGCCAGGAGATCCGGACTTGACCATAAAAGCACTGTTTATTATCAACCTGATAATTTTCATTATACTAATGTCATGAAGGCACTGCTGGATGATCGATGTTTTCGATGTTGAACGCCTGTTCAAGCTGCGGCTGTACGTCGCCCGTTATGGGGAAATGGACAACGCCCGTTGGTGGAATACGAACGGCCTGTTGGGACCACGCGGCGCAGCCGTCCTTAAACGTGGCTTTCCTGTGACCTATTCGTTCGCCCAGGCGCGCATCGTATTCACGGTCGCTCGCCAGCGTTGCCATGACTGGTTCGATCCACCTGGATGTCTGACCCTCTGGAATCTGCCTGCTGCCGTAGAAGATCAGTTCGAGGCGCACTGGTCGCACTGGCTGGATGACGTCGAGCAGTGGCGTTTAGTGTTTGCGGCCTTGGCAAAGATGTCGCCCAGTAGCGATCTGTTGCAGATCCTGGCGGAGTTTGATCTGATCACGCCAGCGCAGATCGAAGCAGTGCAGAAATTGAGGCGTTCGGCGGAAAAGCGCGCAGTGCCGTTGTCCGTGATACACACGGTGAATGATGAAACGCTGACCCTACTGGCGGCCGGTTTTGCGCGCGGGGAACCGGGGCAACTGGCGGTTCCCTACGCCCGTCTGGATGATGCGGCGCAATGAAGTTCTCCAGCCGGTTACTGCGCAAGGGAACGCTGATTCCGGAAACCCGCGTGGTGTTCCAGCGCTGGCAGGACGGCGAGTCGGTGGCGGCCAATGTGCAAGTGGCGCTGGCGGATAATCCGACCGGTGTCCGGTCGGCAAACTGGCTCCATGAAGTCGTGGCGACCTTGCGCACTCGCCTGGGGGAAATGCCGGCAACGGAATTGCGCAGTCTGGCGGCGTTGGCGCGATCCGGAGTCAGCGATCCGGTCTGGCAAGCATGTTTGCACTGGCACGCGGCGCGGGTAGACGCCCTATACTACCCTTTCATGACCGAGTGGCTGTTTACCGAATATCAACGGGACGCGGATCGGCTGAGCGCAGCGGATGTCGCGCCGTGGGTGCGTCAGCAGGTGGCGGCGCTCAAGGGCGAAGATGCAGCGCTTTCCGAGTATGGGGTCATTCGGGCAGCGCGGGATCTGTTGCGCACGGCGGCAGATTATGGCGTGCTAAGCCGGACTCTGTTGAAGACATTTCCGCCGTATCGCCTGCCGGATGCGGCCTTGCTGTATCTGCTCCATGCCTTGGCGGAAACCACGCCCAATGCCCGGCGCTTGCTGGAGTCGCCAGACTGGCGGTTATATCGGTTGGAGGCGAGCGAAGTTGAGCGGGAGGTATTGCGCCTGCATCAGCACCGCCAGTTGCATTACGATGCGGCGGGGAGTCTGGCGCAATTGACTTTGCCTTATCCGTCGGCGGCGGATTATGCGCAGAGTCTTCCGCCATGACCTGCTTCATTTGACGATGAAGAGGACAACGCATGATCTCCGACTGGAAAACCCGCCTGACCGAGCAACTCGAACCGGTGTTGATGCAGCCCGACCCCCGACCCCAACTCAGCATCCATCACGATCTACCCTACGCCGTCTTCCACTATCCCCCCGATCAGGAATTCCCCTTGCGCCAGGAACTGGCCCTGCTGCGCACTCGCCTGGAACACGCCGGCAAGCGCATCACTACCCTTTCCCTTGCCGAATGCCTGACCGCCGCGCTGGAGGCCGAAGAAATGACCGCCGAGGTGCTGGCGGCGGATGAACAAGCGGTTGGCCTGGATACGGTGATCGACACCGTTTCGGACATTATCAGCGTTGCGCAACCGCTGCATCGCCTGGTGATGGATCGTCTGCCTGTTGACCCTGATCCATTGCACGACCTGGTCTTCATCGTTCGGGTCGGCGCCCTGTTTCCTTTTTATCGCACCGCGCCCTTGCTGGAACAGATGAAAGGCCAGTTACACGCGCCAACCGTGCTGTTTTACCCCGGCGATCGCGACGGCGTGGGTCTCAGTTTCATGGGCCTGCTGGATGCTGACTACAACTACCGGTGCCGAATCTTTTAAGAGCGACTCCCATGCCCACCGTCATCAAAGATCTGTTCGCCAACGACATCAACCGGATCATCGAGGAAGTCATCAAGGTTGATCAGACCGATGAGCAGATTCTCGACCGGGAATTCCGGGAATATGTGGTCACGCCGGCCATCAAAAAACGCTTCCAGGAGATTTTGGAACATTACCGGATGACCCTGAATCAGTCGCATGAGCGGATCGGTATCTGGGTATCGGGCTTTTTCGGGGCCGGCAAATCAAGTTTTGCCAAGTACTTGGGGCTGGCGTTGCACAATCGGCGGATTCTCGGCCAGCCGGCGGCGGATTTGCTCCTGCAACGCGCGCCTGATCCCGCCCTCCAGGCCCTGTTGACGATCATTACCGAACACCTCCCCACTGAGGCGGTGATCTTCGATGTCTCCACTAATGTCAACGTGCGCTCCAGCAACCAGACCCTCACCGAGATCATGTATCGATTGTTGTTGGAGCATCTCGGCTATGCCCGCGATCTGGATTTGGCCGAACTGGAAATCACCCTGGAAGATGAAGGTCGACTGGACGCCTTTCAGACCCAGTATCAGGCCGATTTCCACAAGACCTGGGATGAAGGCAAAAGCCGGATTTCCCAGGCCATCCAACAAGCCAGCCGGGTCATGCATGAACTGGAGCCAGCGACTTACGCCAGCGTGGACAGTTGGCGGCTGGCCGCGATGAAGCGCGCGGACCTGACCCCCGGCCTGCTGGCCGAACGCGCCCTGGCCCTGATGGCGCGGCGACGGCCCGGCCAGTCGCTGGTGTTTGTGGTGGATGAAGTCGGCCAATACGTCGCCCGCGATGTGCAGAAAATGCTCGATCTCCAGGCGGTGGTGCAGAGTCTGGGCCGGGTCGGTCGCGGCAAGCTGTGGCTGATGGTCACCTCACAGGAAAAGCTGACCGAACTGGTCGGCGGCCTGGATGATAAGCGCGTGGAACTCGCCCGCCTGATGGATCGCTTCTACGTGCAGGTGCATTTGGATCCCTCCGATATTTCCACGGTGACCAGTCAGCGAGTCCTGGCCAAGAATGCCGCTGCTGAACCGGTGCTGCGCGACCTGTTCACCACCCATCGCGGGCGGCTGACCGATCACACCCGCCTGAGCGCGGATTTCCGTCTGCCGGAATTAACTGTTGACGCCTTCCGCGATTTGTATCCGTTGTTGCCCTACCAGATCGATCTGATCATCCAGATCGTCTCCGGGTTGCGCACCCAGGCTGGGGCCAGCCGACATGTCGGCGGCGCCAACCGCACCATTATCAAACTGGCGCAGCAACTGTTGATTCATCCCGAAATCAACCTGCAACAGCAGCCCGTCGGCTGTCTGGCGCGGGTCGATCAAATTTACGACCTGGTCGCCAATAACGTCGCCAGCGAAGTGCGCGGCAAGATCGCGGAGATCACGCAGAAGATCGCCCATCCTCTGGCGCCGGCCGTGGCCAAGGCGATTTGCCTGTTGCAACTGGTCGCCAGTCTGCACAGCACCGCCGAGAATCTGGCCGCTACGCTGCATCCGGCGGTCAATGCCGACTCGCGCCTGCCCGAGGTCAAGGCGGCGCTGGCGGAACTGGAAACCGCCGGTTTGATTCGCCACGGCAAGCAGGGATACCGGATTCCCACGCCCGCCGAAGATGATTGGGAGCGCCAGCGCAACAGCCTGCAACCGAAACCGGCGGACGCGCATCGCTTGCATCTCGACGCCATCAAGGCGGTTTGGAAACAGCCGGCGCATAACCTGCGCGGGGTCAAATTATTCAAAGCCGGGCTGAACATCCAAGGGCAGCTGGTGATCGCGGCTGATTTACCCGTCCATCTGTTACTGACCGAACCTGGCCCGGACTACCCGCAGAGCGTGGCCGACGCCCAGCAGCGCAGTCGCGCCGAGACCCAGGCGCTGTTCTGGGTGGCCGCGCTGGATAAAGCGGTGGATCAGGCGACCGTGGAGCTGTTCCGGTCGACCGAGCAGATTGCCCGTAAGGAGCGCCTGGCCAAAACCCGCGAAGAATCCGCGCTGATCAGCGAGGAACAACAGCGGCGGGAACGCCACCAGGACGAATTGCAACGCCATCTGAAACGAGCGTTGCTGAAAGGCGCGCTGTTTTTCCGGGGCAATGATCGCAGCCCGGATGAAACCGACCAGGACGTGACCGCCGTCGTCAATAAAGTACTGGCCCAGGCCCTGCCGCTGGTGTTCCACCGCTTTGACGAAGCCGCCGCTCGCGTCGCCGCCAAGGACCTGGACGCGCTGATGACCAGCGATAATTTGCGCGGCCTGAGTTCCGTGTTTACGGACCTGCAATTAGTGCGCGAGCAGGGCCAGCAGGTGGTGTTCAACGTCGAGCAAAATCCCCTGGCCGAGGTGCTCAACCACATCGCCAACCGCACCAGTTACGGCGAAGTCGCCAGCGGTGCCTGGCTGGCCGAACAGTTCGCCCGCGAACCCTTCGGCTGGGAGTTTGACATGGTGCGCCTGCTGGTCATCGCCCTGCTGCGGGCTGGCCAACTCGAAGCCACCGGCAAAGGCCGGGTGATCGACGCCGCCGTGTCGCTGGACGCCCGTAATACCTTCGGCAATAACAATCTGTTCAGACAGGCGACGTTCCGGCGCCAGGTCAGCCTGGAGTTTACCCATTTGATCGACGCCGCCGAGGCGTTCCGCACGCTGTTTGGGCGGGAGATCGCTGATCTGACCCAGGCGGAAGTTGCGGCGGCGATCCGCGCTGAACTGGAGCCGCGCGCTGAGGAGTTGCAAAGCCTTTATACGTTGTTGACGCAGCGCCGGCTACCGGGCGCTGAGGTGTTGCGCGAAGCGCTGGATCAGATCAAGGCTATCCGCAGCGGTTCGGAAGAAAACGCGATTCTGACCTTCAATAGCGCTCACCAGGAACTGAAAGATGCCCTCCAGCGCAGTGTGGATCTGAACCAGGCCCTGATTGAACCACGCCTTTACGATCTGGACCGTGCCCGTACCGCGCTGGACGAGTACTGGCCATTGCTGGATCAGGAGCCGGATCTTGATGCTGCGGTGCGAGATCATGCCGCACAGTTGACTGAATTACTGGCGCGGGAGACCTTTTTCCGTGAGTTGCCGGCGATTGATCAGCACGCCCGCGCCGTGGAGCAGGACTATCAGCAGCGTCATGCGGCGGCGGTTCAGGCTTGCGTGTCGGCCTATACCGATGCGCTGGCGCAATTGCAGACTCTTCCAGAGTGGGCGACGTTGCCGGCGGAGGCGCAACAACGGTTGGCGGCGCCGCTGGTCCGCTGCGTTGATGGAGAGACCGCGCAGCACAAGACCATTCCCCTGTTGCGGGCCGATCGGGATGCCTGCTCAAGCCGTCTGAACGCTGTCATTGAGGAGTTGTGGCGGCTGATCGAAGGCAATCGACTGGTGCGCGTCGCCGCCGCGGACTTCTTCACTGGCGGCGTGGAAACCGAGGAACAGTTGGAACAGTCCCTGGCAGACTTCCGCGACCAGTGTTTGAAGTGGATCGGGGCAGGCAAGAAAGTGCTGGTGCAATAGAGGGGATGCTGACCGATGGACAGAGACGCCCGGAATCGCCTGTTGGCGGCCACGCAGGCCGCGCGCACCGTGCTGGAACAGGACTATACCGAACAATTGGAGGGTACGTTTGCGATTCCCCCCGATGGGGGTATAGCCGTGGAACCCGGTGACCATCTGGACGCCATGCAGCGCCAGATCCGCACCCAGTTAGTGGCAGCGATCCATCATGCAGTGGCGGGCGGGTTAAGCGCCAAAGAAGCGGTGATGGCCTGGCGGCGGGAAGCGGCGTTCACCACGCTGAACCGCTTTGCTGCGCTGAAGATGCTGGAGGCGCGCGGTCTGGCGCAGGAATGCCTGAGCCGGCATGAACAATCAGCAGGGTTCAAGGAGTTCACGGGCTTGGCTCCAGGCCTGGCCGAGTTGCCGGATCATGGCTATCGGCTGTATCTGGAATGCCTGTTCGATGAAATCGGCCGGGAAGTGCAGGTATTGTTTGACCGGCGTGATCCGGCCAGTTTGCTGTGGCCGCGGCCGCCGGTGTTGCTGCGCCTGCTGGGGATTCTGAATGACGAGAAACTGGCTGGGGTCTGGCAGGAAGATGAAACCATTGGTTGGATTTATCAGTATTTCAACAGCGACGACGATCGGCAACGCGCTCGTTATGATGACCGGGGCCGGCCCAAGTCACCGCAAAATGCCTATGAGCTGGCGGTGCGTAATCAGTTCTTTACCCCGCGCTATGTGGTCGAGTTTCTGATTGATAACACCTTGGGGCGCCTCTGGTATGAGATGACTCAGGGTGTTACGCGGCTTAGGCAGCAGTGTCGGTCGCTGGTGATTGGCCCGGATGAGGCGGCAATATCGCGCCCGGTGAAAGACCCAAGGGAAATCCGTTTGCTGGACCCCGCCTGTGGTTCCATGCACTTTGGACTGTATGCCTTTGACGTTCTGCTAACGATCTATGAAGAAGCTTGGGAAAAGGACGCTGGCGCTGAGTTACGCACCATTTACGCTGACGACAAAGCCGCTTTCCTGCGCGATGTGCCCCGGTTGATTCTGGCCCACAATATCCACGGCATCGATGTTGATCCACGGGCCGCGCAAATCGCGGCGCTGGCGCTGTGGATGCGCGCCCAGCGGGCTTATCACGATCTCGGCGTCCCCCGTGGCGAGCGTCCACCGATCAAGCAAACCCATGTTGTGGTTGCGGAGCCGATGCCCGGCGAGGCGGATTTAGCCCAAGAGTTTGCTGGCCGTTTGGAAGAGCTGCTGGGCGAACTGTTCACCGGCCTGTTGCAGGAACTGAAACTGGCCGGCGTAGCCGGATCGCTGTTGCGAGTAGAAGCGCGTTTGCCTGAATTGGTGCGTGCAGTTTATGGCGAACACGGGGAATTGTTCCAAGCGGACGATCAGATCCAATGGTCTAAAGCCGATGCGCGGCTGCTGGCGGCCTTGAGGGATTATGCGGAACAGGCTGAAAAAGGCGGTTATGCGCGGCGGTTGTTTGCCCAGGACGCGGCGCGCGGGCTGGGTTTCATCGATGTCTGCCAGCAGCGCTTTGACGTGGTGGTGATGAATCCGCCGTTCGGGGAATCGGCGCGGGACGCCAAGGCGTATCTGGCCGCTGCCTATCCGAACGCCAAGAATGATTTGTTGGCGGCGTTTGTCGAGCGCGGCCTGCAATGGTTGCATCCGGGTGGGATGCTGGGGGCGATTACGTCACGCACCGGGTTCTTTCTGTCCAGTTACCAGAAGTGGCGGGAAGAACAGGTGTTGGGCGTGGCTGAACCGCTGGTGTTCGCGGATCTGGGTTATGGGGTGATGGATGCGGCGATGGTGGAAGCAGCGGCGTATTGTCTAAAGAAACGAGTCAGTAACCATTGAATGAGGTA
>JAGRHQ010000510.1 GCA_020444905.1 Candidatus Competibacteraceae bacterium
ACGAGGCGATGCTGGCCGACCCCGAACGCCTCGCGGATGCGCTGGTCGAGAAGAAGATCACCGTCTGGGATTCGGCGCCGGCCGCGCTCGGGCGAATCGTGCCTTGGTTTCCGAAGCCCGATGACGCGTCGCCTGATGCCGCGTCGCCCGATGCCGGGTCGCCCGATGACGCGTCGTCCACACTTCGATGCGTGATGCTCAGTGGAGACTGGATTCCACTCTCATTGCCCGACGCCGTTCGGACGAGGTTCCCGGCGGCGCGTGTGTACAGCTTGGGCGGCGCGACCGAAGCTGCGATCTGGTCGAATTGGTTTCCGATTGAAGAGATCGATCCTCGCTGGGCGAGCATTCCTTATGGGCGCCCCATCCAGAACGCGCGGTATCATGTGCTCGATCGCGCGTTGCGCCCCGTTCCCATCGGTGTTGTCGGTGATCTCTACATTGGCGGCACATGCCTCGCCGAAGGTTATCTCGGGCGCCCGGATTTGACGGCCGAGCGATTCATCGCCGATCCGATCTCGGGTGTTGTCGGAGAGCGACTCTACAAAACGGGCGATCTCG
>JAGRHQ010000511.1 GCA_020444905.1 Candidatus Competibacteraceae bacterium
TAGCTGCGCCTGCGGCAGGAATATTTCTTCGCCTCGGCTTCGTTGCAGGATCTCATCCGCCGTCACATCCAGCGCTTCGGCGATGTGCGCAATCTGCACGAGAAGGCCGCCATCCAGCTCAACGATACGCATCCCGCGATCGCCGTCGCCGAACTGATGCGACTGCTGCTCGACGTGCATGGCGTCGGCTGGGAAGAAGCGTGGAACATCACGCGCGAGGCGACGTCCTACACCAACCACACGCTGCTGCCGGAAGCGCTGGAGACCTGGCCCGTCGAGCTGATGGGCCTGCTGCTGCCGCGTCATCTGCAGATCATCTACGCGATCAACATGCGCTTCCTCGGCGAGGCCAAGGCCGCCGGCGCCGATGACGCAACGCTGCGCTCCGTTTCGCTGATCGGCGAGGACGGGGGAAAGCGCGTGCGCATGGGCAATCTCGCCTTCGTCGGCTCGCACATGATCAACGGCGTGTCAGCGTTGCACACGGACCTGATGAAGGAGACCGTATTTCATGATCTCAACAAGGTCTTGCCCGGCCGCATCGTCAACAAGACGAA
>JAGRHQ010000512.1 GCA_020444905.1 Candidatus Competibacteraceae bacterium
CATTTGCTCACTCGATGCGTGTTTTGGTGAGTGCATTCCTGCCTCCTATCGGCGGAACCGGGGAGGCTTGTTAGGCCATCCCCGGCCCCCGCTAACGCCCCGCTGATCGTTGCTGCCGAATGCCCCTCTGGCAGCGCAGGGCGAATGGTTGGTGATTAGCCATTGCCGTCGCCAGAGCCATAGCCATCGCCATAGCCATAGCCATAGCCATCGCCATAGCCATAGCCAGAGCCATCGCCATTGCCAGAGCCAGAGCCATCGCCGTAGCCATAGCCATCGCCGTCGCCATCGCC
The DNA here is from genome assembly GCA_020444905.1 of Candidatus Competibacteraceae bacterium. Lineage (GTDB taxonomy): Bacteria > Pseudomonadota > Gammaproteobacteria > Competibacterales > Competibacteraceae > UBA2383. The sequence goes on from JAGRHQ010000512.1 coordinate 294, forward strand.
GTAGCCAGAGCCATAGCCAATGCCATAGCCAATGCCATCGCCATAGCCATCGCCAATGCCATCGCCATAGCCATAGCCGATGCCGTCGCCGGAGCCATAGCCGTCAATCATTTCGTCCGGGTGCATGTCTGAAACTCCCGGATTGACTTCTCTGCTTCTGCTCTGCAGGCGATCACTTCGCAATTCTCGGTCAGCATGATGCGATCAACAGGATCGCCCAGCTTGCTGTCGTCGGCCAAACCGTAGTTCGCAACACCGGACAGG
>JAGRHQ010000513.1 GCA_020444905.1 Candidatus Competibacteraceae bacterium
ATTTGGGGCGGTAAGCGGGCACTCCGCCGCCAACGGGCACGGGAACGACGCTATAGTCTGAGTGGTTCAGGAGCGGTCTCTGCCCAGCCTATTCCACATCTAGAGGCTACTATTAATGGCCATGAGCAAGGCACTTGACCCACTAGTGGGTCAAATGGTTTGTTCATCGTCATTGGCTAGCATGAAAATCCAATATTATCAATATCATTAACTAAAAGGATGAAAGCAGTAATGGCGATAAGCAAACCGTTTGACCCACTAGTGGGCTGACGCAGAAGTTTTGATAGGTTGGGGTGATGCCCTATAGTGGGATCAACAGGAGGAAACCCCATGGCTCACAAATACCTGGTTGACCTCACCGACGAAGAGCAGCGATACCTCTATGACGTGATCCGCAAAGGAAAGAGGACCGCACGTCGAGTGGCTCGCGCCCATGTGGGGTTCATCCCAACAAAGGTACATGAGGCGACATAGGAATTAGACATGATTCCTGATGTGCAGGATGTCCTAGAAGGAGCGTTTTTGGACCGGGGGCAAACCCCTGTTCAAAATT
>JAGRHQ010000514.1 GCA_020444905.1 Candidatus Competibacteraceae bacterium
GGTCGGATGGATGCGCGCCAGCGCCGCCTGGCTGGCCGGAAAATCGTGAATGAACAGGAACTGCTGATCGCTCCACCGGGCCTCGATCAGATGGGTGCGCACCAGATCGAGCAGATCGTCGCGGCTCAGCCCTTCCAGATTGATCGTGCAGTCCGAAAGGGCCTGCTCCAGATCCTCGCGACTCGCCGTCAGCGGGTCGATACCCACGTAGCGCTGGTAGCACTGCTGGTAACTCAGGCGTTCGGCGGATCCCAGCTGGCGGCCGAAGGCGGCGGCCAGGGTGCGCACCAGCGCCTCGACCTCATCCATCAGTTGATGGTGGTCGAAACCGACCCGGTACCACTCCAGCAGGGTGAACTCCGGATTATGGCGGGCGCCGCACTCGCCATCACGAAACACGCTGGCGATTTCATACAGATCGCCACAACCAGCCGCCAACAGGCGCTTGTGGAAGAACTCCGGGGAGGTCCGCAACCAGCGCAGGGCCGGTCCACCGCGCGGCGGACCGTGGTATCGGCTGCTGAAGCTGTCGATGTTGGGATCACTGTTTCC
>JAGRHQ010000515.1 GCA_020444905.1 Candidatus Competibacteraceae bacterium
CATCCCGTTCTTGCCGCCCTTCTTGCGTGCATACATTGCCATATCGGATTTCTGCAGCAAATCGGCGGCGCTGTGCGCCTGTGTGGGATAGAGCGCAATGCCGATACTGGCGCTAAGCGTTATCGCGGTGCCATCAATGTCAAGCGGATCATCAAAAATACGGGCGATGCGCTCTGCCACTTCTCTGGCTACAGGCTCTGCCTTGGGGGCAGCAACAAGAATGGCGAATTCATCGCCGCCAAGCCGCGCGAAGGCATCGTCCGGCCGGATTTGCTGCCGCATGCGCTCGGTAACCTCGCACAGCACCGCATCCCCCACCGTGTGCCCCAGATTGTCATTGATCCATTTGAACCGGTCGAGATCGATGAAAAGGCACGCCAGCTCGCCTTTGCGCTCATCGGTTTGCCGGATTTTTTCGCCAAGCGTCGTTTCAAACCCCTGTCGGTTCTGAAGTCCTGTCAAATGGTCAGCGATAGCCTGCCGGTGGTTACGCTGCTCGGCGTCTTTGAGTTCGCTCACATCGGTCATGACCGAAAGCGACAGATCCTGTT
>JAGRHQ010000516.1 GCA_020444905.1 Candidatus Competibacteraceae bacterium
CGCGCAGGAACAGCTCTTCGACCCGGTCGTCGAGCTCTTTTCCCGCGGCGATACCGTGGATGGTCATCGGTTCGGCCACCAGCCCGCCCGCGCTGATCCGCGGGTTGAGTGCGGCGAACGGGTCCTGAAAGATCATCTGCATCCGCCGGCGCGCCTTGCGCAGCCCCGAGATGCCCAGCGACCGGATATCGGTGCCGTCGATCTCGATCCGGCCCGCGTCGACCTCCATCAGCCGCAGGATCGCGCGGCCGGTGGTCGACTTGCCCGAGCCGCTTTCGCCCACCAGCGCCAGCGTCTCGCCGGCGCGGAGATCGAAGCCGACGTCTTTCATCGCGACGGTGCCGGGCCTGGCGGGCGCAAACAGCCAGCTCCGCTCGGCGAATGTCTTGTCCAGCCCCTCGGCGCGGACCAGCACCTCGCCGACCGCGCGCGGCGCGTCCACCACCCGGCGCGGTTCGGCCGCTGCCGCCAGCCTGCCGAGACGCGGCACCGCGGCGAGCAGCCGCTTGGTGTACTCGGCCTGCGGCGCTTCGAAAATGGCCGAGAC
>JAGRHQ010000517.1 GCA_020444905.1 Candidatus Competibacteraceae bacterium
TGTGTGGGTTTTAATTTCGCCGAACATCAAGAACTGGGCTTGCATCGTCGATCCTCTTCGCGGCGCGGGTCGGTGAATTAGTTAGACAACGGCCAGAACGGAACCACAATCAACATTTTGTCGGGTTGCCCACGTCAAACCAATCTACATTTTAGATCATAGGAAAATTGAGAGAGGAAGTGTACGATTATGAAAAATGAAGGAGATTGCGCATTGTCCGCGACGCGCGCTTCAAGAGACCGGGAATTGCTGCTGGCGTGGCGGGCGTTCCCGGATTGCGAATTGGCTAGGCCGTTTGAGGACCTTAATCGTCCGAGCATTCTGAACTAAATGAGGGGGAATTTTGGTCTCTCATCTAGGCCACGACCGTCACGGTCCGATCATTGCGCAGCGATTCGGTCACGCAGAACACCAGCTTTCGAATGCGGAGCGAATCCGGTTGATCGTAGACAACCTCAATACCCTCACTCCTGTGGCCTTGTATAGTGTCTTTTCTCCGGAGGAAGCCCGTCGGATCACCCGCAAGCTTGAATTTCATTACACACCC
>JAGRHQ010000518.1 GCA_020444905.1 Candidatus Competibacteraceae bacterium
TATGGTATCCATGTCTGTCCCCCCGGCAAATGAAGCGGCCGAGTATAAAGCGTTGGCTCGGGAAGCGCCAAGTGAACGCCAAGTCAGTGTGATGGCTGCGTGGTACCGTTACAAAGTGCTAGAATCGCGGCTCTTGGTATACAAAGAATGGAAACGTTGGGAATGAATGCGACTGAACGTCGGGCGACGTGGTCATTGGCGGGCCTGTTCGCGATGCGAATGCTGGGTCTGTTCATGATCCTGCCCGTTTTTGCCATCTATGGACAGTCCCTGGTGGGTTCGACGCCGGCGCTGTTGGGGTTGGCCATTGGTGCATACGGATTGACCCAGGCGTTGCTGCAGGTGCCGTTCGGATTCCTGTCTGACCGGATCGGCCGTAAACCCGTTATATACCTTGGCTTGATGCTGTTTGGCCTCGGCAGTGTGGTTGCAGCGCTGTCGCACACCATCGAGGGGGTGATCGTTGGCCGCTTCCTCCAGGGAGCTGGTGCCATTGCGAGCGCTGTGATGGCGTTGCTAGCGGATTCCACCCGTGATGAGCAGCG
>JAGRHQ010000519.1 GCA_020444905.1 Candidatus Competibacteraceae bacterium
CGAAGTTGGCAGCCGGATCACACGGGAACGTGGGAAAGTAGCGGAGGCATTCAAGACGTTCGATCAACAACAGGCGAACGAGCGGCAGGAGTTAGAACGGAAGATTGAGCAAGCCCGCGAAGCCGGCGCATGGCCCGAGGCGCAACGCCGGCAGGGCAGGGCGCAGGAGCCGCAACAGCAAAGGCCCGAGCCGGTCCAGCAGAAACAACAGAGCCAAGGCCCACCCCAAGGCCGCAGCCGCAGCGGGGGCATGGAACGGTGAGACAGGTTATTTTAATTTCTACGGGCCTAATTCCCATAGTTTGGCTACATGGTCGTTTATAGCTTGTTTTAACTACTCTAATCATATTAGAGTGTCGTGAGTCAGTAGAAGGCAGGAATAGATATGAAGAAAATTCCGCATCCGATCCAGTATCAGGGCAGCAAAAGAAATTTAGCTCCTGCAATTTTGGAATATTTTCCAAATAACATTAATAAACTGGTTGAGCCTTTTTCTGGATCTGCTGCAATAAGCATTGCAGCCGCATGGAATAATCTTGCTG
>JAGRHQ010000051.1 GCA_020444905.1 Candidatus Competibacteraceae bacterium
TCGGTCTGCCGCTGCTCGAAGCCATGGCCAGCGGCCTACCCGCGCTGTCCTCGCACCGTTCCTCACTGCCACAGGTCGCGGGCGATGCGGCGCTGTTAATCGATCCCGAGGACATCGACGACCTCACGGCTGGTCTGGAGCGCCTGCTCAGTGACGAATCGTGGCGCGCTATTGCCCGTGACCGAGGCATGGAACAAGCCCAGCGCTTTTCCTGGGCGCGCTGCGTTGAAGAGACGGTTAGCGTATACCGACATCTGCTGGAGGAACCGCATGGCTGAGCAGCCCCCGTTTATCTATGACTCCGCGCAAAGGCCGCCACCTTTTGTGGACGAGTTCGTTCAACTCCTGCGCTATCGTGATTTGATTTTCCTGATGATCGGCAACATTCTGAAAAACCGTTACAAGCGCTCCATGCTTGGCGTTTTCTGGATGTTGTTGAATCCCCTGTTGCAAACTATCGTGCTGGCGGTCGCCTTCGGCGCCATGTTCAAATCGGCGCTGCCTCATTACCCGGTCTATCTGCTCAGCGGGCTGCTAGCCTGGAGTTTCATGACCCAGACCACACAGTACGCCATGGGCGTCATGGCTACCGGCGGTGGATTGCTCAAGCGTATTTACATCCCTCGCGCCACCTATGTCGTCGCCGTGGTCGGCAACGGTCTGGTCAATTTCCTGGTCTCGATTCTGCCGTTGACTCTGATCGTATGGTTTCTTGGTCACCCGGTGAGCGCCAGTTGGCTGTTCCTGCCCGTGAGCGTCGTGATCCTTGCCCTCTTTACGCTCGGTCTGGCGTTGCTGCTGTCCACGGCTTCCGTTTTTTTTACCGATTCTATCGACATCTATCAGATTTTGGTGCAAGCCGGATTCTTCCTGACCCCGATTATGTACCCTCTTGCGGTGTTGCCCGAATCTCTGAGCGGCTGGATGGTGCTCAACCCGTTTTTTCTGTTCATTGAGCTATTTCGGACGCCTATCTACGCCAGCGCCGTTCCCGACGCCGGTTTGATCGCTGCCACGGTCGCGCTGGCCTTGCTTACGCTGTTGGCCGGCTGGACGGTGTTTACCCGCAAAGCCGATCTACTGGCCTATCGGCTTTGAGTATGGACGCGCCGATGATTCAACTCGACCAAGTGACGGTCCGCTTCCGTATCCCACATGAGCGGATTCCCACTTTTCAGGAATACGCCATTCGCTGGTTGCAGCGACGCGGGGTCCGTTATTCCAACTTCAACGCACTCAACAATCTGAGCTTCTCGGTTGATCAAGGCGAAACGGTCGGCGTTATCGGCCCGAATGGCGCAGGCAAGAGCACCTTACTCAAGGTGATCGCCCAGGTCATTCGCCCAACGCAGGGCCGGGTTCGCCTGCGGGGTCGGGTCGCGCCGTTGCTGGAACTGGGCGCCGGCTTCGATTACGAAATGACCGGTCGCGAGAACGTGTTCCTGAACGGGGCTGTACTCGGCTTCAGTCGCCGGGATATGGCGCGTCGTCTTGATCGCATCGTGGATTTCTCGGGGATTGGCGATTTCATCGACGCGCCGGTGCGCACCTATTCCAGCGGCATGGTGGCGCGTCTGGGCTTTGCCGTAGCGACCGATGTACAACCCGAGGTGCTGATCATTGACGAGGTGCTAGCGGTGGGCGACGCCCATTTTCAGCAGAAATCGGCGGCGCGCATCCGCAAATTCCGCCAAAGCGGTTCGACTATTCTGGTGGTTTCCCATAACCCGGCGTCCATTAAAGCCCTGTGCAACCGCGTACTCTGGCTGGAGCGCGGCGTGATTCGTCTGGTCGGTCCAGTCGAGCAGGTCATGCAGCAGTATGCGCCCGATGCACCGTCCCCATTCAGCAAATGAAGTGACGCTATGCAAATCATCGTTCTCGGCATGCACCGCGCAGGAACTTCCGCCGTTACCGGTCTGATTAACCTGATGGGCGCTTATCTGACGCCTGCGGAACAACTGTTGCCGGCGACGCCGGACAATCCAAAAGGTTATTGGGAGCGAATCGACGTTCTCCAGCTTCACGAATTCGTTCTGGAGCAACTGGACGCCGACTGGGATCGGGTTTCCGCGGTTAATATGGAACGCATCGGTCCCGAACTGCGCGAGATATTCAGGCAACGCGCACACGGCATCCTGCAAGACCTGAACGGCCACCGGCCCTGGGTCATGAAAGATCCGCGACTCTGTCTATTGTTGCCGTTATGGCGACCTCTGCTCGACGCGCCGGTTTGCGTCCATGTAGCCCGCCATCCGCTGGCGGTCGCCCATTCGCTCGCTGTGCGTGACGATTTTCCTCTGCATTTTGGCATCGCCCTCTGGGAACACTACAACGCCTGCGCGTTGACCGTTTCGTCTGGTCTTCCCCGGTTTTCAGTCTGCTATGAAGCCCTGATGGCGCAACCGGCGAAAACCGTTGAGGCGATCTATCAAGCGCTCCGGCGCCATGGCGTCCAGGCGCTCCATATACCTGCTGAGCGAGAGATCCAGGCTTTTCTCGAAAGCGATTTGCAGCATCATCGGATCCATGACGCAGAAAATGATTCACAATGGCTTACCCAACAACAAATCCTGATTTGGCAAGCCCTGCAAGAATCCAAGCTCAATGTGGACCAGACTACTCTGGAAAGCCCAGTGCGCACCGCATTGTTAAGTGGCTACGAAAGCTTGCTTCGAAAATGTGTTGAGTTACCCCAGCGTGAGGCTGAATTAAGCATTGCCCGGCGACAAGTGGCCGTTGCTGAAACCAGGCTCCAAAACCAAGATGCTTTGCTGAAGGATCTCCAGTCGCTCAGACGGCTGTTTGAAACGCTGCACCATGACGTGCAAGTAGTCTTCGAGTCGCTGACCTGGCGGGTGGGATTCGCCATCGCCGAGATGGGCCGCAAACTAGGTTTGTTACGAAGAACTTTCCTGGTGCAGGACCATGTGGCGCAAATCGCTCGGCATTATCAATCCTGGCTTCGTCGTCAGTCTGTCGCTTTAATCGAGGAGAATTTCGACGAGCAAACCTATTTAGCGCAATATCCGGATGTACGGGCCGCTGTTGATCGTGGCGAGTTTGCTGACGGGCGAGAGCATTTTGAACTTCGAGGACGCAATGAAATCGCCAGCGGCGCGCGGCGCCCTATCCCGGTTTCAAACCTGCCGTTCAAAAATCATGTGGATTGTGAACGTATCGATCCGAAACAGGCGCATCGGGAGATTGCCGGCTGGTCCCGGCAACCGCTGATCTCGATTATTACACCGGTCTACAATGTGGAGCCGCGCTGGCTGGAAGCCGCGATTAACTCCGTCCAGCAACAACATTATCCCCACTGGGAACTGTGCATCGCCGACGATGGCTCGACTCGCCCGGAAACCGTCAATTTGCTGCGCCAGATTGACGATCAACGCATCAGAGTCAAGTTACTGGACGCTAACCAGGGCATTGCCGGCGCATCCAACGCCGCCCTGGTGCTGGCGACCGGGGATTATGTGGCGTTCTTGGATCACGATGATGAACTGACGCCCGATGCGCTCTATCACGTCGTCAAAGCTATCCATGCACATGACCCGGATCTGATTTATTCGGATGAAGACAAGCTTTCGCTGGAAGGCCATTGCCTGGAGCCGCATTTCAAACCGGACTATTCCCCGGATTTGCTTCTGTCCATTAACTACCTCTGCCACTTGAGCGTCTACCGCAGGGCATTGCTGGACAAGATTGCCGAGGGCAAGCGCTACCTGCGGCCAGGGTTCGAAGGCTCGCAGGATCACGATTTGCTCCTGCGGGCGCTGGATCATACTGACCGGGTTCATCATATTCCCCGTGTGCTTTATCACTGGCGGATGATCCCTGGATCGACGGCGGCGCGGTATGACAGTAAAAATCATGCCTGGGAAGCTGGGCGTTGCGCAGTTGCAGAGACCTTAAAGCGGCGCAAGATTGCCGGTGAGGCGCTGGCCGGACCGTATCCCGGAACCTATCGGGTTAAGCGGGCGATCCAGGGCCAGCCGCTGATCAGCATCCTGATACCCTTCCGTGATCAGCCGGATCTCCTGCGCCTGTGCCTGGATTCGATCCTGGAAAAAACCAGCTATCCGCATTTCGAGGTGTTGGGTATCTCCAATAATAGCGTGGAGCCGGAAACCCTGGCGTTAATGGCGCACTACGCCGCCGGTGATCAACGCATCCGTTTCCTGCGTCACGATATCGCCTTCAACTATGCCGCGATCAACAATTTTGCTGCGGCCCAGGCCGTCGGCGAGCATTTGCTGTTACTGAATAACGACATAGCAATTATCACTCCTGACTGGCTGGAGGCGCTGCTGGAACATTCCCAGCGACCGGAGGTTGGAGCCGTGGGCGCCAAACTCTATTATCCCGACGACACGGTTCAGCATGGCGGAGTCATTGTAGGTATCGGCGGGATTGCTGGCCATGCGCATAAATATGCGCAACGCCATGATCCGGGTTATTTCTCGCGCCTGCATCTCACCCAAAATCTGAGCGCGGTGACCGCTGCCTGCCTGATGGTCAAGAAATCCCTTTATGAAGCGGTCAACGGTCTGGACGAGAAACATCTGGCCGTCGCCTTCAATGATGTAGATTTCTGCCTGCGCCTGCGTGAACGCGGCTATCTCAATGTATTCACCCCTTATTGCGAGTTATACCACCACGAATCAAAAAGCCGGGGTTATGAGGACACGCCGCGGAAACAGCGACGTTTCGCCAGGGAAATCGCTTACATGCAAAAACGGCATGCAGCCATCCTGCAAAATGGAGACCCTTATTACAATCCTAATCTGCCTCTTGATCGCGAAGACTTTGGAATGTTATAGATGCTGCCAACCACTGACATCATCCTGCCGGTTCATAACGGCCTGAGTCATTTGCGTGACTGCCTGGATGCGGTGCTGACTTATACGCCACACCGTGATACGCGGTTGTTGGTCGCGGATGACGCCAGCGATTCGATGACCGCCGCATGGTTGCGTGAGCAAGAGGCGTTGCATTCATGCTGGATGACGTTACAGCGGCAGGATGAGAATCTGGGCTTTCTGGCGACCTGCAACCGCATGATGGCCGCATCCCTCGCTTCCAGTCCCTCCCCCGATTATCTGTTGCTGCTGAATAGCGATGTATTGGTGAGTCCCGGTTGGCTGGAGCGTTTGTTGAATTGCGCCGAATCCGATCCGCGCATTGCCGCGGTCAATCCACTCAGCAACCGTGCCGATAACATCGACCTACCGATGGCGCCGGGCGCCAGTTATCTGGCGATGAATGCGTTTTTAGCGACCCGGCGGCAAGGGCGCTGCCATGACGTCGTGACGGGGGTCGGTTTCTGCCTGCTGTTGCGTTGCGATGTCCTGCGCCAGGTGGGACTGTTCGATCCGGTTTTTGAACAGGGTTACTGTGAAGAATCGGATCTCTGCATGAGATTGACTACCGGCGGCTTCCGCACCGTGGTTGCCGAGGATGTCTACGTTTATCATCGGGGCGGCGGTTCTTTTAACGACAGCAACACTCGTTACCTGCGCAATCGACGCTTGTTTGATGAGCGTTGGGGAAAGGAATATCGCCGGCAATTCCGTGCGTTCCGTCGTGCAAATCTACTCAAGTCGATTCGCCGACTTTTTGCATTGCCTACCCGCTGGGATCCGCTGCCGGTTCTTTGGGAAGGCGCTCGTGAAGGGTTAGCGGAATGGCGGGGACGGCGTTCCGCTAACCGCCTGGCGCGCATCGCCCTGCGTCGTGTATTTCAACTGGCGACCGCGCGCCGTCCTTGCCCACGCCGGGAATTAGCGCAGCGTCTGACGCCGCCAGGGCGATTGCGGGTCACCTATGTTCTGGATCGGCTGGTCGTTGCTGGCGGCGTACTATCCATCCTGCAACTAGTGAATGAGTTGATCCGGCTGGGCGTTGAGGCGAGGGTAGCCGCGCTTTATGAAGACCCGCTGATTCACGACTGGCGCCCCTTGTATACCCAGCCGCTGATTTACCGCAATATCGCGGAATTGCTGGCGGAATGTCCTGACAGCGATGTGATCTTCGCTACACATTGGAATACCGCCGAATGGGTGCATCAGTTATGGAAAAGTGGGCGGACTCGCACAGCGGCCTATCTCATTCAGGACTACGAACCCTGGTTTTTTCCGGAAACGGCGATGGACCAGCGCAGAACGGTCGAAGCCACCTACGCCCTTCTGCCGCATCGGATTGTTATGTCAGACTGGTTGCGGGATTTGCTAGCGGCAAAAGGACATGACAGCGACAAAATTCCCCTGGGTATGGATTTGGGCCAGTTTTATCCCCGGACAACGCAGCGCCGATCGCCACTGGTCGTTTTGGCGATGGCCCGGCCTGGCACGCCGCGCCGTGGCTTTCCTACTACCATTGCGGCGTTGACTGAAGTCAAACAGGCGCGGCCGGAGATCGAAATTGCGCTGTTTGGCGACCGGTTCCTGGATCGGCAGGCGATTCCCTTTGCATTTCGCAATGAAGGGCTGGTCATCCGCCAGGATCGGCTGGCCGAACTGTATTCCAGCGCCGATATTTTCCTGGATGGCTCCGAGTTTCAAGGCTTCGGGCGCTGCGCCTTGGAGGCGATGGCCTGCGGCGCGGCTTGTGTCCTGACCGACTTGGGCGGCGTTCTGGACTATGCCCGCCATGAGGATAATGCGCTGCTGGCGTCGCCGGGACAGCCGTCGGCGCTGGCGGCGGCAATCCTGCGTCTGCTGGATGACGCCATACTGCGCCAACGCCTGATCGCTAATGGCCTGAATACGGCAAAGCAATTTTGTCACCGGCGCGAGGCGTGCGATACCTTGACCTGGATTGAAAATGCGCTGACCCATGGGGCCGCCGTATGACCGGGAGGATCGCGCTTATCGTCATCAACTATCGGCGCGCTGCTGACACTGTAGAGTGTCTGGATTCGCTGTTGCGGGTTACTGCGCCGGCGTTTGACATTTTCCTGATCGATAACGGCTCCAGCGCTAGCGATGTTGCGCAATTGACCGATTATGTGGCGCGCCATCCCGAGCGCATTGCCTTTACCGCTTATCCCGAGAACCACGGGTTCACTGGCGCGCATAATCGATTATTTGAGGAGTTGATTCCCAGTGGATGTTATGAGTACTTTCTGCTGCTGAACAACGACGCGGTCGTCGAGCCGGACTTTCTGGAGCGAATGCTGGCGCGCATCGACTGTTCACAACGCATTGAAATGGTCGCGGCGCGGGTCATGAAATACGCCGACCGCGAGCAAATCGACAATCTGGGCATCACTTTTTACAAGTGCGGGCTGGCTTCCAACCGCAAGTCGCTGGACGATCCGCTGCTTGGCCCCAGCGGCAATTGCGCGTTGTATACCGCCGAATTGCTGCGCCAAGTCCATCAGGTGTCGGGGGAATACTTCGACGATGAATTTTTCTGCTATGCCGAAGATACCGACCTGGCTTGGCGGGCGGTGTTGCTCGGCTACCGGGCGGCCTATGCTGAGGAGGCCCGTGTCTATCATAAGGGTTCGATTTCCAGCGGCGGTCCTAACAGTGATTTCGTACTCTATCACGGTATCCGCAATTCCCTGTTTGTGCTGGTCAAGGATGCGCCAGTTCGCGTGTTATTGCTGAAACTACCCTGGATGCTGGTGCTGCATATCGCCATTCTGCTGCGCTATACGATTAAAGGTAAATTAGGAGTGGTGTTTCGTCTGTACCGGGATTTTCTGCGCGGCATTCCAGCCATGCGCCGTAAGCGCCGACCGATTCAACAGCATCGGGAAATTTCGTTCCGCGAAATTGAGCGGCGCATCAGCCCGTTGTTCTATGAACGGGGCTACGCGCTGGGGGCGTTGCGGGATTTGTATTGAATGAAGCAGGATAGTCGGCTTTTACCGTATCTCTCTCTTTCGGCTCTCTTGATCCTGACGGCGGTACTGACCGGATATGCCCGCTTTATGTTGGGTTACCCGATTTGCGGCACGGACGAGCAGAACTATCTGGAGATCTTTGCCTGGCTGGATGCGGGCGGAGTTTGGCCAATCTCCGGGCCGGGTTACGCCGGGTTGATTTTTGAGCTGCGGCGCTGGACTGGACTGGAGACTCGCGCACTGGTCATCGCGGTGGCCGTCGTGAACAGCACCCTGATTTTGCCGCTGGGTTTATGGCTGTGGTATCGGCTCAGCCTTGGCGATGCGCAATGGGCCTGGCGATGTCTGCCCTGGCTGTTTGCCGGTAGCTACTTTATCGGTTCCTGGCTGGAAGGCCGGCCCCAGCAATTCGGCATGTTACTGGCTGCGACCGGAGCCTGGATCGCGCATCGGGATTTGGGAAAGCAGGGATATTGCGGTATGGGTTTCTTTCTAGTCTGGCTGGCGTGTTTTGGCTACCATGCCCTGAGTTTCGTGGTGCTGACCGCCCTGGTTTTCGGGTTCTGGGCGCGGCGTTTTGTGCAAGGTCATTCCGATTATCCAGCACTTGCAGCGCTACTGGTGGGATTAGCGGGCTGTTTGGTGCTGGGTGCGTTATGGTGGTATCCGCTAATTTGGTTGGATATTCGCATTAACCATATTCGAGGCGCTCATGTGAGTGGTTTTTTTGGCGCGCTTGCCTTGGGTGCGGCGGCGATATTATGGTTGCTGCACAGATTGCGTCGCGGTGGGACTGGTTCGCGCTGGGTTCACAAATTGCGCGTTGGACTTACGCTGCCGTGGGTTCACGGCCTGATGGCGGGCGGCGCTATTGTGGCCTTGATTTGGCAATACGTCTGGTTAGGCCATCTTTATCAAGGACTCGAGCTGGGACAAATCGCCTGGTATCAGGGGGGAAATATCCTGTTAGCTGTACTGTTTCTGTTGGGATTATGGAGGATTGGTCAGGAATCCCGCCTGGAGTTGGAGTTCTTCGTCGAATCCTGTTTGATCCTGATGGCTTTTGGCGCGGTCTTTCTGGCGCTCGCTCCCTGGTTACGCGACCAAAATTGGACGTTGCGGATTCTGAGTTACTGGACTTGGTATGCGGCGCCGCTGGCTGTTTGGGGTTGGCTGGGTCTGCCCGCGCACTGGCGCTGGGGATTGTTATTGCTATGTCCATTGTTCTTGGCCGGTGGAGTGCAGCATGTATTGTATGCGCCCACGTGGGTATGTCAGACGGAAGGTTAGCAATGCCCGAGTATGCTGTAGCGATAAGGTAAAATCATGCAAGAATACAAAGCTGATTTCTTCAAAAAGGCTGCTATTTATTCAAGTGGGTCGTTATGTCCTTTAGCTATTATCTTCATGTTGATCGCTGGTTTTTACGCTGCCCCATCGTTGGCTGCGCCTGCTGAAGATACGATAGAGACGCCTGAATTACTTGCGCTGCTGGATAATCAGGACCCGCAATTTTTTTCGCGAATAGCGCCGCCGCAGACTGGTCACTATCCTGTGCGACTTAATGCGCGGCTAACTGATGCTTTTTTACCGTTGCCCGCAGTTCGTTTCTCGTTACCCAAAGGGACTCAATATGAGGTAATCCAGGATAACCGGATTGTACATCCCAGTGGCAGCGTCACTTGGGCGGGTTATTTTAAAGACTATGGTAGCGATTATCGGGTAATAATCACCACTCAACGAGGACGGTCATTTGGGCGCATCCTGGTCCCGACCGGCGAAGAATTACTGGTAAGAACTAATGATTCTGGAACGTGGCTGATCGATCCGCAAGAAGCCGGCTGGTTGTCCGGTAACTTGTACGATGATGCGGTTCCACCGCTTTTGACCGGAGAATCTTCCGAGTCAGACCTGCTTCGCAAACGCCCGCTGTCCAATTTGACTGACAAATCTGCAATTCAAGCACAAGCAGCTACCTCTAGCACTATCGATGTGATGTTGCTCTACACGCCAAGCATGGTCACCCGTTATGGCTCAGGGTTACAAGCGCGCTTTGATAGTCTGATCGCATTAGCCAATCAGGCTTACGCGGACAGCCAGGTAAATCTTAACCTGCGCCTGGTTCATCAGATCCAGGTCAATTACAGTGAAACCACATCGAATGATACAGCTCTTGAAGATGTTACCAATGGTTCAGACCCTTCCTTAATTGACGTGAATGCTTGGCGGGATCAGTATGGCGCTGATCTAGTGGCCTTGTTGCGCCCGTATGATGCAGCGAATCATAGGAATTGTGGTATCGCCTGGCTGAATGGATTTAATGGTCAAACCTTGACCGCGTCGAATGGTTTCGCTGTTGTCAGCGATGGTGACAGCATCGGTGGATACGTTTTCTGCGATGATTTTGTACTCGCTCATGAACTCGGTCATACCATGGGTAGCCAACACGATCGAGCTAATGCGACATACCAAGGCGCCTACCCTTATTCCTATGGCTATGGCTTTAGAGGAAGTTTTGGGACCATCATGAGTTATATTAATCCCCGTGTCGGCAAATTTTCCAATCCAGACATCGCTTGTCTGGGCAGTCAGGCTTGTGGCGTTGCGGACTATGCAGACAATGCGCGATCCCTCAATAATACCCGCGCCACGGTAGCCAGTTTCAAAACGGCGCCATCAACGGAACCCCCGCCCACCGAACCCCCGACTTCTTCTTCGCGGCTCTATGCCATTTCGACGCGCGGCTATGTGGGAACTGGTGAAAGTCGAATGGTCGCGGGGTTCATTATCACCGGCAGCGCGCCCAAAAAGGTCCTGATTATGGCCAAGGGTCCGGTCATGGCAAATGAAGTGTCCGGGACCCTGAGCGATCCCACCCTCGAACTGCTTGCCGGTCCCCAATTGATCGCGGCCAACGACAACTGGGGCAGCGCTGCCAATGCTGCGGAAATCCAGGCAACTGGACAAGTGGATCCGCGTTACTCGCAGCAGGAATCCGCTATCTTGATCACCCTGAATCCCGGCGCTTATGGCGCAGTCGTCGGCGGGGCTAGCAATACCACGGGCAATGCCCTCGTCGAAGTCTACGAAGGCAATTAATCATTGCTGACTGCTCCTCCCTTGCAGGGGGAGGAGTATGAAAATAAGCACTGCATTCCGGAAGCAGTTCATTTTTTGTAAGCAAACAGCATGGTAGCGCTGGCCAATTCGAGGTTCTTGCTTGCAGACAATTCCCTGACGAAAGCTTTCCCCAGATAGTGATCGCCCGATTCCAGTAAATCGGCAACCTTCAGGTTTAAAAACTCCTTTTTAGCCGCTCCAGTCAAGCCTTCAGCCCAACTCTTTAAAATCCAGGTCAATGACCAAATCGGTAGTACGCTATCAGGCACCTCAATTCTTTCGATATTAAAGCCTTCAAACAAATTGGCTAATCCCTGATGAGTCATGTTGTAGTAATGATGTGGGTAACCATGCAAGGGCTGAAGAAAAGGCACACAACAAACCAGTGCGCCTCCTGGCTTTAATACCCTGGCGATTTCTCTGGCGCAACGAAAAGGATCCTTGACATGTTCCAGTACGGCAATCGAGATAACCGCATCAAACGCGCGATCGACAAAGGGCAGCACTTCCCCTACGCCGCGCACATCAGTTGTATCATAGGGCGCGATCTCGAAATTGACGACATTTTCGTAGTAAACCGGTCGCCATCCAGCGCCACAGTCCAATACCCAGCCACTCTCATGTTTATTAATAATGCCTAGGGTGAGTTGATCGTAGTGATGGCTGCTGATCCGATCAGTATCGACAATATTGAATTGTTTTTTGAGTTCTTCAGTTAAAAAATCATAACAGCATTCGTTTTCCTGATAAGGGATGTCAGAGCGCAGCAACGGTTGAATGATCTCGTGCTTATTTTTCCTTGCCTCAGCAATTATGGAAGAGTCGCGACGAAGCATTCTTTTTTCATTCTTTCCAAATGTCTGAAAATGACTTTTTCCTGATTTTTGGAGTCCTTTTTTAACTACACTCGCTACATCAGGGTTTGCTAATAAGTAAGCGACTTCGTCAAAATTTTCTGTAGTTGCCAATTCTTCAAGAATATAAGACGCCATTATTTTCACTCTCAGAGGAATTTCTCAATGATTGGATAAATTGTCAACTTTCAGAAACTGCATATCAAGCGATAGGGGTTCCTGATAGTAAAATTGACCAAATTGACTGGTTTCCATAATGATTTCACTCACTTTCTTATCGAACAATTTTTCGGTCATACCATCCATCAGCCAACCAAATTCAGTGCTGTTCTCAATATAGGGTGATAAGAGAAAACCCTCGCTAACCATGTCAGGGATAAGAGTATGAGTTTTGACAATGCCATTGTGGAGCTTGACCTTGATAAATACAGGAGCTGGCTTGAACAACAGATTAGCCAGGCGCCCAAGAATAGTTGGCTTGATCCTGATCCGCGCAAAAGCAGTCATTTCATCCGTTAAATTAAGCGATTGGCCAAATTGCAGCATTCGGGTGCTATTGCCATTTAGCAGTTCCTCCAACGGCTGGGTTCGCCGGGCAAGCAACGCCAGGTTGCCCACGGTACGCTCCATTTTGTAAAACCGCAAAATATCCGGCCAGCTTGCGCCTTCGGCAGAGGTTGGATAACGATTATCAATCGAGCCAGGGCTGAAGAATAAATAATCCGGCGCACGATCACTTCGCAGAAAAGCGCGATTAGCCTCGATTAACCTGGGTGTATAAGCGGCGTACTCTTGAAAAATCGGGCGAGGTTGATAGTCGTAACCATGGGCGAGAATAACTGATTGAATGGAAGGGATTACGTCTACCGTCCCTTGCAGCGGTGGCAGCGGTTGCTGATTGCGGATATCCTGCAAGGTGGCCTTGCGTTGTTGTTCCAGGCCAGCCAGATATTGCTCTGGAGTACTGAACCAGCGCTGGAGGTTTTTCCATTCATGAAGGGGTTGGCCGTAAAATACCATTTGAACCAGCGCATTCACAGGCGGGCCACCTTCAGCTTGCCAGCGCCATAGTCCTAGAAAGGCGGCGCTGACCGCAATGACCAATACACTGAATGTTACCCCATAGGTTAAGCGTGCCGGCGGTTGCCAAAAAATTGTTGCTGCCGCCATCGCCGCCGCTGCCGCCAGTCCTCCCCAAGCTAACAGGGAATGCAAATCATGGCGGACAAATCCCTGTTTGAAGTTAAGGAGCCAAAAAATGCTCAACACAAGCAGTAAAGCCACTGCGCGGGCGCGCAAGGATGGGGTTTGCAACCTGTTATTCCACCATTCATTACCTATTAGAATAAACAGGAGCAGTATGCTTAACCCGATAAAGGTCACTAACTCCCACCAGGGACCAGCAACCATCATGGCTGCGCTGTATCCCGAAATAATTTCCAGGGATAGCGATAAAAATTTCGGAAATTCAGTGAAATGTTGCCCAGCCAAGAGGTATGATGCAAAAAAAGCTAATAACATGGCAGGGGTATAAACTGGCCAGCGCCGATTGAGCAATCGGTGAAGATCAACAATGCCCAGGATCATTAAACTGGCCATGCCATAACTTAGTTTAATCATACCAATAATGCCTGAAGCAGCGGCCAGGGGTAAAAGCGCCCAGGTGGAGGCCGGGATGGGAAGACGGAAATATCCCAGCGCAATTAATAATGGGAACATGAAGAAAAAACCATCTCTGGATAAAATAAATCCTGTGATCATCAAAATATAAATAAAACAGGCTATTAATGGAGGTAAGGCAAACAACAGGTAGGCGATGCCCCAAGCCAACGCGCCCAATAGCAGCGACCTGATCATGATTGTGGAAGTAATTAAATCAGCATCAAAAATATGATGCCAAACAAATCCGTAAGGGCCGTAGTTAAAGACAATATCCTTGCCCCATTGCCAATCGTTGGTTGCGCCATAAGTAATTACGGCAACCCATGAGCCATCTATGCTCATTTCTGGCATGAAGAAACGCCAAGGTCGGAAAATTAAAAAAAGATAAATAAAAATAAAAATTCCAAGAACAAAGGAGGCAATCCTGCTATATTTGTTTTTCACAAAAAAATTCTCTTGATCGTGTAACATCAATGGATTCGTCGATTTTCACTAAACTGACTGAAGCTCAAAAATTCTGAAATGGATAATAGTCAATCGTTTGCCGTTCTGATCCTGGGTATGCATCGCAGTGGCACCAGTTGCCTGGCAGGCAGCCTGCAGGAAGCAGGTTTGTACTTGGGAGAGGTCAACACGGCTGCTCCACATAATGCCAAAGGTAACCGGGAAAGTCGCGCGATCATGGAGCTGCAGGACGATTTGCTGCGGGCGAATGGCGGTGACTGGGATGCGCCTCCGGAGCAGGTGGTTTGGTCGCCCGAACATCGAGCACGACGTGATGCAATCATTGCGGGCTACCCAGACGACCGTGTTTGGGGTTTTAAGGATCCGCGCACCTTGTTAACTTTGTCAGGTTGGCTGGAGGCGTTGCCCTCAGTCCGTTTTGTCGGCGCCTTTCGTCATCCCCTGGCAGTTGCAGCGTCACTCCATGCTCGCAATCAGGTTCCTGTTGAGAAAAGTCTTAATTTGTGGGCCGCTTATAATCGGTTGTTAGTCGATTATCAGCGGCGTTTTGGGTTTCCGATGGTTTGTTTTGACTGGCCGCCGGAGCGCTATCACCAAAGCTTGCAGGCGATCGTGTCCGCCTTAAATCTGAAAGCTCCCTCGGAAGGGTTTTCCTTCTTTGAATCAGCTTTGCGGCGCAATGTGGCGCCTGGTGACGGCGCGGTTGTTGATGGGGTTCTGGCACGATTGCGTTCATGGCTACCAGGCCATCGGGATAGCGGTAACGCAATCTTGCCGGGACCGGTCGCAAAATTGCATCATCAATTGCAGGAGATTGCTGCTTGACTTTTTCCCAATACATCCAAAAATTCGCCAATTTTTTTAGACCTGCTGCGTCTTCTCCTTTGCTTTCGATCGTGGTGGTGGTTTTTAACATGCAGCGCGAGGCGCCACGAACCTTATTCTCGCTGTCCACGGCCTATCAACAGGGTGTGTCTGAGGCAGACTATGAAGTGGTCGTGGTTGAGAATGGTTCTTCGAAACCGTTAGCAGTTGAAGAGCTTGCCCAATTTGGCCCCAACTTTCGTTATCTATGGATCGACAATGCTTCACCCTCGCCAGCAGCCGCCATCAATCGAGGTGTGGCGCAGTCAAGAGCGGCTTTCGTCGGGATTATGATTGACGGCGCCCGGATAGCGACGCCTGGCGTCGTTTATCTGGCCCTGCAATCCTTGCAACGCTTCAAGCGAGCGGTAGTGGGTACTGTCGGATTTCATCTAGGGCCAGACACACAAATGTACTCGCTGCAGCATGGCTACAACCAGATTGCCGAGGATGAACTATTAGCGAGTATCGATTGGCGGCATCATGGATATCGACTCTTTAATATTAGCGCTCTAGCAGGGTCCAGTCCGCGTGGTTGGCTGGATACGATTAATGAAAGCAATCTGATTTTTATGGAACGGATGCTGTTTAACGAACTAGGGGGATTTGACGAGCGTTTTAGCCTGCCAGGAGGCGGCATTGTTAATCTCGACTTCTATCGCCGGGCTTGTGATTTGCCGAATTCCACTCTGCTAACCCTGCTTAGTGAAGCGACTTTTCACCAGATTCACGGCGGAGTAATGACCAATCAACCCGCTACCGAACTACCAAAACGTCTGCAAACTTATGATGAGGAGCACCGGCTTATTCGAGGAACCTATTTTGAAAAATCGTCACGAATCCCAGTGCTATTTGGGCCGATCCGTCCTGAAATCATTCCCTGGCTGCATAAAAGTTGCGATCTGATTGCGAGAACTCGTGAGCCGACGCCTGTCCCATCAAAATCAGAAGTAGCGATACCCGCGACAATGTCTATGTCTGATAACGCTGATCCTGCAAGTCTACAACCGGGCGATAAGCATTACCGGGCTTATGTGGGTCGAGTCGAAAACTATGATGTGGTATCGGCGCTGCAATTTAATTTACTCACCCTGCTTGGTCTGCGTGAGCAACATTATTTACTGGATTTGGGTTGTGGCTCATTGCGGGGCGGACGCTTGTTTATTCCATATCTTCAATCGGGGCATTATTTTGGCATAGAACCGAATGAATGGCTGATTCAGGAAGGGATTGCCCATGAAATCGGTATGGAACAGATTGCTTTAAAACAGCCATGCTTTGCTCATAACGATGATTTCAATTTAGATGTATTTGGCAGCGATGCCCATTTCGATTTTATTCTAGCACAATCGATTTTTAGCCATGCAGGACCGTCCCAAATTCGTCATTGTCTGGCTTCAGCGCGTAAAGCATTAAAATCGAGTGGGCTACTCATAGCCACTTTCGGCGAGCGAACCGAGGATCAGGCAGTTGATGAATGGGTTTATCCAGGACTAAATTTTTATCGTTGGTCAGCATTCGCTCAATATTGTGCCGAAGCAGGTTTGCATTGTCGAAAGCTCGACTGGCCTCATCCGCAGCAAACCTGGTTTGTGGCGGCAATTAGCCTACAGCGTCTGGAAGCAGTAGCCGCAACCGGCGTCGATTTTCTGCCCGACGATTTAGTCCTCACCGATATGCGTATCCAGGAACGCGACGCTGGGCGAATATCAGGCGGTTTTTATCGGGTATGGCAAGCGCGAAATGCATCCTTGGAAATAAAAAGCACCTAAGCTAATTCAGGTGTTTCATTATCTTTCTATCAGGATTGTAGGACGATCTATTGCTGATCAGACGTGGAGTGGGTTTTGAGCAAGGTGTCAATAGCCGTGCGATTAAATTGCTCCGCGGTAGGGTAGTACTGCCCGACAAAAGCCCTGTGAGCACTTGCCTGATATTTTTTAGTCAATTCCTCGATAATCGATCCCTTCACTTGTGGGAAAGGCTGTATGCCTGCCGGCTCATGGGCAAGCAATTTAATGATGTGATAGCCATATTCTGTTTTGACCACATCGCTTAACGAGCCAGGTTCTGGCAGTGCAAAAGCGACATCTTCAAATGGCTTGACAAACGTCCCGCGAGTGAACCACTGACCTAGATCGCCGCCGTGCTTGGCGCTTCCCTTGTCGTCTGAATACTTCCTTGCCATTTCAGCGAAATTAGCACCCGCTTGCAGTTCTTTTAATACATTTTCAGCCTCAATATGTTTAGCGTCGGCGTTATTCTCGCAGTCGCATTTCAGACTCCATAGAATATGAGCCACTTGAATACGTTCGGGTTGCGCATATTTTTGCTGATGGGTCAGGTAATACTCTTCAGCGAGTGTTGTAAAGTCAGGTGACGGCGTGCTTTCGCGTTCCTGCTCAATAATCGCATTAGCCAGGATTTTACGAGGAACTTCCGCGAGCCGCGCCTTAATGTCGTCGCGTTGATCCAAACCTCGTTGTGTTGCCTCACGCGCAAGCATCTTTTCAGTATAGATTTCAAATAATAATTCTTGGCTTCGCTCAGCATTGTCCTCAACAGTATGTCTTTGCTCTGGGGACAACGCCAGCAAGGCTTGCTGGTAATCAGCCGTTGTAACTGTTACTTCGGGACCGCTGATTAAAGCGGTCTCCGGACTATTCAGGGGTGGCGCAGCCTGTTCAGCCCAAGCAGCGCCGAGCGCCACTGCCAGGGTGGCAATCAACGAACATGGAATGATGCCGACGTTTACCGTTGTTTTACCAAAGAGGAGTCGAGTCATAGTGGGAATTTTAGATGTGGTCTTTGAAAACAAAATCGCTGGTCTCCAGTCTTGGAGCCAGCGATTTTATTAAGGGTCTTCCGGGCGTGAAGTACTGATTCACGCCATAATTAGCGTTATCAACGCTTTACGGAGTGATCCGAGATATCGCTATAAGTATCTGCGGTTCCAGGAATAACTCGTTGGCGCAGCATAAAGCCCACCGCAGGCAACCCTGGGCCAGCCAAGGTTGTAGTTCCATTCTTTGCCTGGGGATCGGTATCCAGATCAAGCCGCATCCAGCCGAACGGTTTCAGCATCGACGGATCCGCACCCGCGACCTTGTCAACCGATTCGTAAAGCTGATCAACCAGAGAGGGCAGGAGAACGGAATTAAAGACGAAATTGTCCGAGGTGAAAGGAATGACATTCGTCTCGTAACACAACGAAAGATTCGCCAGCGGCTGAGCTGGAGAGGGTACTACGCCTCCAGCACTTGGCGAATTACCGACTTCATCCCGGTTATAGAGACGGAAACCCACTTGATTACAGGATGTTCCGTTGAACGTTCTGGCAAATGGCGCCAAGAAACCATCAACCGCAATCGGGGGAACGCTGGCAGCTCCCAAAGTGCCAGGGAACCGCAGGGTATTCACACTGGCCTGTGGGCTGTCAAAACCATCACGATCTACGAAGAACGCCTTGGTGGGATGCGTGATCACCCAAGCGCTTTCCACACCCAGGTTCGGATTAACACTCCACTCATTCACAATCGTCCGCGCACGCAATACTTCGCTGACTGCAAGGAAACCATAGTCAACATCGGTTGAGCCTACTGTCGAGGTCGATGGCGCCCAGGTCAGAGGAGTCACGCCTAAATTCTGACCCAACGAACCCGTGCCGCCAGGCACGCCGTTCACGAAAACCACCGCCTCAGGCGGATAGGCGTCGTTCAGGGTCGGTTCGAGGAAAAAGAATGGCTGTTGCGCAGTAATCAGGTTTGGACAGGAAGCGGCGCTGGTGTTGGGATCCCAAGCAACTGGCGTACCCGCATAACCAAACTTGTCAGTGAACACCACCGTACAGTTGGGGCGTGGTCCAACCCCTACAGTTGAGACCGTATCTGTTGGCAGAGGCGTAACCGTGAAGAAGTTGGCTAGGGCCACAGCGTTGCCGCCGACTGATGTTCCGCGCGCAACGTTCAGCAGCGTGTAATCGCCCCGCAAGGAATTGATGGGTTCACCAAACAACGCCGCCGTACCGCCTTTAACTGCGGTTTGCGTGAACAGATTTGCAGCGGCTATGCATTCCGCCTCAGTATTGACGCCTGAGCTATCGTGAACGGCGCCATTGAGAATAGCAGAAGGACCTGGAACAGGATAATGTCCCATGACGATAGCCACCACATAGCCTTCGCGCAAACGGTCCACATCCGCAGGACCGCCATCGGTATTAGCGCGGGCCGCATCAAAGACAAGGGAATTGCCGCTGAAGGCAGCCGTCGAGATAGGCAACGATCCGCTGGGCACCGGTGGATTGGCTGTTGTATTGCCAAACGGAATATGCGGCACAGTGCATGTTGTGTCGTTTGCCGCGCGCCGGACTACCGGACCACTCGCGCCTTCTTCCACAACCGCGGCAAACACATCGCCAGGCGACAACAGGACATTAAAGTCCAGCGCATCGCGGGAATTATAACCCTCGTAAAAACGGAACTTGACGGCAATCAGATTGCTCTCGTCAGTGTTCAGGAAACTCAACGTCGTCTGATAGCCATCCCGCGTGGTGTAGTAGGGAAAAATCAGGACATCGCCAAGACTGTTAGCGGGCAGATTGACGGCGCTTGCAGTTGGTAAGTATGCGCCAACCCCTAATCCGCCGAGCGCGGTCGCCATTGCAATGGCCTTACAAAGTTTACTTTTCTTCATGCCTGTCTCCTTAGAAAGACTTAAGAGTAAGCGACCCTGGAATCAGGGTGAGCAATAACCAAGAGATTGCAAGAACTCAGTGCAGCGAAATCTCACTGCGCTGTGGTTGGCAAAAGATTCAATCCTGCTGGCGCCACCATTCTCCTTCTCTGCGCAACCAGATTTCGTTGACCTGCTGGGTCATATCCCGCATGGCTTGACCCATTCCCGGTTGGGCGTAGCGATATGCAACCTCCACCTGAACTCTCGCCACAATGGAGTTATCATAGTGAATGTTCACGACGTTTGCCATACGCCAAAGGGTCTGGTTGCCGAACTGGTAACGGAATTGATCCGGGGTGTAGATAGCGCGGTAAGCCGGAGTTTCAAACTGGTAAGCCGCCTCGAAGTCCCCCTTAATCAAGGCTTGCCAGCGCGCCAACACCCGTTCCTTGAGGTGCGCCTCGTCAGCCACGCCGATCAGAGGAGAAGCCGACTGCTGAATTTGCTGCCCACCTTGACCCGACTCGACATTCGCTGCCAAGGCTTCTTGTCCGACTAAAGCCATAACCAGTAATGCTATCCAGCACATGCCATTTTCAGCCCACAGCCTCAGAGCCAACCAAAGTTTCTCGCTGTTTATGAAATAACGGCACAACCTGTTGTGTCGTTGCCTGCAAACAACAAAAAGTTGTTTTCTGCGCAAAATCCTAGCAGGCGACCATCACGATGTCAACGATTTGCTGTAGTTCACCTCACCACCTATCAGTTCCTCATTACGGGGCAAACCCGGTAGAAAGGGGGTAAGGGTTGTTGCATTTGCAGCTTCCG
>JAGRHQ010000520.1 GCA_020444905.1 Candidatus Competibacteraceae bacterium
CGGGTGCTACCGCTAATATCAGCAAACAGTACGGTCGCTGGCTCCTGCTGGTGCGATGCCGGTGGGGTGCCTAGCATAGACGCCAGGTTGCTCAACTTGAATTTCATCTCCCTGTCCCCGCGGGCAGAATGGTCGGATTCAGTCATAACCACGTTTGCGCAGGCTCGTGATCAGCCGCTCAATGTTTTCGCGCGCTGTCCGTTCGTAGCGATTCTGGAAGAAATCGGTGAAAAAGAAGGTCGGTCGCTCTTGCAGCATCTGCAAAAATTTGACATGACTTGGGTAATATGCATCATCACTCATATCAGCGCATTCAGCGCGAATCCGCCGCCCGTCTCGTTCGAATTCATCCCACGGCAAGCCAAAACTGGATAAATCAATATCAACAATAAATTGCTCATCTTTCCGACTTGGCTGTTCACGGTGAGTCGTGATCATGATCAAGTTATAAATGCGGCGTTGAAAATCGCTATCCGCACAACCACTGGCCTGTGCATATTTTTGGAATAATTCAGCGCTGCGTTGCTCGTTGTCTTTCGTTC
>JAGRHQ010000521.1 GCA_020444905.1 Candidatus Competibacteraceae bacterium
ATGCCCAGAGCAGCGCGTTCGGCGGCTTGTTGGCGATAGTTTTCGAGCACGGAAAAACCTCCTTGGTTATGTATTCCGGTGCCCGCGGGTACGGGCGACCGGCGCGGTTGGATTCCAGCATGGGAATGGCCGAAACACGCACGCCGAGGGCATGGCCAGCGTGTTCCGGCGTAAAAAGCGCGGCTATTGTAGCGTTGAAGCGCGGTTTCTGTGAATGTTGCCTTGCGGTACGCTCGCCGCTCGGTGGGTGGACCCCTTATTCCTTTTCGGCGATGGTCAGCGCCAGGAACAGCGCGCCGTTATCGCGCTTGATCAGCACCGGCACGGGGCGTCCGGTCGGCAGTTGTCCGACCAGTTCGGCGAACTGGGCCGGATCGGCCACTTCGGCGTTGTTGATGCGGGTGATGATGTCGCCGGGGCGGATGCCGGCGCTGGCGGCCGGACCTTCCTTGACGTCCTTGACCAGTACGCCCGATTCGCCCTGCTGGCGCTGCTCGGCGGGCAACTCGGTCACGATCAGGCCGAGCCGGTTG
>JAGRHQ010000522.1 GCA_020444905.1 Candidatus Competibacteraceae bacterium
CAATGATTGGCAAGGCGGTTAAAGAACCAGTTTGACCTTTCACTGCACCATTGGTGAATTTTTCTACATATTCTTCAGATACACGAGAAGCACGCTCTAATAAACGGCTGTGTAGATAGAATACGTCACCGGGATACGCTTCACGTCCTGGTGGACGACGCAATAACAAAGAAATTTGACGATAGGCAACCGCTTGCTTTGACAAATCATCATAAATAATTAAAGCATCTTCACCACGGTCACGGAAGTATTCACCCATCGTGCAACCAGAGTAAGGAGCCAAAAACAACATGGCGGCTGGTTCAGAAGCCGATGCAGCGACAACGGTGGTATAAGCCATTGCGCCTGTTTCTTCTAACTTACGCACAACGTTGGCAATGGTCGATTGTTTTTGACCAACAGCCACATACACACACTTAATGCCAGAGCCTTTTTGAGCGATAATCGCGTCAATGGCCATCGCGGTTTTACCCGTTTGACGGTCACCGATAATCAATTCACGTTGGCCACGACCAATCGGAATCATCGCGTCA
>JAGRHQ010000523.1 GCA_020444905.1 Candidatus Competibacteraceae bacterium
CTACCGGGGCCGGTTGATGGAGCGGCACGGTCTGACGGTGCTCATTCCCGACCCCGCCGAGCGGGCGATCGTTCACCGCGTCATTTATGAGGAACTTTGTCAGGGCGATATCCGGGCCGAATCTCAGACGCACTATCGCCAGATCATGCAGCGGCTGGTCAAGGCTGGGGCCGAGGGCATCATCCTGGGCTGTACCGAGATCGGGCTACTGGTTGGGCCGCGAGATGCGCCCGTTTCGCTGTTCGACACGACCTACCTGCATGCCCGGGCGGTAGCGGATTGGGCGTTAGCCGACTGCGGCATCACGGTGCCAAACTGGGAAGGGGTCATTACCTCTGAATGAAGAGGGGCGTCCATGAATGAGATGACAGTGATCGGCCTTGATTTAGCCAAGATACCGGATCAGCGATCGCGACTTGGGCAAGAGGCTCAATCGGAGGAGAGCGGCCCACCCATGTTTCTACAATACCCCCTCCAGGGGATGATCGGCGAACAGGCGACCATCGCGGATGTAGCGATTGAGCATGACG
>JAGRHQ010000524.1 GCA_020444905.1 Candidatus Competibacteraceae bacterium
CGCCATCGCCCCCCTGCGGGAGGACAACCTGAACGGCTTGCTGGTGCTGGCCTCCGAGGATGCCAAGCGTTTCTATCCGGAGATGGGTACCCTCTACCTGTCCTGGCTGGCCCAGCTTTCCGGCGCGGCCATCTCCCGCTTCATCTAGTCCATGGTTATGGGAGCCTCCCCCGCGGCTCCCCCCTTTGCAAAAGGGGGGTTGGGGGGGATTCCCGCCGCCTCCACCCCCATCGACACTCAAATCCCCCCTGCCCCCCTTTACGAAAGGGGGGAACGGCATGGCTGACGACCGTGGGGAACTCGGCATCGCCATCGACGCCTTCCTCCTGAACCTGCGGGCCCGCAGCTACAGCCCCGCCACGGTCACCACCTACGCCTTCGACCTGGGCCACCTGCTGGAGCGGGTGGGCGAAGTGGACCCGGCCAGCCTCACCAGCCATCACATCCGCCGGGCCCTGGCGGGCCTCCATGCCCGAGGCTCGGCCCCCAAGACCCTGGCCCGCACCCTGTCCGCCTGGCGCAGCTTCT
>JAGRHQ010000525.1 GCA_020444905.1 Candidatus Competibacteraceae bacterium
TCGAGTCGCGCGTCGAGCTGTCCCATGGAGCCCCTTACAGATTCCCGGAGCGGTGACGGAGCCCGCGCCGAAAGACCCGCGCTTGCGTCGACGCGCGCCCCTCACGATACTGGGAGCTCGCGGCGTCCCGCGCTCGCGAGGGGGTGAACCATGCGAACGTCCAGGCCCGCAGCCGTCGCCGGGTCGTTTTATCCGAGCGATCCCGATGAGCTCCGCGCGACCGTCGAGGCGATGCTCGGCGCGGCCGCGCCTGGGGTCGCGCCCCGCCCGGACGACAAGGCGATCATCGCGCCGCACGCCGGCTACGTGTACTCGGGCCCCATCGCGGCGACCGCCTACGCGCGCGTGCGCGCGCGCGCCAGCGGGGTGCGGCGCGTCGTCCTGCTCGGCCCGGCCCACCGCGTCGGCTTCGAGGGCGTCGCTACGTCGACCTTCGACGCCTTCGAGACGCCGCTCGGGCGCGTGCCGCTGGACCGCGTCGCGACGGCGACCGTCGAGCGGCTGCCGTTCGTGTTCCCCTTCGACG
>JAGRHQ010000526.1 GCA_020444905.1 Candidatus Competibacteraceae bacterium
CTCGCCAAACGCCTCGGCGTGCGTCGCACCATGGCGCTGATCAACCGCTCGGCTTACGTCGATCTGGTGCAGAGCAGCGGCACCGTGGACATCGCGATCTCTCCGCAACAAGCCACCATCGGCAGCCTGCTGACCCACATCCGCCTCGGCGACGTGGCCAAGGTGCATTCCCTGCGCCGGGGTGCGGCCGAGGCCATGGAGGCCATCGCCCATGGCGACATCAACACCTCCCAGGTGGTCGGGCGGCGCATTGATGAAATCCGCTTGCCGACGGGCACCACCATCGGCGCGATCGCACGTGGCGAACAAGTGTTGATCGCGCATGACGACACCGTGATCGAGCCCGATGACCACGTCATCCTGTTCCTGGTGGATAAACGCAAAGTCGCCGAGGTCGAGCGTCTGTTCCAGGTCGGTCTCGGCTTCTTTTAAGCCCCGTTTCCCATGCAAATTCGTGTCGCCCTGCGCATCCTCGGCCTGCTATTGATGGTGTTTTCCACCACCATGCTGCCGCCATTGGCGGTTG
>JAGRHQ010000527.1 GCA_020444905.1 Candidatus Competibacteraceae bacterium
GTGCGGCCATCGTCGAGCAGCACGCCTTCGACGCGCGTCTCGCCGACGATCGACTTGGTGTTGGCGGAGGTGACGACCTCGATGCCGCGCTGTTCGATCGCGCGTTGCAGCAGATAGCCGGCGTTCGGATCGAGCTGGCGCTCCATCAGCGTCGGCATGAGATGGATGACAGAAACCGTCATGCCCTTCGTCGCCAGGCCGGCGGCGGCTTCGAGCCCGAGCAGGCCGCCGCCGATCACCACCGCACGGCCACCGCTCGCCGCGGCCTGAAGCATGGCGTCGACGTCATCGAGATCGCGGAACGTGACGACGCCGGGAAGCTTGGCGCCGGGCACCGGGATAATGATCGGCATAGAGCCCGTCGCGACGATCAACTTGTCGTACGGTTCCATCGCGCCCGACGCTGTGCGAACGACGCGTTGCGTGCGATCTATTTCCGCGACCGTCTCGCCGCGGCGCAGCACGACCTTGTTCGCCTCGTACCAGGCCTCGTCGTGGATCACGATGTCGGAGAAGCTCTTTTCG
>JAGRHQ010000528.1 GCA_020444905.1 Candidatus Competibacteraceae bacterium
GAGGATGAGGGTAAGGCGTTCACCACCGAACTGCAGTATCTGCTGCAACAGCCACACCAGGATGAGCGCTCGGACGTGTCCGCCGACTAGCTGGGAACAGTCGTCACTGGATGGCGCTGTCCGCACGCACGCGGCGGATCCGACGCAACAATGATTCGGTCGTCGGGTCAAAGCGCTGCTCGCCCTCGCCCGCCAGCGCCGGCTCGATCTGGCTGGCGATCGCCTTACCCAGTTCCACGCCCCACTGGTCGAAGGGATTGATGCCGGCGACCACGCTCTGCACGAAGACCTTGTGCTCATACAGCGCCAGCAGGGCGCCCAGCGAGTGGGCATCGAGTTGATCGAGCAGCAGGACCGTGCTGGGCCGTCCGCCCGGGCAGGCACGGGCCGCCCGCAGCGGATCCTCCGGCGGCAGTTCCTGACCCTGACAAAGCGCGGCCGATTGCGCCAGCAGATTGGCCAGCAGCACGTTGTGATGCTCACGCAGTGCGTGGTCCGGACGGATGGGCGCCAGGAAGTCCA
>JAGRHQ010000529.1 GCA_020444905.1 Candidatus Competibacteraceae bacterium
AAGGTCCGTCGCCCTTTCATGAAGAACTGGGCTTGATCCTGCGACCCCGGAATATGCCCGTTCCCGACCCGGTGGCCTCCAGCCCCAGCGCCCCCACCTGGCTGTTCAGTCATCCCAATTTGCGCGCCCTGGTGGAGACGACCCGCCTGGCGCTGGTGACCGAGTTTAGAGAAGCCGGGTTGCCGTTCTAGGTTCGCGGTAGGGACTTTCCCGGCAGGCTAGGCTGAGGCGTCTGCCGGGTTTTTCCCTGTCGCTATTGGCGCTTCATCCGTTGAGTTTGTTGGAGTTACGCAAGGCCGGGACACATAGAATGAGTCTCAATCTATGTGTCCACAAAACAAAGTCTTGCGCGTACCCACCGACCGTGAATAATGTCCCTTCAATGCGGCTGTCAACCGCGTGTAAATCCACTTTCAACGATGGAGTCGTGTGCTACAATTTACCTGTCGCTGCAAAATCAGCGACCCGGCGTGACAACCGGAAAAACCACAGGCGCACAGCGCCCCCTTGCTGCGAAATCG
>JAGRHQ010000052.1 GCA_020444905.1 Candidatus Competibacteraceae bacterium
CAAATTGGGCGACTGGAACCCCGACGCCCTCAAGGCTGAGCTGCAACAGATTCAGGCCGAGATTGACGCCATCGCCTTCGATCTCTACGGATTCAGCCCCAAGGATCGCGAAGCCGTCGCTCGCCTCAATAACGTAGCGCCCGAGGCGGAAAATCCTGAAGAAGATGAGGAGTTAGTACGATAACTCATGGACAGTCAAAGCCTGATTCGACGCCTTGAGCAAGACGGCTGGGTGCGCGCAGGCGGCAAAGGCGATCATGCCAAATTCAAACATCCTGCCCGACCCGGCCATGTCGTGATTCCACATCCTCGTAAGGATGTCGCCATCGGCACTCTGCGCAACATCTACCGGCAAGCGGGCTGGGAATGGAGGGAATAATGCTCTATCCGGTTTATGTCCATCTCGGCGATGAAACTCACGCTCACGGCGTTACTATCCCCGATTTTCCAGGCTGCTTTTCCGCCGCAGATCGTTGGGAAGATTTACCCGCCAACATTCAGGAAGCGATTGAAGTCTGGTGTGAGGATGAAAACATCGCCCTGCCTACGCCAACTTCCTTGGAATCGCTGATCAAACAACCGGACTATCAGGACGGCGTCTGGATGCTGATCGACATCGACCTGGCCCGACTCCCAACCCGCCCCGTGCCGGTCGATGTCTCCTTACCCGAAGGACTGGTGCAACGCATGGACGACTATATTGCTTCCCGTCATCTGACCCGTTCCAGCTTTTTAGCGCGCGCCGCCCTCCGTGAGATGCAGCGCGAAACCTGACCATAGAGAACCATCGTGCCCCCCATCACCCCCGACCTGGCCGACCTGCTGTCCTGGAGCGTCGGCGTCGCCTTTAAGAGGAACTGCTATGGCTCATACTCTGCAAATTGAATATGACGATGCGCTGTTACTGGATGTCGCTATGCCGCGCGAAGAATTCGAGCGAGAAGCGGTCTTCCTGCTGGCCGCCAAACTGTACGAGCGTGGACGCCTTCCTTCCGGGCCAGCCGCTCGCCTTTGCGGTATGGAGCGCGTCGCTTTCCTGCTGGCCTTACCCCGGGTTGGCGTCAGTATGACTAATCTCAAAGCCGAAGACCTGGACATCGAACTGGATTTTGCGCATGGTCCCTGAACCCTTGGTGATGGATACCGGCCCCCTGATTTCTCTGGGGCGCGCCGATGCCTTTGGCTGGGTCCGCCAATTACCGTTCCATTTCCTGATTCCAGAAGCCGTTGCCAATGAATTAACGGTCGGACGTGAAGCCGGCTATCCCGTCAGCGTCCCGGACTGGATTGAAGTACGCTCGTTAACCGGCAGGCTGCCCCTGAATCTCACAACGCCGCTGGGCGCCGGCGAATCAGCCGTTATCAGCCTGGCATTGCAAGAGGATCTCACGACGGTAGGTCTCGACGAATGGCGTGGTCGTCGCGCCGCGCTGGCGGTTGGATTGCGCGTAACGGGTTCACTGGGACTGCTGGGCCGCGCCAAACATCTGGGATTGATTCATCAGGTGCGTCCGTGGGTGGAACGGCTGGGTAAAGCTGGAGCGTGGTATGACCCAGGGCTAATCCAGAAATTTCTTGCCGCTTTCGGAGAAGCTCAGTAAGCACATGACCCCCATCACTCCCGACCTGGCCGACCTACTGTCCTGGTGCGTCGGCGTCGCCTTTGGCCGTTTCGACCTGCGCCTGGCGACCGGCGAACGGGAAATCCCGCCCGAACCCGAACCCTTCGATCCTCTGCCCGCCCGCAATCCCGGCACGAGACCCGACGACACGTTCGTCAAACCGATCCTGGTCGACGATCCCGGCCATCCCGACGACCTGACCGCTGCCGTCGGCGCCATTCTGGAACAGGTCGGCTTCCCGATGACCAGCGCCGACCTGCGCGACTGGCTGAGCCGCGAGTTCTTTCCCGCGCATCTCGCCCGCTATTCCAAAAGCCGCCGCAAAGCCCCAATCTACTGGCCGCTGGCCACGCCCAGCGCCCGCTACACCCTCTGGCTCTACTACCCGGCCCTGACCCGTGATACCTTCTACCGGGCGCTCCACGATCACCTCACCCCGAAAATTCAATACGAAGAACGGCAACTGGCCGACCTAACGCAGCGTGCTGGCGCCAGCCCCACCCTCAGCCAGCGCCGGGACCTCGCCGCCCAGGACGCCTTCGTGACCGAACTACGGGCATTCCGTGATGAAGTCAGTCGGATCGCCCCCTTGTGGAACCCGAATCTCAATGACGGCGTCATCCTCAATTTCGCCCCCCTGTGGCGCCTGGTTCCCCACCAAAAACCCTGGCAAAAGGAATGCCGGGCCGGCTGGAACAAACTGGCCGCCGGTGATTACGACTGGGCGCACTGGGCCATGCATCTCTACCCGGCCCGCGTCGTCGCCAAATGCGCCGATGATCGCAGCCTGGCCATTGCCCACGACCTGGAAAAGGTCTTCTGGACAGGAACCCCGGACGGCAAATGGCAACCCCGCGACCTGGAGCCTGCCGCATTGACCGCTCTGATTGAGGAGCGCACCTCGCCAGCCGTGGAGAAGGCCCTGGAAATCCTGTTGGATACACCCATCGCGCCTGCCACCAGCGCCCGCGTCAAGAAAGCCGCCAAGCCGCCAGCGGATCGCGCCGAATCCCGACCGGCGCGGAGGCGACGTAAAGCCGACCAGCAGGGTGACCTGACGTTCAACGATCAAAAGACCTGATCGTTAAAAAATCAGCTAACTATCTAAAACTTAAAACTTAAAACTGGAAAATCATGCACGCCCTGCACGTCGCTTTCAGTGAAAAGCTTGCCGACCGACTGCACAAGCGGTTCATTGCTGTGGTCTACGACCCGCGTTCCGAGTTTCTGCCGTTCTTCGATCAGGAATTGCCGCGAGTCGCCCCCATCGCCGCCGGGCTATGCCAAGTTAACCTGGGCAGGCAGACCGTGTATCTAGCCCGCTACGCCGGTTCGTTCTTCGCTCTGCGCGCGGCGGTGGAACCGCAGGTCAGCCACGACCACCCCGAACCGCTGATTCTCTATATCCCCGGCCTGGCGCCTCCAGCCGATTCGATCCTGATGGAACTGGAACTGGGCGGTTGCCGCTATGAACCCCAACTCAAGCGCCTGGCGCGCCAGGTCCTGCGCGAGCAGTTCACCGATGGTCAGATCGACGAACTGTTGCAGCGCCCGGGCGTGGGTTATGCCGATATCGTTGCCCTGCTCCGCCAGCATGAAGCCGGACAGTCCGCTTCGATCCTGCGCACCCTGTTTGGCGACGCTGCCAGCGAGCCGCTGATTAGTCGCTGGCTGGCGCACGACGATCAGGACGCCGCTATTGCCGAACGCGCCGCTCTTCCCGAACTGTTCGCCCTGATCGACAGCCGCCTCGGTCTGAAGCTGCCCGCCGACCTGACGCTGGCCGAGGCCCGGCGCAAAACCTGGCGGTATGTGCTGCTGGGGGAATTTCGCGCCGACCTGGACAGCGAACCGCCTGCCCCGCTGAATCAGATTCCCACGCCGACGCATCAGGATCAGCTCGCCCGGTTGCACACGATCACCGCCGCCTTGCGCCGCGACGATCCCGACGCCTATGTCGCTGGCGCTGATCAGGTCGAAAGTGAACTTCATCTGGCCGATGCGCCGATTGAAGCCCGGCATCTGGGCAAGATCGACACGTTCCGCTTTGAAGAACGCTGCTTGCTGGCTTATGCCGGGCAATTGATTGCCATTCGCCAGTATGGTCCGGCGCTGGCCATTGTCGCCGACCGCCGTCGTAGTTTCTGGGTGGACTGGGACGCGAACCGCCAGATGCAATGGGAAGTCTGCCGCCTCATGGCCGAACTGGGCCGCGCCATGGAACAGCTACGGCCGGTGTTCGCCCAGTGCGGCGCCGATCCCGTCGCCTGGGTGAAAGCTTATGTTCAGGATCGCGGGGGATTCCAGATCGATGCCCTGCATCGCCAGCTCGAAACCCTGATCGCCTGCCTGGACGACGATCCGGAAACCGAACAAGCCCTGGCGGTCATCCGCCGCGAGTACGAAGAATGGCTCAAGCGGTTGGCTGAGGGTTTCACCCCGGCGCTCATTGCCGCACGCTGGTCGATCTCTCGTGTTCTCCATCAAACCCGAATCTATCCCGAATGGGTGCAAACCCGGCCCGGACGCACCGCCTATCTGTTGATCGATGCCCTGCGTTATGAGATGGGCGTTGATTTGGCCAACCAACTGGCTGGCGCGCAGGATCTGACCCTCCAGCCCGTGATCGCGGCGTTGCCCACCATTACCCCAGTCGGCATGGCCGCATTGTTGCCCGGCGCCGCCGCCAGCTTCACCGTCATTGACCACAAAGGTCGGCTGGCGGCCCGGATCGAAGGTTCCGCGCTGGCTGATGTCAATGATCGGCTACGGTTTTTCAAAGCCCGGCGTCCTGAACTGGTGGAGTTGACTCTGGACAAACTCCTCAGCCTGCCCAGCGCCAAGCTGAACAAAACCCTGGGCGCAGCGTCGCTGGTGCTGGTGCGCTCACAGGAAATCGATTTTGCCGGCGAAAGCGATTTTGATCTGCTCGCCCGGCAGATGATGGACGCTCTGATTGGCAACCTGGGTCGCGCGATCCGCAAACTGGCCAAAGCCGGGATCGAACACTTCGTCATCACGGCTGATCACGGTTACCAATTCGCCCTGCGCAAGGACGATGCGATGAAAACCGACGCGCCGGGAGACGCAACGCTGGAACTGCATCGCCGCTGCTGGATCGGCCAGGGTGGCAGTACGCCGCCCGGCGCCGTGCGGGTCAGCGGCGCTGAACTCGGTTACGCCACCCCGCTGGATTTCATTTTCCCTATCGGCCTGGGGGTGTTCAAAACCGGCGGTGGGCTGAGTTACCACCACGGCGGAGTCAGTTTGCAGGAACTGGTGATTCCGCTCATCACTTTGCGGATGCCCGTCGCGCCGATGGTCACGGCCACCGGTCCGGTCGTCAAACTGCACGGCTTGCCGGAGCGGCTGACCAATCGCACCTTTGGCGTGAGCATCCGGCTGGAGCCAAATCTACTGATCAACGAGCCGTTGGCGGTGCGGGTGATCCTGCTGGCAGCGGGCAAACAGGTCGGTCAGACCGGTATGGCGATTAATGCCGAACTGGACCGCGCGCGGGGCGTCATCCACCTGCAACCGGGTCAGGAAGTCAGCCTGGCAATGGTGCTGACCCGTGAAGTCGCCAGTCTCCGCGTGGTCGCCCAGGATCCGGCGACCGATGCGGTGCTCGATGAATCCGGGGAAATCCCGGTGAAACTGGCGATTTGAAACTGGGGAGTCGCCCATGCTGGATCAATCCCCCCCGCGCGATGCGCTGGATGACAAGGCCAACCGGATTTTCGCCGGGAAAGTGGTCCGCAAGGATCTGGTGCGTAAGGTTAAGGTTGGCGCCAATGTCCCGGTGTTCGTCCTGGAATATCTGCTGGGTAAGTATTGCGCCTCGTCCGATGAATTGGCGATTCAAATGGGCCTGCAGGTGGTTAACGATACCCTGGCCGATAATTACATCCGCCCGGATGACAGTATGCGCGCCCAGAGCCGGGTCAAGGAACAGGGTTCCCATACCTTCATCGACAAGATCAAGGTCCGCTTGGCCGATTCCCGCTACTGGGCAGAGGTCGCTAATTTCGGCCATAAGTTCGTCCATATCCCGGATCATTACGTGCGGAATTTCGACCGGTTGCTGACCGGCGGCATCTGGGCGCAGATCGATATGCGCTTTGAATACGATGAGGAAAACCGGGGCAAATATCCGTTCTGGATTGACAAGCTGACGCCAATTCAGTTGGCGACCTTTGATCTGGACGAGTACCGGCGACTGCGGGGCGAGTTTACAACGGATGAATGGCTAAATTTGTTAGTGCGCAGTATGGGTTATGAACCCTCGGTCATGGAGCGGCGGCTGAAACTGCTGTTCCTGCTGCGGCTGATTCCCTTCTGCGAGCGCAATTACAACCTGATCGAGCTGGGGTCGCGCGGTACGGGCAAGAGCTATGCGATTCAGGAACTGTCGCCCTACGCCGCGCTGCTGACCGGTCCGACCACCGTGGCCAA
This sequence comes from Candidatus Competibacteraceae bacterium, assembly GCA_020444905.1. GTDB lineage: Bacteria > Pseudomonadota > Gammaproteobacteria > Competibacterales > Competibacteraceae > UBA2383. The sequence continues at coordinate 6,078 of JAGRHQ010000052.1, forward strand.
TTTATTTGGCCAACAGCAGGGCCGTTACAAGGGCATGGTGCAGATCTGGGATGTGGTGGGTTTCGATGAAGTGGCCGACCTGCAAAAGATGCCCAAGGAGGTGATCACCATGCTCAAGACCTATTGCGAATCGGGCCAGTTCCAGCGCAGTCAGGAGGCAATGGCCGGTTACGCCAGCCTGGCGCTGTTTGGCAATACCCAGCAACCGGTGGATGTCATGGTGCAAACCGGTCATCTGTTTGCGCCGTTGCCGGACGTGATCCGTGATGACATGGCGTTTATTGACCGCCTGCACTGTTATCTGCCCGGTTGGGAAGTGCCGAAGATGCGTCATGAGCATTTCACCGACCATTACGGCTTTGTAGTGGATTACCTGGCCGAGGCGCTACGCGACTTGGGCAAGCACAATTTCACTGAAATCATCGATCACTCGTTCGCCTTGGGTGCGCACCTGAACGCCCGCGACCGCAAGGCGGTGCGCCGCACTGTGTCCGGGCTGATGAAGCTGCTGCATCCGCATGGCCAGGTCAGCCCAGTGGATTTGGAGGAGTTGCTGCGGCTAGCGCTGGAAGGGCGGCGGCGGGTCAAGGAGCAGCTCAAAAAAATGGGTGCGTTCGAGTATCACCAGACGGCGTTCAGTTATCAAATCAATGCGACCGGCGAGGAATGTTTTGTCAGCGTGCCCGAACAGGGCGGCCGTGACCTGATTTCCGCCGATCCGCTGTCGCCCGGTACGCTGTACACGGCAGCGGTTAGCAGTGATGGCACGGTCGGCTTGTATCGGGTGGAAGTCAGTGTGGCGTTCGGAACCAGCAAGCTAAAATTCGCCGGCGGTATTGCCGGGACGATGAAGGAAGCCATTAACCGCGCCTTTGGCTACCTGCTGGCCAACAAGAACATGTTTGGCATCGGGCGAGAAGTCGATACCTGTGATTTCCATGTTGAGGTGATTGACCTGCTGGGTAACAAGGTCGAGGCTGAGATCGGTGTGGCGTTTTGCATTGCCGTGTATTCCATTCTGCGCAAGGCCGCGCCGCAACCCGGGCTGCTGGTGCTGGGCGATCTGAGCATTCAGGGGCACGTCAAGCCGGTGCGTTCGCTGGCAGAGCCGTTGCAGGTTGCCATGGAAAACGGCGCGCGACGGGCGCTGATCCCGATTGAAAACAAGCGTCAGTTTCTGGAGGTTAGCCCCGAGGTGCTGGAACAGGTTGATCCGATCTTCTTCGGCGACTTGCGTCAAGCCGCATTCAAGGCGCTGGGGTTGAGTTGATGGTGAGAACTCGTTCACCCGTCCTGATTTCCTGGGTTGCTGAACCGCCCCGGGTTTCGTGGAGACCCGGAGGTATGAGTCAGACCGACAAGGGCTGATGCTCATCATTCCGACATCGTACTCGACCGCACCAACACCCGCCAAATAAGAGAACCCCATGAACACACTCGAACAAATCGAACTGACTAAGGCGTATGTGGCTTTATCGAATGCTCATCGCCTGGAATTCATCCTGCTGCTGTTCGCCGAACAGGCGCTTTACCATTCAACCTTTGTCGGGGAGTTCACGGGACGATCGGCGATCCATTCGATGATGACCGACTTTTTCGCGCGCTTTCCCGATGTCTATTGGACGGTCACGGAATATCGGTCGGTGGATGAAAGCACCGTGGAGTTTGCCTTCACCATGACCGCCACGGCGGCGGCCACCGGTCAAGCGGTGCAACGGCAGGCGCGCGAGACGCTGGAGTTCACCGATACGGGTTTGATTGCGCGGGTCTCGGTCAGCGATCTTCCCTCTGGCGAATCATGACCTCCCCACCGCTATCCCCCGACTACGTCACCGCCGCCCAATTCCTGACCGATGCTGAAGCGCTGCTCATTGGCGCCGGGGCGGGCATGGGCGTGGATTCCGGTCTGCCGGCCTTTCGCGGGACGCAAGGCTTCTGGTCGGCCTACCCTGCTTACCAAGGGCGTTCCTTTATGGACATCGCCACCTCGGAGACTTTCACGAGCGATCCGGAATTGGCCTGGGGCTTCTACGATCATCGCCTGAATCTCTATCGCCAGCATCCGCCTCATGCCGGGCATCCGCCTCATGCCGGGTTTGCCATCCTGCGCCGTTGGGCTGAATCCATGCCCCTGGGCGCTTTCGTCATGACCAGCAACGTCGATGGGCATTTCCAGCGCGCCGGGTTCGCGCCCGAACCGGTTTATGAATGCCATGGCTCACTTCATCACCTGCAATGCCATGCCGGCTGCCCGGAGACCTGGCCGGCGGATGCGGTGCAATTGGACATCGATCCGCACACCTTCCGCGCCTGTTCCGCCCTGCCGCGTTGTCCCCACTGTGGCGCGCTGGCCCGCCCGAATCTCCTCATGTTCTACGACAGCGACTGGCGACGTGCTCGCTATGAAAGCCAACATCGCCGCTATAAAACCTGGTTGTGTACGGTGCAGGATCGGCGACTGGTCGTGATCGAACTGGGCGCGGGTACGACCATTGCCACCGTGCGGCGCGAATGCGAATACGCCGCTTGGCGGCTGATCCGCATCAACCCGCACGACACTGAACCGTCGGCCCGTGGGGTGCTGTTGCCGGTCGGCGCGCTGGAAGTGTTGACGACCCTGGACGCGCTCAATCCCGATAAATCATTTTCCGGGTCATGCCCCCATCCACGATGAAATTCTGGCCCGTAATAAAGCCCGCCTCGGCGGACAGCAGGAAAGCCACCAGCGCCGCAATATCGTCGGGCTGGCCGACCCGCCCCACCGGATGTTGGGCATGATCCGCCGGGTGCAACACGCTGTGCTGAACGTCGATCCAGCCCGGGCTGATGCAATTCACCCGGATGTCCGGCCCCAAACTGATCGCCAGTGCATGCGTCAGGGCGACCAGGCCCCCCTTGGACGCGGCATAGGCCTCGGTATGCGCCTCCGATTGCAGAGCGCGGGTCGAGGCAATGTTGACGATGGCGCCTCGGCTGGCCCGCAACAGCGGGACACTGTGCTTGACCATCAGCAGACTGCCGGTCAGGTTAACGCTCAACACCCGATTCCACAGCACCAGATCCAGGACGTCGACGGGCTGCCGAGGCGGATCGGCGATGCCCGCGTTATTCACCAGCGCATCCAAACGGCCAAAAGTCTGGGCGACGACCGCCACACTGTGCCGAACCGCCGCCTCATCCGCCACATCGGTCGCTACGAACGCGACCGGCCCCAGCGATCGACCGGCGGCGCAGGCACTTTCTCCGCCCTCAACGTCGTGGTCGGCAATGACCACCGCATACTGCCGTTCAAGGAGCCGGTGCACGATGCCTTGGCCGATCCCCCGGGCTCCGCCGGTGACCAGCGCGACAGGCGTTGTCGAATTCATGATGGCCTCTTTTTGCCTTGCCGGGACTGGCGCTGCAAAAACGCTGGGATCTCGTGCGGTGCTTCCTCGAGGGGCTCATCCTTGACGGCCAACCGGTTTCCCATGCGTTGCGACGAGTAATAGCTTTCCTTGCTGAACCGTTCTTCGTCGCGAGCGATGACCAGTTGCTCCATTTCGCTCACTACGGCCTCCAGCCACGGGTGATCGCGCGCCAGCCGTTTGGCGCGATCCAGTAATTGTTCAACCCGCGCCCAGTTGCCCTGGCGAGCCGCTGTGCGCGCCTGGAGTTGCAAGTCGGCGCTTTCCAGTTCCGTCAACCGGGCAATCACCCGTGCATCCTCGGCGATCGCGCCAAACGCGGCAGCCGGCAGGATCGGCAGAGCCAGTGTGGCGCACGGGCTGCGCCGGGTTTGTCCGTCCAGATCCGTCCAGGCCAGCTCCGCTTCCAACACCGACCCGGGTCCGTCCCCGGCCACATCGAGTACTGGGCGACTGATCTGGAGGCGCAGCACGGCCCAGGCTTCGCTGTCATAGGCCAGGTCCGGCAGCGGCCAAAGGCCGTTGCCTAATGATCGGTAAGGGTTCAGTAGTTCCGCCTGAACCCCCGGCGGGGTGCGCACAGCCAATTGCAGCTGTCGAGCGCACAGCGCCTGCATCAAGGCAAATTCCTCTTCGAACTTGTCCAGCAGATCGTCAGCGGTATCGCTGTAGTAGGCATTGCCCTGGCCGGCCTTGGCCATCTCAACCATGAGTTCTTCATTGAAATGGTTGCCGAGGCCATAGGTGGAGGTGGTTATGCCGGTACTCGCCAGCTCCGCGCATTGCCGGGCGATTTCCGGCAAGTCGCATAACCCGTTATTCGCATTGCCATCGGACAACAGCACGATCCGGTTAAGACCTTCGGCGAGCAGGGTGCGCGCCACTTCCGCCGCGCCCTGGACCCAACCGCCGTGCAGATCGGTTTGGCCCCCGTCATGAACCGTTGCCAGCGCCCGGTAAAACACGCGCGGATCGGTGACCGGCTGGCTGGCGACCAAGACCTTCACTCGATGATCGAACACCACCAACGCGGCCTGATCGTGCGTGTCCAGGCGCTCGATCATGGCCTGGGCGCAGCGGCAGGCTTCCGCCAGCGGCTGACCGCGCATCGAGCCGGAACGATCCAGCACGAACGCCAGATTAAAAGGCAGACGCGGCTCGCCGTTTTGCTCCGGACGAGGCGGCGCCTGAACGCGCACCAGCACTTCCAGGGTATTCGCATGGCCGGCCAGCAGCGCCGTGCGGCGCGGATCGAGCCGCAGGATCAGATCGGTCTCATCAACAGGGTTTTCGTTCATGACAGGGGGTTCCTTTGAAAAATTCCTCACGCAACGCCTGGTGGAAGGCGTCTACCGCTCGATTCGACCCACCGTATTCCCCAAGGCCTGTAAATCGCTGCGTCACCGCTGGTGCGCTTGCGTGGCCACCGCCGTCGAGGTTAGCGCCGGCGTTCGCTTCAATGCGCTTGGGTTAGAGAGGAATCGGACGGAGAATGCCGGCGGGCCGACGCTTGCGCTTGTTGTAAACCCAAAGCATAGCCCTCGGTGTAACCGGTCGTATAGCCTTGTTGGCGACCATAGCCCAAGGCCACTCCGGTGACGACCATCAGCGCCAGCGCCATCAGAACGCCGCCGCCGAGCAGCCATGGCCAGAACTGCTCCAAGCGCGCCCGCCGCGCCACGCGCTGAGCCATTTGATGAATGCCCGACAGGAATTGCGCCTGCGCCTCCTGGACTGCGTGGTGAGCGGCTTCCACCAGGGGATGTTGCAACTGGCGAGCGGTGTGTTCCAGGTCGACGGCGGCGGACTTCAACAGGGTGTCGGTCTCAGTCTTAAACTCAACCAAGACCTCACGGGCCGCCGCCCGGATCAGCGGAGGAAACTGTTCATACAACGAGTGGTAATATTGCAAAGCAATCAACACCTGCCAGAGGGCATCGCTGGACCCGAGTCCCAGGGCCTCGCGAACCGCATAGAGTCGCGTCCGCTCCGCTTCGGACGGTTGTCGACCGACCAGGCGTTCGAAGGCGGTTTCCATCGGCCTGTCGGCGTCCGACGCAGTGGAACGCCGCGTCGAATCGCGGTTTTCGACGGCGGTTTCCGGGGGAGGAGATCCAGGTGGGGGAGGGGAATGACCACGCATGGCGTCCTGCTCAACAACCCCCGTTAGACAGCCAGTGTTTCGGTGGGCGCCGCAGGTGCATGAGTGAAACGCGCCGTGGCGGATGACGACAGTTCGGTGGAAACCACGGCGTCAAACATCCGCGCCACTGCTTCCCGCCAGCGTTCCAGCTCGGCGCGGTTACCCAAGGGCAAGGCCTCGGCGCCGCCGCGATGCACGGCCCGGGCAATGGACAAGCGCCGGGAATACAGATCGCCGCTGACCCGGTCGGCCAGTCGGTCGAGGGTGAGTACCTGCCCGCCACAACGGGCGACATCTTCGGACACCGCCAGGGTAGGGTATAGCCGGAAGGTGTCCGGCGACCCGAAAAAGGTATTACGAACCACATGCGTGACCGCGCCCGGCAGACTTTGCAGGTAATCTTCCAAGAGCTCCAGACTGTCGCGCTGGGTGTTGATCACCCACAGCGTGATCAACCGGCGCTGCAATTCCGGCAATGCTCGATTCAGGGTTGCCCCGTGAGCAGCCACGCCCTGATGGTTGCGGGCGGCCGTATTGATGACCACGATGCGCTCCGGGTGGCTCTCGCAGAGATTAATCAAATCGATCCAGCCTTCGGCTTGATCCAGATCGAGGGTTTCAGCGATCACGCCTGCCTCTCGGGCGTACATCCGCCAGACATCCGGGTTGGCGGTGTCGGTTTCAATCAACAGGACCGCTTGACCCCGTTGGAGCAAATCGTCCACGAGCGCCAGCGCGACCATGGATTTGCCGACACCGCCTTTACAACCGCCGATGGTGAACATCGGTGGTTTATTCGAAGATTGGGGGTTCATTGGCGCCTCGCTTGAGGAGATCGTGACGTTACTCATGGAGATAGGCTATTCATGGTGAGCATTTTTATCAGAGAACCGGAGCGCTGGCTCCGAGGCCGGTTCATCTCGCTGCTTGTGACGGGCTTCCCCCTGACGGATCAGTTCGTCATAGGACACCTCCGGTTTAGGAGTAAAGCGGCTGGAGAGGTGGATCGCGGGTGGGAAAGGGGGTGTTGGTGGGTTCTCTGGCTTGGATGCGGTGGCCGATCCCTGGAAGGCGTCAGGCGAACGGCTTTCGGAAACGGCGGCATGGGGTTCGCTGACTGGGGTCGATCGTCGTTGCCGCGCTGGGCGATGACCCAGGGGACCCAGGTAGCGCCGCAAAGTGGATGGATGGATCGTTATTCCTTCCTCACGCAAGAGGTCCGCCAGTCTTTGCACGGAATAGCCATGTTGGGTCGCTGCGCGAAGCAAGGGATCGCGCAGTTGTTCGATGAGATAGCGCTGGGTATCGGTGCGTTGCGGCAGGGCCGGCGCATCCGGCAGGTTGGCCAGCTTATGGGCCAATCGCTCGATGTCGACCGATGGGCGAGCGGTTGCTTTCCTGGAAGGTTTTTTAAGCATAAAACAAAACACTAATGATGTAGTTCGAGAATTTCAATCTTGGCGAACCGTGTGATTTTCTCATTTGTCCCGATCTTGTCCGCATTGCAGGCGAATGTGCGGGTAGTCCTCAATCAGGTCTACTTGATTTTCTGTTTTTTATTATTATAAATATATATAACAAAATATATGTGTCAAGTCGATCTCTTTGAGGAGCCCCATAACGGAGCAGAGCGACGCTCTGCGCAATGATCCGCACCCTGAGCGACGCGCATGACCCGCGCAGTGGTTTGTACGCTTACTTAGAACAAATGAGGAGTACGGTGACTTACACGATGACTGGCCCATCGAACAGCTTGATGGCTTGCACACTGACCGGTGCGGACGGTTGGCGGAGAGCAGCTTGCTGACGGAGGGGGGTCATCCTGATTACAGGATAGGAGGTGTCATACGCGCAGACGCGCGCCTGTCCAGTGACGGCCTGATCCATTGAGTGTGGGGTTTGTCGCTGGGGGACTCAACGCCTGGAGAGAATGGCCCCTTGAAGCCTTTGCGATCGACCACTGAAGACCCCCGGTTTTAGGAAGAGGAATAGTCATGATAACCCCTACCGAAAAGACCTCGTTAAACCAGGAAGCGGCTATGGTGGATTTAACGACTCACCCACCCGGCCCTGATTCCTTGGATCCTGTGCCCATCGACGGCCGGGACGGTGATGCGCGTGATCGATCCGCCCGCCGTGCGGTGCGATTGGATGCCGTGATCAATGTGCGACTCAAGCAGCAGGAAAAAATCAAGCTGTGTAAAGTCGCCCAATTAGCGGGATTGACCGTCAGCGCCTGGGCACGGCGGCGGTGCTTGGGTTACAAGGTGGAGGTCGAGGTGAACTGGGCGGTGATCGACCACCTGCGCCAAGCCGGTCTGGAGGTTCAGCGGCTGGCCGAAGAAAGTGGGGGAGGTTACCCCGAACGGGTGCGGGTCATCCAGTGCGAATTGACCAAAGCCCTCCGCTTGTTGAATCCACAGGATCGAACCTGAACGACAGGCGTTTGCCCTCATGATTGTCAAAAAAATCCGCAATCCCCGGAAGTCTTCCTCCAAAGCCGTGCGCATTCACCGGCTGGCCGACTACATTGACCGTCCGCACATGCCATGCTCAGCCCATCCCGAGAAAAACCCATCGAACGCCACAGCAGCACCAGCTAAGGCTGTGCCGCAACAGTTTGCGCGCCGAACCCAAGAGAAGTGTATTTACGCAGGCGCACGCGGTGTGTTCACTACCACGCGCGCCGATCAGAAACTGGAGATGCTGGCGCTGGCGTATCAAGCGGTGCGCAGTCCCGATCCGATCAGTCATTATGTGCTGAGTTGGCGGGCGGGCGAACAACCGACGCCGGCGCAGGTGGAGGAAGCGGTCCAACTCTTTCTCGATGAACTGGGCCTTGCGACGCATCAGGCGTTTTACGGGCTGCATGGCGATACCGATCACCGGCATCTTCACCTGATGATCAATCGGGTGCATCCCGCTACGCGGGAGCTCCGGTTGCCGAACAAGGGCGGGTGTGACCTGGAGGCTGCCCATCGCGCGATTGCGCGGATTGAACAGGCCCAAGGCTGGCAGCGTGAGCTCCAGGGACGCTACCGGGTGCGGTCAGATGGCCAAGTCTGGCGGGAATCCCCGCAAGAATTGTCAGCGAGCGATGATCAGCGGGGACCCCCGAAGGTTCATCCAAGCCCCGGCGCGCCTGCGCCCTAAAGAGACGAGTCCGGTGAAGGAGGGCGCGCGGGTGGCCGCTTCCGAGGCCGACCCCGACGCGACGGGGCGGTCTCTGTTGCAGGCGAAGGTGGATCCAACCCTTGACCTTGGGATGTTGCGTCTGCGGGTGGCCCGGATTTCGGGGGCCGTCCACGTCGAGGAGCGTTGGGCGCGCGTGGCCGGTAAGGTTTACGACGCGTCCAGGTCTTCATCGCCGGTGAATGTAAGTCGAGACCGCGGGCGGCGGCCTCGAAGGCCGCGCGCTCGACCAGGGCTTCAAAGCCCGGCACCCCGTGATGGCGCAACAGGGTTTGCAAGACCAGCAACAGGTGCCGCACCGGCCCCGGAATTTGCCGCTGGCTGGTTCCGGTCCGCCAGCGCCGCACGCTGGCGCGGTCGCGACCGACCAACAGACCCAAGGCCGTGTCGGGTTCCGGCAAGGGCGTGGCGCTTTGCTGGAGGGCGCGCTGGTAGGCGGGGTACACCTCGGCGACCGTGGGAAAAGCGGGTAGATAGTGGGCTTCGGGATGCGTCAGCAACGCCCGCGCCAGCAACGCCACGCCGGCGTCCTCGATCAGTTGGTCGGGGCGACGCTGGTAGTAATGCCACCGCATCACCGGCATGCCCAACAGATAACAACAGTCGGCAATGCTCAGACCAGTCCACTGGCGCAGGAACAGCAGGTCTTTGCCGCGCAAGGCGCGGCCGCGCAGGGCATCCAGTTGATGCTCATCGGGCAGGGTCAGGGCCACCAGGCGATGTCCTTAAGGGAGCGAATCCGGGTCAGAGGGCGGGGAGGAATCCGGGGGCGTTGTTGAGGTCGCTTTCGATGCCGGGGTGTGGGATGGAGCGGATTGCGTTGCGGTGGATTTCGCCGCTTTTCGCCGGGCGGACTTCCCCGGCGGTCGGGCATCCATGCGAAACCACGAGGTCATCTTGCCGGTTAGATCAAGGCCACGTTCCCGGGCTTCGATCTGCGCACAGTTCACCCAGTCCTCCAGACCCGGCGCGCCATGGGCTTGCAGGAGGCTTTTTAGGACGAACAGCAAGCGGCTGACCGTGGGTGTGATGGGCTTGGCGTCCGTGGGGGACAGCCAGCGGCTGGCGCTGCCAATCTCCCGGCCCAGCAGTAAACTGAAAGTGGTTTTGCCCAAATGCACCGGCGCGTCATCTCCTGCCTGGGGTGCGCTTTGCTCCGCCAGCCGCTCATACAGGGGATAAACTTCCTGGGGGGTGGGGAAGGCCGGCAGAAAAAAGGTGTCGGGATAGCGCACCAGCGCCCAGACCAGCAAGGCCACGGCCGGATCGCCGAGGGGTTCTTTGACATGCTTGGGGTGGGTGTAGTGACACCACTTGAGATCACTCAGGCCCAGCAGATAACACATATCCAGCCGCGAGAGCTTGTACCATTGCTGCAGGAACAGCAGATCTTGCCCACAGACGGGGCGATTCTCCAGATCAAGATGGAGCGTATCCGCATCAGGGATCGGCGTTGTAGCCATGCAGGGGCGCGCTCGCGGTAGCCAGAATTTTGTTATGATACTGAAAAGTCGTTGACCGAATTGGCCGTAGACAGGCCGTCGAGCGCCTCCTTCCGAGTCAATCACGGTATGTTCAACGCAAGACGCAGGTCGGTCTCATCAAGATTATAGCGTAATCCCATGTCCCCCACACCTACCGATGCTTTCCCGTTCCGACCTTTTGCACCGACGCTGTTGACCGGATTGTTCCTGCCGGCCGGCGCGCCGCCGCCGGAGGACGCGCCCTTACCGGATGCGCCCTTGCCGAATCCGCATCTGCGGTTACCGGTGGGCGGTGTGACGTTGTTCTATGGCAACAACGCGCCGGGCCTGATGGGCCAGGCGCTGCAACGGGCGCAGCAGCAAGGGTATTATGGCATTGGGGGGCGGGTCTTTGCCCAATTCGGACAGGTTCAGCCGGCCAGCCGCGCGCTGCCGGACGACCAGCTGTTGCAGGTGGAGGTGATGTGGCTGAATCGGATCTATTGCGCCCGGGAAACCGCTGAACGTATTCAACAGCACCTGCGGCGCTATTTGGCCGAAACGGGCCGGATCGATGCAGCGCCGGCGGCGGCGCTGCGCTTCGCTGAGGTCAGTCACCATCCTGAGCTCCTGGATCGCCTGTTAGCGGAACCGGAATTTTCTCACCTGCGCGCGGTCGTGTTGACCCTGCCCGGTGTAGAAGCCCCGGATGGCAATCGGCCTGCAGCGCAGATCATGTATGTGCGCGATCTGACGGCGTTGAAAGTGATTCAGGTCGACTACGGCGCGTCGCTGGAGCAGAAGGTGTTTCGGATTCCCATGCGGGAAGAAGTGGCGCAGCCCCGTTCGCTGTTCAACCCGTTTGTGGCGACGCTGCCTAAACCCAGTGTGGTGTATGTGCGTCCCTGGCCGGTGGGGTAAGCGCGCCCGGACTGGGGTCGGACTCACCGCAAGGACGAGCGATGTTTAAGCGGGCGTTGGGAGCGCCGCAAACGCCAGTTGATGAACGGTATTGACGGCGAAGTGGAGGAAAACGGCGTAGTCCATGCGTCCGGTCAAGTAGTAAACCAGGCCATAGGCAAAGCCCGCCAGCGTCGCTAGAAAGACGAAAGTCAGGCCGCCTCCTGCATGAACGCCCCCGAATAAAAGGCTGGCGATGATCAGGCCCCATCCATCGGCGTGAGACGACCTGCTCCAGTGACGCGCCCAGCGCATGCAGAGGGTTTGCACGATGCCCCGAAAAAAACTTTCCTCCAGGACGCAGACAAACAAAAAATTATAGGCGAGGCCATAAACCAGCACGGGAATCGGCGCGTGGGTCCAACCTGGACGCAGGTGTTCCAGGAAAAGCGCGAGTGGAATCAGCACCAGGAGCGTCACCGGTAACGCCAGCGCAAAGGTTTTACCGGGTGGTTCGCAACCCCATCGCCACCGGTCGGGCTGGAGCGGCGTCAGCACTAACGGAGGGACCAGGGCGAGCAGCAACAGCTTCTCCGGGGGAAACAGAACCTCTTTTCCGCTAACGTCCAGCAAAGAAAAAGGCGTCAGCCCTGGAAACTGGCGGAACCCCAAAGCCAGGACGAGGAGAAGATAACCCAGCCCAGCGGCGATCTGCAAGGCGCCGGGCGGACAGCGCGGCGTTTTGAGCGCCCAGACCAGGATCCCCCCACCCGCCAGCACCGGGAGGATCACCGGCGCGATGCTTCCGCTGGCCACCATCCCGGCAAACGGGATGAGGAGCAGGCTCCCCCCGCTGAGTAGCCACCTCCGCTGGCCAGACCTCAGCCCGATCCAGAACAAGAGTCCGCCCGCGAATAATAAGACTGCAAGTCCCATAGGCGTCTTACCCGAGGCCAACGTCGATGCAAAGGCGCGTTTGAGCGGTTCATAAACGAAAGCCCCCGGCTTTGCCGGGGATGGTTACTCGGTCCTGGAATCTCGATGATTTCAGTCCGCACGTTCCTGATTTTAGTTCTCTACAGCTAGCTGATTATCTCTCTCAGAAAAATCTAATGGTAGTGTTGTATTAAACCTAGGCGCGATTCGATCCAATTTGGCAATGAATGAGTCCCAATTGTCAGAATCCTTCATAAAGCCTATTGTTAACCCTAAGTGTTTTAATAACTCCTGCCGTCCAAAACCTGCGGTTAGATGCCGGTGTAGATGTGTTTTTTTCATGTTTTTTTTAGCCTCTTCTTTTAGTGCAGAAAGTACGCCAGGAGCAAGACGATCATAGATGATGTTGTTAGTCAAATGGCCAAAATAGCTTGGACGGTAATGCTCCTTCTCTGGCGGATACGGTAATCCTCGGAGCCGAAACATGTTTTCGTAGTACGAAGCATCAAAGGTTTTAATGTACGGTTGAATCTCTTTGGCAACATATGCTTCAAGAATTTTTGCTAATGCATCCCGTGCCCGATCTCGTTGGTATCCGGTAGCCTCATCAACAAGGGCGACAATCCCGACACGAGCGAAACCACGAATCAAAATTTCGCATTGCTTCGCAATTATTTGTCGCCTCTGTGAGTCGCATAGCCCTTGATCTCTTGCATTAAGCATTGCTTCGCATATATCAGCAAGGATTTGAGCACGGAAGCCATTAATGACTTTCCCATTGTGTCTAATTCTGATTGGGTTGAAGTGATCTGGTTCTTTTTCTTTATATAGTATGGACTGAAGTGATTTTTGGCCTAAAAGACGGTCCATCCGAGAACCAGGTTTCTGACCGCTGGCAGGAGGCTCTTCATCAACTAATCGAAGGGCTTCTTGCATCCCACGTCCAGATAGCACTCGCTCCCCTTTGTCTGTAACGTAACAAGGGATTTCAAGCTCTCCTATTTTGATGCTCCCTGTATGGGTAGCCTCTTGCATGGAGGCTATTTCCTTTTTGGTAGCTGCGGCTTTTTGCGCAATTTCCTTACGACGCTCAGGAGATAGCTTCTCCGCACGAGCTTTGCCACCTTTTGCCTTTCCCGTCAAATCACTCATTACAATAATCTCCTTGCATAATGGTCTTGTGCAAGATTTTACTTGCATAAAACGAAAATGCAAGTAAAAATTCGGGTGTGATTGCCGTGGTAGAGTGGCCGTTGCATGGATGTGTCACCGAACTGTCTTCCATGCTTTATGGGTCATTCCTTATCCCCTCGATAACTGTCTGAACTATTGAAAATATTTTCCAATAAATTCTGAACCTTATAAAATACAGTATCTGATAAGCGCCAGGAGCCAGACTCGCCACACCGGCACAGACCACCTTTGCTTACCGCGCCCACGCGCCTGGCCTTCACAGAAACCTCCTTAGTTGCGCCGGTATCCGTTCCACCTCTTGTTCCTCCCCCGTCCCCAGTGCCGCAGCGGCCTTCCCCGGCTTGAGCCAGAACTGCACCACCACCCTGCCGCGCACGGCGACCCGATCCAGCCACGGCTGTAGTTCCTGAGCATGGGCGTAGTGCAGAGCGAGAATGCCGCCTTGGTAAATGGCCGAGTTGTAGCGTTCCAGCCGTCCTGCTAGGTTGGACTCCTTGGCGTACCGGCGGGCATCGGCGAGGGTGGGACGCGGCAACGCCGCCCTCCCCCGCGCGATCCGCGCGGTTGTCGATGACCACGCAGACCGAGGCATCCTTGAGCGGCTTTATCCTGACGACGACACCCCCGCTGTCACTAAACGCGAGCCGCGACCTAACGCTGGCTGAGCGGTGCCAATCGCATCCCACCGATGTTCTGGTCGTCTTCGATCGAGAAGCGGCGCAAGCCGCGATGCAAGAATGCGCGGCGCCGCTGTTGATGGTTCAAGTCTCCCGTCAACAGGTCGCGCCTTTGCTGGACCTTTCGCCGTCCCGGCGGGCATCGGCGATTTACCTGGAAGCCTCTCCGTTATTGAACCTTCAGTTGGCACGTGTGTTGTTACCCCATGCCCCTCACCACCTATCAGTTCCTCATTACGGGGCAAACCCGGTAGAAAGGGGGTAAGGGTTGTTGCATTTGCAGCTTCC
>JAGRHQ010000530.1 GCA_020444905.1 Candidatus Competibacteraceae bacterium
CGTTGACCAGCCGCGCAATTTGGCTAAGTCGGTGACAGTAGAGTAGAAACGTGCAAAGCCGCGCAATGAGCTTTCGTCAAAATCACTGTAGTGACTGGGTGCGGTGAGCGGATGAAGCGCATCCCGCGCGCTTGCAAGGATATAGCAGTCCTTTACAGGTTATGGAATTTTAAAAATATATCATAGTTTTAACGCGATATTCCGACTTTCAGGCGATCAAGCCCTCAAACTGCAGGTCTGACCGATCTAGTTGCCGATTCATGAAAATCCCCAAGGTGTGCGCCAGGATTTTTCGGGTAAGCCGACGGGTTAAGCGCCAAACATCACGCGCCCGGATTTTTGCGAAATGAAACTGTTCGCTGATCTGCCCGATGACGATTTCCACCCGGCGGCCACACACATCGGCATCGGGCAGCCATCCGCCAAGCGAATCGGGTCGGTCGCCACCCCCACCTCGATCCGCAGTTGCTGATGAAGGTGCTGCTTGATCACCCCCATGGCGACCGAAGTACTTCCAAAT
>JAGRHQ010000531.1 GCA_020444905.1 Candidatus Competibacteraceae bacterium
ACACGCCGGTCATGCTGGCCTCCAACCTCGGTCGCCCCGAGGAAACCATACGTTACCGCCCGCTCTCAGACCTGCAAGTCGACGAGGTCGACATGCTCACCGTCGTCCTGATCGGCTCCTCCAACTCCCGCCTCGCGCAGCTGGGCGAAGGCCCACGCATGTTCACGCCGCGCGGCTATGCCCGCAAGATCGACGGCGATCTGGCACAAGGAACCACCGCATGACCGTCTATTTCATCGGCGCCGGACCCGGCGACCCCGAGCTTCTGACCCTGAAGGCCCGGCGCATCATCTCCGAATGCCCGGTCTGTCTCTATGCCGGCTCTCTCGTCCCGCCCGAGGTCGTCGCCTGCGCCCCGGAAGGCGCCCGCGTCCTCGACACCGCGCCGATGACGCTCGACGACACCCATACCGAGATTGCCGCCGCCCATGCCCGCGGCGAAAACGTCGCCCGCGTGCATTCCGGCGATCCCTCGCTCTATGGCGCCATTGCCGAACAGATCCGCCGCCTCAAGGCC
>JAGRHQ010000532.1 GCA_020444905.1 Candidatus Competibacteraceae bacterium
TCGATGAAGACGATGCCGTGCTGCTCGCAGGCCTCGACTGCCTGCATGCGGATCTCGTCCTCGTTGAGCAGGCGACCGGCCTCTTCCTCGATCAGCTGCGGCCGCGCCGCGGCGATCTTCAGCGTGCGCTTCTGGCTGTTCTGACCCGACACCTGCGAGAACAGCTGGCGCAGCTGCTGGCCCATTTCTTCCATGCCGGGCGGGGCCATGATGTCGACGCCGATCTGCACGTGCAGCTCGACCTCGATCTCACGCTGGTCCAGCTCGCCCGCGCGCAGCTGCCGACGCAGCTTGTTGCGGGTCTCGGTGTCGGGCAGCTCGCCTTCCGGCCCCGACTCGAAGCCGAACTGATGGCCCTTTCGACGCGGCAGCAGCGCGTCGAGGATGCGCTCTTCGGCCCGCTCTTCGGCCTGACTGCGCACGCGCGCCTTGGCCTGCTCGCGGTACATCTTCACCGCAGCGTCGACCAGATCCCGGATGATCTGCTCGACATCCTTGCCGACGTAGCCGACCT
>JAGRHQ010000533.1 GCA_020444905.1 Candidatus Competibacteraceae bacterium
TGGCCGAGGCCCGCGACATCCTGCTCGACCACCGGCCCGCCGACACGCCGGTGCTGCTGGCCTCGAACCTCGGGCGGCCCGAGGAAACCATACGCTACCGCAGGTTGGCGGAGCTGGAGGTGGACGAAGTGGACATGCTGACCGTGGTACTGGTGGGCTCCTCCAACTCCCGCCTCGCCAGACTCGGCGAAGGCCCGCGGATGTACACGCCCCGCGGCTATGCGCGCCGGATCGACGGAGACCTGAAAGGAGACCGGACATGAAGGTCTATTTCATCGGCGCCGGTCCCGGCGATCCGGAGCTGCTCACGCTCAAGGCGCAGCGCCTGATCGCCGCCTGCCCGGTCTGCCTCTATGCCGGCTCGCTCGTGCCGCCCGAGGTCGTGGCCGGCGCGCCCGCAGGGGCCCGCGTGCGCGACACCGCGCCGATGACACTGGAAGAGACCCATGCCGAGATCCTGGCCGCGCGCGACCGTGGCGAGGACGTGGCCCGGGTGCATTCCGGCGACCCGAG
>JAGRHQ010000534.1 GCA_020444905.1 Candidatus Competibacteraceae bacterium
AGCCATATCGGGAGGCGCGGAAACCAAGATATGGATATGATCCTTGCTCACCACACCCTTGAGCATCTCGATCTCGAAGGCTTCGCAGGTCTGGCGGATGAGTTCCCGAGCTTTGTGGGCCACATCCCCCTTCAGTACGTGATACCGATACTTCGTGACAAACACAAAGTGGTACTGGATCTTGAAAACCGTATGGCTACCGTATCGATACCCCATCTTTACAACTCAGTACCGCAAAAGGCTTCAAAGATAAATCTGACCGCCTAATGATCTTTAAAAATTTAATCCGGTACTTCTAGGTTCTGTTGACATTTCATCGAGTCCAAATGAGGAAGGCAACCAAGTGCAGGAAGGCCATGAAGTGGTGAGCAGTTTTCTCGAAACGCGAAAAGATGCGGCGATAATGCTTGATCTTGTTGAAAAAGCATTCGATGAGATGGCGTTCCTTGTAAAGATGCCGGTCGTAGATCCTCGGGTTGAGGCGATTGGAACGGGGCGGGATGATCGCTT
>JAGRHQ010000535.1 GCA_020444905.1 Candidatus Competibacteraceae bacterium
ACATAACCATATTGTTAAAGAGCATTGAACCTTACGGTTCCTGGTTAAAAACCAGATCTAAATGATTCATCAACCCCAATCACTTAGATCTTTTCTCTAACCTTTTACTTTCATCCTTGAGCCGACCTTTCCTACCTATCCCGCTCAACCAACCGGCTTTACTAAGCCAAATTGAGTTAGGCAAGGCGCGGATGGGCGAAGCCTATTAACAATAGGTGAGCCAATTCGCAACGCCGCATCACTCAATTTGGTGGAGCCAGGCGGGATCAAACAATGGGGGGCCAAATCCCAACCGCCGATTCCTTAAATTTGGGGGGCCAGGCGGGGTCCAAACCGCCGCCCTCCTGCGTGCAAGGCAGGCGCTCTCCCAGCTGAGCTATGGCCCCTCGCTTGTCTTTTTTGCCCTGGCCTGCGTTGCACCCCCAGGGCACTTCCGCTGGGCGCGCTCCTATTCGGTCGGTCATGTACCTGCTCGTACATTCCCTCTCTCAGGCGTCACGCGCCTT
>JAGRHQ010000536.1 GCA_020444905.1 Candidatus Competibacteraceae bacterium
CCATGCCCCTTAGAGACGGCAAACGGAAAAACCCACGATTCATCACGTATTCAATATGCTCGATTCTTTCTACAGCGGGCGCCGACCCTGAATCATCCTCCGATTGTTTCAATTTGAAACACGAGCCGTGAACACCTTTTTATTTTGAAACACGGTCCGCCCTTTTTTTCGCCCAACCGCCACAATCGCCGTGCTTTTTCATTACTTCTCGTCAAAGCCACGCCCATTGTTTCCGAGCTAGGTTGGCACGAAACCATCGGGCCAGAACAGGATCGTCCGGCTTCTACGCTTGATGCGCCTACCCAACCCAACGGCTTTAGCAATCGCTGAAACCGGCCTGAAAGCGCGATTCTGAACCTTATAGTCAAACAGTTTTTTATTAGTTAATATATAATGAAGAAGTTAGCTCAATAAGGAGTACTGCAATGTCAAAGCCGTATAGTGAAGATTTAAGAACAAGAGTGATACAGAGTTACTGGAATGGCCTGTCGAAAATTGATA
>JAGRHQ010000537.1 GCA_020444905.1 Candidatus Competibacteraceae bacterium
CGTAACGGCGCATTCCCCCATCTTTACCTAAGATGGAAAATCCTGATAGGAATTTAGCTTTTGCAAGAGCTGGCTTTCAACGATTTAATACATTATCGCTTGTAAGCAGGCTCTTCCATATCGGTATTTGATATAAGTATTTCCCATGCGCAAAAAAAAGAGGTCAGGCGCTTTTTCTGACCTCTTACTTGATCTGATGCCGGAAAGAGGAATCGAACCTCCGACCTGCTAATTACGAATCAGCTGCTCTACCGACTGAGCTATTCCGGCATTTTTCAAAGTTGGAATGATAGCTTGTTGAGCGCCCCAAACACAAGAGCGGCTGTAGACCCCACAGGGCACCCGATTACCCACAACTTATCCGTCACCGGCATACACGGCGCGGCTGGCCTCCAACGCAAGGGCAAACGCTCTCACTTTTTGCATTCCTTCCCAGATCGCTTTAGGACCGGGATGACCATCCTGTTTACGGCCGAGAAAGCCCCCAAAGCCAGCGATCAG
>JAGRHQ010000538.1 GCA_020444905.1 Candidatus Competibacteraceae bacterium
TACTCCCGGGGCGCGGCCGCCATCCACAACGAGGTCGGCATTTCCTCAACCAAATCAATCTTCACAATCGATTTGATGCTCTTGAAGCCGTATTTCCAGGGCACCACCAGTCGGATTGGCGCGCCGTTTTGCGGCATGAGAAAATCCCCGTAAAGGCCGGTCGATAAAATCGCCAGGTCGTTCATGGCTTCATCCAGGCGCAACCCTTCGACGTAAGGCCACTCGTACCAGGCCACGTTTTGGCCGGGCAGCCGGTCCGGATCGTACACCGACTGGAAGCGAACATACTTGGCCTTTGACATCGGCTCGACTTCTTTGAGCAGGGCCGAAATGGGAAAGCCGATCCAGGGAATGACCATCGACCAGGCTTCGACGCAGCGCAGGCGGTAGATGCGCTCTTCCTGGGTGAAGCGGCGCAGCAAATCTTCCACGCCAAAGGTCATCGGCTTGTTAACTAGCCCGCCGACTTCCACGGTCCACGGTTTGGTTTGGAAGCCTTCC
>JAGRHQ010000053.1 GCA_020444905.1 Candidatus Competibacteraceae bacterium
TTTTTTGTTCATCCCTTTCTTCGTAGAGAAATTGTTTTTTTTATAGGTTATTTTTAGGGCTTTCAATCTTGCTTGAACCGATGAGGGTTTAACAGAAAAATGTTCCGCAATTTGTTTAAGGGTCGCCGAAGGATTGTTTCTAATGTAATCCGTTAAATCAGAGTCACTAAATTTTCTTGCACGAAATTTGGTTCTTTTTTTGGGTTTAACATCCCCCGTTTGCAGATACTGACGAAGCCAACGATTCAGGGTGTCCATCCCGATTTTGAAAAGCGTAACAATATCAATTTTCGACAGGCCATTCAAGTAACTCTGTATCACTCTTGTTCTTAAATCTTCACTATACGGCTTTGACATTACAGTACTCCTTATTGAGCTAACTTCTTCATTATATATTAACTAATAAAAAACTGTTTGACTATAGCAGGCAGAAACTTCCACTTATTAATTTACACTTACTTATTGAGTGTAGTTGGAGGAAGCGGGCGCAACACTGGCGTTGCCCAGCCGGTTGTTCAGGTAACGCGCACTCCTTGGATAATTGACTGGAATTGGTGACTGCATGAAAGGAAGCCATTCCGTTTCGCACCCTCCCCGTGTGCTTCCACCCAATCAACAACCAACTGTTTCGGTCAAGATTGACCCGGTTCACCGGGCCGAAGCGGAACGGGCTGTCCTAAAACGGGTGTTCGCGGCCCTGGCGTGCGCCAGTCAAACCTGGCGGCGGCGGGTCATCAACAAGTCCGAACTCAAACAGATCGAAGAACTGAAAGCCGAATTGCACACCAAGTTCCGGCAACAGACCGCGCGGGTATCATCCCCCGCATCCTCCATCCACCTTTCCAGCAACCATAAGGCTTGACCGCTGAAACTGCCTAACTATTCGCTTACCAAACAATCTATTGGCATGTTATGTGCTGATTTGAAGCCCTGATTCGTAGATCAATGACGAAAAGGTGCATCATGGGTTCGGAAATCTGGTATCGCGGCGAAGCGGAGGGCGTGACCCCCTCCCGCCCTGGAGGCGGCTCCATTCACGATTTGGGGGAGGGCGTCTATTTCACGTCCGACCGAGAGGTGGCCAAGACTTACGCGGATACGCGGGCTAAGGATAATCAAGTGGCATCCCGCGCGTATGTGGCCAACATCGACCTTGGGAAAATGCGGGTTCTTGACTTGACCAAAGATACGCGTTGGAACGCCTATTTGAAGAGTCGGCCTGTTCCCCAATTGACCGTCGAGCAGTTGATTCGCCAAGCGAATGAAAACTACGGACGCTTTTTTGAGGCTTTCATCAATCAGAATAAAATCAATCTCAGCCAGTATGACGCCGTCATTGGGCCCGAGTTCGTGCGCGGCGGTAAGCAACTCTGTATTTTGCTCAAAAATGGGAAAACCACACCTCTGCACGCTGAGATCCGCGCCGGTTTCCAGCTTTATTACCAGGGTGGCCGCGAGATCAAAATTCCTTCCCGGTTGACCGCGGACGCCGGTTTTCTGCCCAGCTCGCAACAAATCCTAACGGTCAAAAGCCCACTACGTCGGGCGGCGGGAAACCAGGCGGCGGCGGCGATGATAGGCGTGGCTTTGGGCGGACTGGCGCAATGGCTGGGCAACCAGGGGGGGAGCGCAAGATCCGCCAGGAAATTGAAACCACCCATGCCCAAGCCATTGAAACAATCCTCAGTCGAGGAGAAGGGATTCTGATCATTATCCGGCTCAAGGAATGGCAAACGCCGAATGATATTGGCATGCGCGCCCAAGCCTTCTTGAGTCTTCATGTACAGGGGGGGAAAACGCAGCAAGATGCGCTCACCCGATGGCGGGCGACTCCGAAGTGGCTGGCCGACCCCGGAAAGGGCTGGCGGACGATCACGCAATATGTGTGGGCGCCTCCTCCCGCGCAATAATGGATGTTTATTGACATCCTCCCCGGTAGAGCGCCCGGACAGTGGGCGCTGACGGGTCAATCCCTCATCACACGCTTAAAGCGCGTGGGGATCGCCCACGAATTCACCGCAGGCTGGACAACGCAAAGCGCCGTCTGACAATGCGGCATGACACGCCGGACAGAAATAAAAGGCCGCTTCTACTGCACTGAGTACCCGGCCTTCCGGCGCATTCCAACGCGCGAGAAGCGCTCGCGCTTGATCCGCCTCTTCCCGCGAAACTTTGAGGAGACCGTCCGTGCGTTTCGGCAAAGTAAAGCGACTGGCGATGTGCGCTGCCGCTAATACGTCATGCGCCTGCCGCAGAACCTTACGGGGTCCTGAAAAAACCGGTTCGATGAGGAGCGACATAGAGATATGACAACGATTCTTTCATTTTTGGGCCACAACGCCGTATCTCTGATACAAGGTCAGAAAACGGGTCTGACCATCACCGGAACGAAAACCGACGCTCAGCCGTGTGCTTTTTGCGCACGGCTGCCCTATTTCACCTTGTCTTGCGTTGCAGCTTTCTCTCTTAGCGATTGGTCTAGAATAGGGGGAGCATCCTACAAACTCCCGGCAGAGGACAACAGCTATGGCGGCGCTTAATCATGTGGAAACTCTGGTCCACGCTACAGGCCCCACCATGACGTGGGCCAAAGAATTCTACAGCGCCTATCGATTTGAGCTTTCGCAAAAAGCCAGTGATGACATGACGTTGGACAAGGTTATCGATTTAACCGGTGGGAATGCAAAAGCGGTGATCACGTTTATCGATGTGCTGAAGGCCATTTTAGCATCGGCAAACGCCGGCTATCAGGAAACCCTGATTGTTGCCCATGGCCACCCAAAGGGACTCATCATGCCCATGGGGCCGGGCCTTGGCAGTGCGGATAAAGACGGTCTGCCCTTGATGACGGTAATGGCCGGCGTCCTTCAGGAGCGTAATCGGATCCAGGCACTCAAGGATGCTCAGCAACAGCTTAAAGGATGGCAAAAATTGCTGACCGACCTGTCTGGAAAAACCACCGCCGGCGTACAGTGGGGAAGCCTTTCATCCAGTGAGATCAGCGCGATGACCTCGACTGCCGACGCGCAAACCGGGCTTGAGACGATCGCCCCTACAGTCAAAGGGGCCTCTATGCTCAAAAATAAGACCGTACTCGACCTCTTGGACCTGCGCAACCAGGTGGCTGCCAAGAAACTGAAGCGGGTCGAGGTTCGGGCCTGCAACTTGGGTCAGGACGTGGACGGGATGGTAGCGTTGCGGGAGTTCCTAGGTGCAGCCAGGGTGCTGGCGCCGGTGGTCAAGACCTTCTACGGCAAGGTCCATCCGACGACCACGGCCGATGAAAAAGTTTACAAGGCGTGGCTGGCGAAGAACACGCCGTGGTTGCTCAAGAGCGGAAAAGACCCCGCCAACGTGAGGACCTACCTGGGGGACGCGCTCTATCTCAAGATGACCGATCCCGACGCAACACCCCTTGCCGTGCTCAAGTTGTGGCAACCGAATTTCCAGACCTGCGCAGCTTTGGGCGCTAAAACCCTTCCCTATCGGGCCATCAAGATTTTGGTCAACACGAACATCGACGTCAAGAACAATTCAGGTTATCAAAGCGGACCTTTTTACATTGGCGGACTCGATCCAGTCGCGGGACGCACGGCGTCCAACCCGCCACCGGCTGCGGCGAACGGCAAAGCGTTTGTCATGGCTGCAGAGCCCGAGTATCGCAACCTGATCGTGGCCAATCCCTAGAGGGTTGGGTAGCGGGTTATTCGTTTGACCACAAAAAGGCAATCGCTACGATGAAAGCCGATGACTGTCAGGGTCGATCAGCGGACGGCGATCAGGAACCGCCGCCGACAGAATGGCGTGATCAAGGATGGCCTTCATGGTGATCGAAACAGCCATTCCAAACAGCGACAGGCCGCATCGTACACCCCCGGCTGCTTGCTCTCGCGGGGGCCGGCCAGGTTCAGCACAGTGATGGGATGGGCTGTCAACCCATCCTGGAACGTCGCTGGCTCGATGCCCTCTTCCAGCGCCACAATCCAGCAGGGCTTACCGATCTTCCGGGCCAGTTTCACCGTAAGCGCCGTGCCGCCGTCCAGGGGGCCTTGGTTGAGGATCAAGGTCCCGTCCGAATCTTCAACATTGCGCCGGGTACCGACTGGGTAATTGCGTTCCAGGGTTTCCACGAGCGGATAGCGGTCA
Source organism: Candidatus Competibacteraceae bacterium (assembly GCA_020444905.1). GTDB lineage: Bacteria > Pseudomonadota > Gammaproteobacteria > Competibacterales > Competibacteraceae > UBA2383. Next base: position 4,147 of record JAGRHQ010000053.1, read on the forward strand.
GGAATCCGCCCGTCCTCGGCCCGCCGTCCCTGTGGACACCGCCCGGAGGGCCGGGGCCGGTTTTGATAGCGCCCGTTCCCAGTACACCACGCCCGGCAACGGGTTGGCGTAGTAGGGCGTGCACCGCTGGAAGCCCAAGGTTTCATAAATCCGCATCGCCTGCTTCAGCGTGTCCAGGGTATCCAGACGTATCACGGTATAACCCACGGTGATAGCTTCCTGGATGATCTGCTGGGCGAGCATCAGGCCCAGGCCCTGACCGCGATAGGCGGGCCGAACAAACAACCGCTTCATCTCACAAGCCCCTTGCTCATGCAGTGGGCGCAAAGCCACGCAGCCGGCGGTTTGTTGGCCTTCCCGCGCCAGTAGCAACCGGCCCAGAGGCGGCGCATAGCGGCCCGGCAAGGTCGCCAACTCTTCCGCGAAACCCTGGAAACACAGATCGACGCCCAGGAACTGTTCATACTCACGGAACAGCGTCCGCACGATCTCCAGGTCTTCTGACGTATGCACTTCAAGCAGGTTCATGATGTTGCGTGCCGATCGCCTGGCCCGTATGCCCTAACGCCAACGCCACCATGATGCCGCCAGAGCAATCGCGCGACTGCGGGCGCATCACGGCTGGTGCTGACCAATGAGTCTCACACATCATAACGTCCTGGAGGTCTGCGATAATTGCAAGGCTCCGCTGCGGAGCTATATTTTAATACCGGATCATTTTAGCGCAACCTGGAGAGCGCCATGACCACCCCGTCACCGGCCGAAGTGCGCAATGTCAGCGCCGCCCTGGCCAATGCCGCCCAAGACCTCGATGAGCTTATTGTCTCGCTCCCGTCTAACGTGGAACCGGACACGATCACCCAACTCAAGGAACTTGCTGAACATCTGGCAGAGTTGGCCGAAATGCTCCAGCCGGTGGCTTGAATCCCTGATGAACCCACGTCCGGGCGCTGCGCCATGACCGCTGAGGTCTTCCTGAACGTCCCGTATCCTGAGAAAGACGCCGCCAAGAGCCTGGGCGCGCGTTGGCATCCTCAACAGCGCCAATGGTACGTTCCAGCCGGGCGCGATTCGACGCCGTTTGCCCGCTGGCTGCCGGTCGGGGCCGGTGAACGCCCCACGCTGGCGGACGATCCGGGGTCAGACGACGACCGGCCTGGCTGGTCGTTGCGGGACCTGATCCAACGCCTGCAGCGCCTGATCCAGCCCGGATTCCCGGAACCCTTCTGGGTGCGGGCTGAGGTCGCGGAGGCCCGGTTCCATCCTGCGGGGCATCTCTTTCTGGTGCTGGTCGAACGCAACGCGGAATCCGAACTCGCTCGGCTGGATGCCGTGATATGGCGGGACACCGCGCACGCGATCTTGCGCCGCTTCCAGCAGCAGACCGGCCAGGCGTTGACCGCAGGCTTGCGTATCCTGGCGCAAGCGGATCAGGTCATTGTCCGGGAGCGTTACGGCCTGCAACTGCGCCTCGTCGATCTCGATCCGCGCTACACCCTGGGTGAAATGGCCGTCAAGTTACGGGCGATCCGCGAGGCCCTGCGGCGGGACGGCCTCTTCGAGCGCAATCGCCAGTTGCCGTTCCCGGCGGATTTTTTCCAGGTCGCGGTCATCAGCCCGGAGGGCGCGGCGGGCCTTGGCAATTTCCAGGCGGAAGCCGACCGAATGGAGCGCGCCGGCGTCTGCCGATTCCATTATTTCCCGGCGGTGTTTCAGGGGCCGGCGTCCCAGGCCAGTCTGGGCGCGGCGCTCGCGCAAGCGACCGCTTGGCCCGGTATCGACGCGGTGGTGATCCTGCGCGGCGGAGGTCCCGTCGCTGATCTGCATTGGCTCAACGAGGAAGCCTTGGCGCGGGCGGTGTGCCTGAGTCCCGTGCCGGTGCTGACCGGCATTGGCCATGAGAAGGATCAAACCGTACTGGACGAGGTGGCCTGCCGCGCCCTGGGCACACCCTCCAAGGTGATTCACTGCATTGAAGCCACGATCAAAACCCGTGCGCAACACACCGAGGCCGCATTCCAGGCGATTCTGACGACGGCCCGGCGCGCAGTGGCGCAAACCGGTCAAGCCGTGGCGCATCTCCAGCGTGAGATTCACTATCATGCCGCTTGCCAGTCGGCCGCCGCCGACCGTGCGGTCGCGCAGGCCCGCTGGACGGTGGCTGAGGATAGCCACCGGCTGCTTTTCAGGGCCGAACACGCGATGCAGGGGCATCACCAGCACCTCCTGCGGGAAGCCGGCCAAACCGTCGTGCGGGCGGAACGCGACCTCGCCACTATGCGCCAAGCGACCCTGGACACGGCTCGGGGGCAGTGGCGACAGGCCCAACAACGCTTGGCCGAACGCTGGGGGACATTGGCCAGCCACGCCCGGATGGGGATGGACCTGCGCGCCCGCGAGATCGTACAACTCCGCGCCGCGCTACCTTTGGAAGCCGACGCCTCGCTGCAACGCGCCCGCTGCTCCACTGAACAATGCATCGGGGAAATTCTCGGCTTGGGGCCGGAACGAACCCTGAAACGCGGCTTTGCCCTGGTGCGCGCCCAGGGGCGACCGGTCACCGCTCGCGCTATCGCCCAAACGTACACCCATCTCGATCTTGAATTCCATGACGGTCATTTGACCGTCCAGCCGGAGCGCACCGATGACGACGCTGAATCCTGAAAGCTTCAATGACGCCTTCCAGGTGTTGCAGCGCAACGCTGAGACCCTGCGCCGCCAGACCGAACCGGACATTGACCGGCTGGTGCCGCTGGTTGAGGAAAGTCTGCAAGCCTACGCGATCTGCAAGCAACGCCTGGAGGCGGTGCGCCAGGCGCTGGAGGCGCAGTTGGGGCCGGAAGCCGCCCAGGACGATGCGGCGGCGATTCCCTTTCCCTCGGATGAGGCGACGCCCCGCACGCCGACGCTGCCGGCGGTGTCCCCGACCGCGCCAGACGGGTCGGCCCCCGGTGGCGCAGACTTCGATGATGACATTCCTTTTGCTCCGCATCTGCGCGGTGGGGAATGGGCAGCGTGAATCTGAACTGAAAAGAAAGGAGATTGGATTTTGGCAAACGATCCCACGCCCCACTGGCAACCGCTGACCGCGTTGCCGCTCATCGCCTCGCTCATCGATGGCGAACTGGCGGATGGCCAGGAACACCACGCCGCTCTGCTGGCCGCGCGCGACCGCCCCCATGTGCTGGATGACGCCACCGTGGAACGCAGCATCAAACTACACACCGAGCAGCGGGATTTTCTCGGAGTGTTCGCCGAGTAACTTGACCGCTGGCGCAATGAACAACCCACCGACGCGCAATGCCAAGAACTGGATCGGCTGGAGGGGCAGCTTGAACGCTTGCGGACCGTCCTGAATGACATTCTCCAACTCGCTGCTGAACTCAAGCAGGGCACGATTGAGCGGGTTCTGGCCAAAAGCGATCTGGATTGGGCATCGAGGCGTTGATGCGGATGACAAAGAAGCGTTGATGCACTCTGCTGCCATTCTCGCGTCATTTAGATCGCGCTCGGTCGTTTACGTTATCGGGTCGCTACACCTAACCAATGGCACATGCCCAGGGCAATCGCGCTATATCGACATAGAAAATTGATTTAACTGAATATCAACTTAGCAATGCACGATACCCATGCTTTATAACAATTTGATAAATATTATGAAAAACACATAGCGCGATTATTCTGGGTACAGGCCGAATACAGTTGGTTTCTCTCGCTCTTACGTTTAAACTATATAAGTAAGGCTGTGAGTGAAATTCGGCCCCGTGCCGTGAGAGTCTTTCAGGCTCCTATACTCATGGCTTTTTCTTTTTCCGCTTCCCGCTTTCAAAGCGTTCCTCTAGCGTCAGCGGGCGTTGTTTGTTGAAGTAGGTTCCGCGTTCCGGGCCGAAGTCCAAGTCGTGAATCTCCGCCATCTGTGACCATAGCAGATTCAGGTAACGATCTTCCCGAGGCATCGGCTCGCCGGTTTGTGGGTGCGTCCGCTGTTCGTAGAAGCGTTGCAGCGCCCACAGGAAATAGTCCACCGCTTGCAGGCAGGCTTCTGTCCTGGGGTCCGAAACCCTGATGCGCCAAACATCCGATCCACCGCGCGAGAAGCCATAGGTTGCCTCGAAATCCCGTTCAGCATGTTCCAGGGCTAAGGTCAAAGCTTGGTTGCGATCCTTGTGACCTCGTCGCGCCACGCACAATTCATAACGGTCCGCGAGGCGGTGAAACTTGGAAAACAGAGATCGAACCAACGAATCGTAAAGCGCGTTTGGCTGATAACGGTAAGTTTGATCCGCTGCCCGCTTAGCCTCCTCCCGCCTCAGTAAAGCGTTCTTGTCGCAGATCACAGCATGGAAACGCAACGCCGTACCTTCGGCGCGTAGCAGGTTGAAAACTCGATAACGTACTTCCGGCAAATCATCCTTGGCGTGGAAGGCATGAGCGGTTTTCTTGCGTTCTGGGCGGAAGGATTCCACACCAGCGAAATAGGGGTCGTTCAGCATTTCCATGCGCAAGGTCGTCAGCTTGTGCGCCAAAATCACCGGGTCAGTCACTTCCAGCTTGCCCAGGATGAAATAACGCGAACATCCTGGGGAATCGACCAAAGGCTTGCCTCGGCGTCCTTTAAACAGGGTTGGATCGCCGGCCTCATCCACGAAGATGTGCAGGGTGTCACTGTTATTGTCGGCACTCGAAGCAGAATTAGTAACCAAATCTTCTTCCAAGGATTTTCTCTACTGTATAGGCCACCCGCCATGCCGTTCAATCACCCCATCAATCTCAGTCATTAGCCGGATGGTTTCGGACAGGGCGACGACGATGCGGTGGTAGTGGTTGAGGTCGTCGGCGGTGAGGGTGCGGCCCTTGCGGTCCTTGAGCCATTTATGGCAGACCTGATAGCCGCCAATGTGGAAATTCCAGACGTTCTCCGGGACGCCGCGAAAGCCGGTCTTTTGCGCTTTGTCGAGCCAAACCGTGCCATTGGCCCAACTGACTTTTTCGACCACCGGCGCGGCGGGGCCGGTGTAAGTGGTGAGGTGCTGATCGAGTTTGGGGGATTCCATCAAATGCAGGGCGACCAGTTCGCCGCCGAGTTGGGACAGGGCGCGGAACAGGTCGAGGCTGGAAGTCAGCAGCAGTCGTGGAAAGTCAATTTTCAGGAATTCGGCGTAGCGGCTCCGGTAGCCGGGACTGTAAAACACCGCATAGGTGTAGTGGAAGATGTCTTCGGGCGTCAAGCCGGCGGGCAGGCCGAAGTCACCATTCGTCATCACACCGAGCTTCTGCGTCCATGAAAACAGAATTTTCGAATTTAGATTTGGCCTCATACTCTCAATGGAAAGTTCTGCCTGTTGAGATTTGCGGTATTTGTGGTCATCCGCAAGGTAAAGAGGAAAGACTGTGCAGCTTCTTGAGGACTCCGCTGTCTTCATTTCAGCCAAGAATTTTGAGACAAACACCGCATCGAAAATGCCAGTAGCCTGGATGCGAGCACTTAACAGGGCAAGGTTGACGTGCAGCATGTGCCTGAGTGTTGGATATTTCGAGTCGCCCTTCTCAATAATGGCCGGGTTATAGTATATCCATCGGAAATCGAAAGGCCGGTAAGTCAGGCGCTTGGTAAGATCTTGAATTTGATCAGTTTTTATTTTAGACTGCGCATCTTTGAGCCTCCAATGTGCGGTATCGGAGATGCCGTAGCGCTCTCGCAACAATTCCAACCGATGCTCCGATGCAATGTCGGAAATTCGAGAAACCAGCGTCTTCTTGTCGCAATCGATAACGACACCGTCTCGGTGGGTCTTCACACCACACGAATTGACTGTCATCAACTCATGGAGCGACGGGTACGTTTGGTATTCATCCAAATTCGAGTTATCGAACGGAATCAAAAAATAATTTGGCTCGGCGGGGTGCAGGTCGCTCCACTTACACCTTGAAATCGGATGCGATACTAAGTCTAAGTATTTCTCGTCTCGGCTACCCCACAGCTCGCTGTGGTGAACCTCACTGGTAGAGTCGCACCCGACAGGGCGTATCCCCATAGAGATAGCAACGCCCTGCTGAATGTCGAAGACATTCTCGTTGCCTCTACCTGTTGGAACTTTCTCCCCAATGTTTGAATCACCATGTAGCTCAAGAATGAACATTGAGGTGAACTGTTTAAGTAGCTCTTTCCGAACACCACGATGGATGATACCTTTAAGAAATCCGTGGTTTGTAATCATTCCCCAAACACCACAGTTAGGCGCTACTAATATCTGCTGACTCAAGCGGATAAACTTGAGGTAGTCGTCCGCCAGAGCTACCAAGCCTTGTTCGCCACGAACATGTTTTTTGTAGTCGTTCATTAGCAAATCAATGAAGGCGTTGAAGTTCGCGCTTGTGACAGAATACGGCGGATTGCCGATCACAACGGTGAAGCATGTGTGTCGTTTGATTTTATTCACAGCCTGCGCTTCATGCGCCAAAGCTGGCGCAATCCCTTCCAGACCTTTTTGCACATCACTCGCCGGTTCCAGCGCATTCGTCAGATACACCCGCACCCGTTCCTCGCTCTGGAACCGATAGCCTGTTTCGTGCAGCTTCAATCCGATCTTCATATGGGCGATGGCATACGGCGCCATCATCAACTCATAGCCATATAAGCGCGACAGCAAATGCACCGGCACATACGCATTCCAGGCGGCGAGGCGTTGTTGCTCATTCCACCCCTGCTGCTTCCATTTCGCGGTCAAGGTGCGGTGAATGACCTCGATCACCTCCACCAAGAACGTCGCCGTCCCGGTCGCTGGATCGAGAATCTGCACGAAGGGCGATTCCGCCTTGATGCCTTCCGGGATTTTGAGATCGGGCTGCTTTTGCTGCATCTCCCCCCACGTCACCGTGGACGCCAGCCCATCCTCTAAACCGAATTCGGTTTGCAGCAACTCGTGAACGCTGCGGACGATGTAGGACACCACCGGTTAGGGCGTATAGAACACGCCGCGCTGCATCCTCAGCTTATGGTTGTAGGCGCTCAGGAAATGCTGGTAGAAATGGATGACCGGGTCTTCGCCTTGGGTCCGGTTGCCAAAATCCCGCAATACCGCTGGCAGATCGGTCTCGTCGCTGCGCAATAACTCCACAACGTCCTGAATGCCCAGTTCATCGAAATCGATCCCGCCCCGCCGCCCGCCGACTTTCAGGAAGGTTTGCAGCATCTCCTTCAGGAACGGATTGGTCACCGGCACGATGTCGGCCACGTTCTCGGCCAGCAACGCCGTCCCGTGGCGGCCTGCGCTCATCTCGGTCCGAGAAATCGCCGCCGTCAACAGCCCATAGGTGATGGTCTGGGCGTAGGTATCGGCGAACCCCTCTTCGGCCAGATCATGAATCAGCGTGGTCTGAAACGCCTTGAGCAGCGTTTGCAGCGGCCCTTGCGCCGATTCATGCCGGAGCAGAGTCAGCGCCGCGTCGCGAATCCCCCGCGCCAGCGCCGCCAGCGTCTCGGCCAGGGCATCGGCGGTGCGGATGACATGCCCCAGCCGGTGGCGGAACGCCCCGCGCCAGTTCTCCCGCCACGCCTCGGCGTCACTCGGATCGTCCGGCCAGCGCAGCCGGCGTTGCAGCGTCGCGGCCACTGCCGCCAGCTTGAGCGGGGTATCTGCCCCATCCCAGCCCAACACCCGCAAGGTCGGCAAATCCCCCGCCATCTGATGGAAATGGGCGAAGGCAATCTCGCGCTGGTCGCTGGTTTCCTCGCCAAACAAGGAAATGAACAGCAGATCACCGACCGCAAACGCCACCCGGTCGGCGTGGTTGACCGAGGCCCGCTTCTTGAGCGCCAGATGGCTGAGAATCCGCCGCAGCACCACCACCGGCAACTTCTTGCGCTCGAACTCGATGAAGAAAATGCCCCACGGCTGACCGCCCGGCAGCGGGCGAAGCTGGTGGATGGTTTTGACTTTGGCTGCCTCTTCCGCCTTGAGCCCCAGTTCCTCCGGCGCGTACTCAAAGGTCAGTTCGTCGAAACCGTACTCTTCCAGCGGCCAGTCCAGTTCGGTTTCCAGATAGGGCAGCAGGTGCTCGAAGGTCTTGATCTTACGGAGATGTTCGGTGGTGGCGGCCATGGCGGCGTCCTAATTGAGTTCCATCCAGCATTTCAGCACCGGGCCGACGCCGACCGGCGCCTGCAACGGTCGCAGATGCTCGGCGATCAGTTGCTTCTCGACGTGCTTACGCAAAACCGACAACGCCGCCCGATCCAGGGCGCAGCAGCGCGGAGTGTCCGGTTGCGCGCGGATCAGGTCGGCCATCGCCCCCGGCTCGGTCACGACGCGCCGCCATTCCAGATCGTAACAGCCCCACACGGTGAGACCGGCGGCGTCCGACCAGCGCGGCTGGCCGGATTCGGTGTCGATTAGGTTCGGATCGGGCCGGGGGATGCGGTAGCAGAAAAAGACCGCTCCCCTCGCTCCCGCCTCGTCTCCCACAGGAAGAGGGGAGTCCAACGCCTTGCCGGAAAATGCCTTCAGCGGCAGATCGGGTAGCGTAGCGGCCAGTTCGGGATGCTGTTCCACCAGCGTCTGGTACTCCAATCGCAGCTGCTCGACGTCGCTCAGGGTGCCGTCGCACTGCTCGTTCAGTTCCTTCACCGGATCGAACCGGTCGTCGGGGGTGAGCAACTGCCGGCCCTCGATCCCCAGGGTGCGGGAAATCACCAGGGTCTTGTGCGTCACCCGCTGGAACAGCCGCAACAGTTCGTCCAATTCGTCGGGCGGCAGGAAGTTCCAGAATTCCACTTGGCCGCGCAGCTTCCGTTGTTCCGGATGATCGGCCACGATGCGGGCCTCGATATCCGGATTCAACCGCCGGTCCACGCGGCCGATGCGCTGCATCAGGCGCACCGGATTCCAATGCAGGTCGTAGTTGATCAGCCGCAAAGCGTCTTGCAGGTTCAAGCCTTCCGACAGCACATCGGTGCTGATCAGCACCCGGATCTCCTCCTGACCTTTCGCGGCGATCTCGGCAGAACCGGAGCCGTTGTAATAGGGCGCGAACCGGCGAATCACGTCGCTGCGCTGCTTCTGCGAACTGCCGCCGTCGATCCGGTGGATTCCAACGATCTCGGCCGACCGCAACTCCTGTTCGAGGTAGCGGGCGGTGTCGGCGAACTCGGTGAACAGCAATAGCTTTTCCTTCTTCAACACCCGGTCGGTCTTCAGCAGCTTGATCAGGGCCTTCAACTTGTCGTCCCGCTCCGGTTTGACCTTGGCCACCAAGTCCAAAAACTCGGCCAGTTGGTTCAGATCGTCGAGGCAGTCATCCAGGATCGCGCCCACGTCGAATTTTTGCGGATCGAGTTTTTCGACAGCGTTCAACAGGTCCTCGCTCAAAAATTCCTCGACCTGATCCTCTTCCGCCTCGTCCGGCCATAGTTCCTTCTGGTGGTCGGTCACATAACCGATCAGTTCGGCGTTCTTCTGTTTCCAGCGATCCAGCCGCCGGCGGTCGTGGTCGGACTCGGCGTGGACCGTCACCCAAGCCAACAGCTTCAGCAACAGCCGCCAGCACGAGCCTGCAAACGCCTTCGCGGAACTTTCGAAGCGCTTGAGGAACAGGGTGCGAATCAGGATTACCACCTGTTTCTGTCGGCCCTCGTCCCACTTCTTGAATTCCGGACTGTCCCGGTCGCCCTTCCAATAGGCCAGCGGATAATAGATGCCCAGCACGAACAGCGGGCTCTTCTTGTCGAAGGCCCGTTCCACGCTGTCCAGCAGCCGACCGTAAGTCGCCTTGAGGTTGTAGGGCACCACTTGTGGGGCGGCGCGTTCGGGAAACAGGTTCGCCGCCGCGCCTTGCCGCTGCTGGCTGCGTTTCACATAGCCACGGCTGCGCTGCACCACCAGGCTGGCGAAGATGAGATCGCCGCTCAGCGCCCGTTCGGCTTCCAGGATTTCTGGGCCGAATTCCAGCTCGCGTTGTTGCGATACCGGCAGCTTGCCGAGAACCCGTTTTTCCAGGTCGTTGAAATAGCGCGGCAGGCTGTGAATGCCGAGCCGTTGCGCGAAATAGCGCTCGTCGTTATGGGTGAACAGTTCGATCATGCGGCGAAAGTCGTGCACCGAGTTGTTCACCGGGGTCGCGGTCAGCAGGAACAGTTGCTTCGACCGGGCGCTGGCCTCGTGCAGGTAACCTTGCAGCTTGCGGTAGCGGGAGGGTTCCTTCAGGCCTTCGCCCTTGACGCCCGGATTACGGAAGTGGTGCGCCTCGTCGATGATCACCACATCGGCATCGCGCAAGGTCAAGGCCAGATCACGCGGCCACTTGCCCTGGCGCTGCAAGTCGGTGTGGTTGTAGAGCACGAAACTGACGAAGCCGCTGTTCAGGTGAGGCAGGTAATGGTCGATGGCCGGCTCCCACACATCTTCCCGAGCCGCCTTGGGGGCGAACAGCACCACCCGCTTGCCCTCATGGACCACCATCCGTTCCAGCAGCATCAGCCCGACGAAGGTCTTGCCCAGGCCGACGCCGTCGCACAAGAATGCGCCACGATAGTGCCGGGCGATCAGCAACAAGTTGCGGTAGGCATCCTGCTGGTACCGGTCGAGTACCCCAAACATCTGGGATGCCTGTTGGTCCCACAGGTCCGGCGTTAACGCCTGGCCGCGAAAATATTCGTCCAGCGCCTTGAACCAGATTACGAACGGCGGGTGCGGATCGGTATGGCGTTCCAGAGTGCGCAGGATGTCGGGCGTGATGTCTTCGGCGGCCTCCCAGTGCTGCTCGTACCATACCTGCAACAGCCCCACCTCCGGGCCGCGCACCTGCACGTTCAATTCCACATTGTCGCTCAAGCCTGGCCCAGTGAAATTGGATGACCCGACCAGCCCGAACGAACCCACCACGGCGGCGCGGGCGTGGGTGAGATAGGCTTTGGCGTGGAACTTGTCCTTGCGGTAGACGCGACACTGAATTTTGCCGGCGTGGATCGCTGCGACAATGGCCGGTACCCCTTGCAGGAAGTCGTTTTGGACCTTTTCCCTTTCGAGGCTGGCGTCCAGGCGCTGGCTGATTTTACTTAGCCCGGTGGTGAAGGCGCGCTTGGTACGCAGCGACACCTCGTCACCCATCAGAATCCGAATCCGCTCGACGGCTTGCCATTTCTCCCGCAATGCCAGCAGCGCGCCGATCTCGAAATAGCCAGTGGCGATGTCGATGGACTTGGAGAGATCGCACCACTCCGCCAGATAGTCGCGGACCTTCCAGTCGGAATCGCTGTTATCGACGATGAACAGTTCGCTGCCGGGACGCGAATCACTCATGAAAAACGACCTGACGAGGATGGATCGGGGTGCGGAAACGATGGTTTCGAGGTAGAAACCGTCTGCTCAACAGCTACCAGCAGTTCTAGAAACGGAACTTCGCATGGTTGGCCATGTACGCGGATTACCACTTGATTTCTTTTGGAAAGACTGTGGCACTGCTGCTTGGCAACGGCGCATGGTTCCTGCCAGTTAACCGGCATCATGTGATACCTGATAAGGGGAGTTTGGGTGAAGACCCTGTAATCATCATAAGTGATCTTCCCTATTATCTACCCATAACCCGGTAACCGCGTTTTTTTCTGCCTGCGAACCTTCGCGCCCGCCTCATGAGCCTCGCCCTCAGTCTTAAACCCAGGTTACAGTGTATCGTGTAGAAGGGGTTATCAGCCGGACTCGCCGAAAATTCCGTCACGCCCACTTCAGCCGGCAAGTTGCTTGATGCGCTCGGCAAGGAACAAGGCGCTTTGCGCCTGCACATTTATCGACTTTTTCAGGACGCCGATACCGACCTGCATCGCCAGGTTTTGGTGTGGCCAAGCCAGAATACCCGCAACGGATAAGGATTCCATGCTTCGTCTCCCACCGGGGTGAACATTGCCCCGCTTACGCCCGTCAATACGACTGGAGCGTAATCCTATTTTACACGGGAGAACCACCGCTCGGGTGAACGAGCGCATGATGAGGCCAAACCCTGTCTTCCTTAACACTTGCTGATCGCCTCCGGGGCGCGTTTTGGGGAATGTTCGTCGTCGGCGCCCTGGCCATGCCGGCGCACTGGTACTACGACATCGCGGCCCTGCAACGCGATTACGGCACGATCCGCGATTACCAGGCGCCGAAGGAACATCACCCGAACTCGATCATGACCCGAGCCAGCACCGGGCGGGCCGGACGCGGCGATCAGACCGGCGATATCGTCGGCGGCGTCATCCTCAAAGGCAAGAAGGCGTTCTGGGGCCGGCCTCACCGGCACTACCATCACGGGTTGCGCGCTGGCGACAACACCCTGAACCTGCTGTGTGTCCGGGTGCTCATCCGCGCCATCAACGCCGCAGGTCATTACGCGCCGGCGGACTTCCTGCGCGACTACATCGCCTTTATGACCACTCCGGACAGCCACAACGACACCTACGCCGAATCCTACCATCGGGATTTCTTCGCCCGCTACGCCCAAGGCATTCCGCCGGAACGCTGCGCGGGGGCGGAAGGTCATGACACGGCCTCAATCGGTGGGCTGGTCGGGTTGCCGCCGGTGATCTTCACCACCCTGGGGCAAGGCGACGCGGCAGCGGTCACCGCGTTGCTCACCCATCTGCGCTTAACCCATCGCTCGGCGACGCTGGAACGCTACGCCGTGGCCTTGGGTGACCTGCTGATGCGCGTGCTCCAGGAACCCGTGGACCGGCTGGGGCCACTGGCCTGCGCCACTGCCGAACGGCTGGGTTTTCCGGCGACGGCGGTGGTTGAACGCAGCCTGCGGAACCGGTCATCCGATCTCGATGTGATCGGAAAAATGCTCAGTCCCGCCTGCTCTATTGATCAGTCGTTCCCTGCCGTTCTGTATCTGGCGGCGCGCTACACCGACGACATCGAAGCGGCGTTGATCGCCAACGCCAACGCCGGCGGCGATAATAGCCATCGCGGTGCGGTGCTGGGGGCGATCCTGGGGGCGGGCTTGGGTTTCCCGGCCATTCCCGAACGCTGGATTCAGGGCCTCCAGGCGCGGGCTGAACTGGAAAGCGAAATCGAAACTTTCATCAAACGGGTGGGCGAAGCAAACCCGCTGCCCTGGCCCAGCTAAACCTTAACCTGAAGGATTGCCCAATGGAAGATCCCGCTGGCTACCATATCGATCCCCGCCAGACCCCGGCGCTGTCAAGCGGCTACCCGAGCGGTTGCGCGACTTGGCCGACCTCATCCTGGGCGGCCAGATGAACGTCAGCCAGATCGCCGACGCGAACGGGTGGAGACAATTCGCGCACGGTTTGCAACGACCCTCGTTGCTCAATAGGCGACCCCGCCGGACCTGGTCCTCGCGGGGTCAATCCCTCAGGAGATTTCCTATGCGTTCCCTGCTGATTCTAACGCTTGCACTGGTTTCTGGCCCGGCGTGGGGGTTGGAAACCCCTTGCGCTGCCGATGAAGCCGTTCTGTTTGCCTGCACCACTGGCAAAAAGGCCGTGGCGGTCTGTGCTTCTGCCGATCTCTCGCCGACCGAGGGTGCTTTGCAATACCGTTTCGGTCCACCGGGAGCGCCCGAACTCGTCTGGCCCGAAGATCCACAGCCGCCTCATACCGACGTCACGGCGGGAACGCTGATGTTTTCCGGCGGCGGCGGCGCGTACTTGCGATTTACCAAGGGCGCGTATGTCTATGTGGTGTATACCGCCATCGGCAAGGGTTGGAGTGAGAAAGCCGGGGTGGTGGTTGAGAAAAACGGTGAATCGATCGCACATCTTCCTTGCACGGGGGCGGTGGTGTCGGAACTGGGGCCGGTGTTATTTGAACAAGCTAGCCTGGTCGAGGATGAGCAAGGTTTTGATCTCCCCTGAACCGATGATTGGGTCATGAGGAGTGGTCCACGCCACGCGCTTCATGGCGGTCCACGCCATTCTGCCGCTCCCGCTCTTGCGCCCGGTCCGCCTCGAAGCGCTGCGCCGTTTGATCATGACACCCCGACGCACCCCTCGCCGCCACGCCCACAACCCGAACCCTCAACCGGCGGTTCGGGTGGAGTGGGCGATTCCTGGCGGGGCGGTTCCGGCGCGGACATCGGCGCTTCCTTTCACGGTGCGGCGGCGATAAACGCCGTGATGTCGTCCAACACCGGTGCCAGCCCACGCAGCGGCCAGGCCAGCGCGCCCACGATCGTCGCGTGGTTGAGGGTGTCATAGCGTTTCAGCGTGACGGCAACGCCCTTGCGCTGCAAGGCATCGGCCAGAGCGACGCTGTTGCGTTCCGGGTTCACCACCGTATCGTGGGCGGCGCTGATCAGCAACGTCCGAGGTGCGCGGGCGGTGACCTGCGTCAGGGGCTGCGTTTCCGGCGTGGTCTCCGGCCAGTGAAAAATCGGTTGAATGTCGGGGTCCTCAATCGGCAGGAACGCATACGGGCCGGCCAGGCCAATGAAGCCGGCCAGTCGCTCGGGCCTCTGCCGTTCCGCCCCCAACCAACGCGGATCATAGGCCAGCATGGCGGCAATATATGCGCCGGCGCTATGGCCCATCACATAGATCTGACCCGGATCGCCCCCATAATGGGCGGCCTTCTGGAACGTCCAGGCGACGGCGCGCGCCGCATCCTGTAAAAATGCCGGATAGGCGACTTCCGGGTACACGCGATAATCCGGGACGATCACCAACAGCCCCTGTTGCGCCAGCGCGGCGGCGGCAAAGCGATACTCGGCGCGTTCGCCGCTGCGCCAGCTCCCGCCATAGAAAAACACCACGACCGGCGTCGGTGTGCTACGCCCCAGCGGCTGATACAGGTCCAGGGCATGACGCGGACCGTTCGCATAAGGCAACGCTGGATATTGGACGTAGCCCGTGTCCGCGGTTAAGCCGTTCAGCACCGCTACCGGGGAGCAGCCGGCCAGTCCCAAGGCCACCGTGAACAGCAAGGCGATGACCCGCCAGGCATCGCGCCCCCGGGAGGGATGGCGTCGAGTGCGCCTCGCACTGACGGACCGCGGCTTGCGGGCCATCACGCCGCCGTCAAGCGGTCGCTGGATCGACTGGCTCGCCGCGGTCCTCCGCAGGGATCACGGCGGTTTCCTGGCGCGCGGCCTGAATCCACGCTTGGATGAAACGATCCTGGCGCACGGTATCGACATACGCCTGGGCGGCTTCGGGCAACGCGATCCCATAGGTGTAAAAACGCAGGGCGACTGGGGCGAACATCGCGTCCGCCAACGTAAAGGGACCGAAAAGCCACGAGCCTTCACCCGCCTGGACCGTCTGCCGGCAGGTGGCCCACAGGGCGACGATGCGCGTAATGTCCGCCTGCGCCGCCGCGGACGGGAACACCCCCGAACGCCGGGCGCGACAGTTAAAGGGCAACTCTTCCCGCAGCGCCGCAAATCCCGCATGCATCTCGCTGGCCGCCGCACGGGCCAGCGCCCGGCGCCCGGCGTCCGCCGGCCAGACGTTCGGATAACGCTCGGCCAGCGCCTCGCCAATGGCCAGGGATTCCCAAATGACCCGATCCCCGTCCAATAAGACCGGCACCCGGCCTGACGGGGAATAGCGGGCGATGTGCGCAGCGGCATCCGGAGCGTCCAGAGGCACCGCAATCTCCTGAAAATCGACCGCTAAATGCTTCAGCAGGAGCCAGGGACGCAAAGACCAAGAGGAGTAGTTTTTATTGCCAATGACCAGGGTCAGATCGGACATACCTATTTCCTTCTGAGGGTATCGATGAAAAGAGCGTGGTGTTCACGGTCGCCAGAACGGTTTGTGGCCTTCCTGGAGGGCATCCACACGGCTGAGACCCAGGTCCTTAAGCATCAGGGCTTTGAATGTGGCCTTGATCTTTCAAGGGGTTGCGGCTCAGACGGCCTGCTGGCGCTGCGCCAGCAGGCGGGCGACGGACACATGAGGTCGGCGGGGATCGTGGGTCCGCTTCACGGGCGGCTTCTTGGGTCCGCGCGGATGCTTGCGGTACTTGCGTAATTGGACCCGCCCGGCCGTGGCGATCAGCCAAACCGCCATCGTCGCCACGGGGAGGGTTTGAAACACCACCCAGTCCCGCGGTTCGACCAGCGTCTCCAGGCTCTCGGTTACCCGGGCCATTGCGTGGACG
>JAGRHQ010000054.1:0-13722 GCA_020444905.1 Candidatus Competibacteraceae bacterium
TGGCGGTGCATGTCCCGTTGTCCATCGAGGCGCAACTCGAAGGGCGAGCGCTGATGATGTCGACCAACAACATCCTTAGCCCAGCGAATGGCGATCCGATTATCGTACCTTCGCAGGATGTGGTGTTAGGTTTGTACTATCTGACCCGGGAGCGGATCAATGTTCAGGGTGAAGGCATGGTGTTCACTGATCTCCAGGAGGTGCATCGCGCCTATGAAAATCCTGATCCAAACCAGCGCATTAACCTTCATGCCCGCATCGAGGTGCGTTTACCACGGGAAGAAATCGATGAGAAGGGCCAACTCCATACGGTTTGGCAACGGGTAAAGACCACTGTAGGCCGCGCCTTGCTGTCGGATATCATGCCAAAGGGCCTGCCGTTTGATCTGGTCAATAAAACCCTTAAGAAGAAAGAGGTTTCCCGGCTGATCAACGAATGCTATCGCCGTCTGGGTCTCAAGGATACGGTGATTTTCGCGGACCAGTTGATGTACACCGGTTTTTATTACGCGACCCGTTCAGGCTCCTCGATCGGCTTCGAAGATTTCAAGATTCCCACGGAAAAAAACCGCTTGTTGGAAGAGGCTGAGAAAACTGTTAAGGAAGTCAATAACCAGTATAAAGATGGGTTGGTGACCAAGGGCGAGCTGCATAACAAAGTGGTGGATATCTGGTCGCGTACCAATGACCAGGTCGCCAATGAAATGATGAAGAACCTGCGGGTTGAGCAAGTCACTAACCGAGAAGGAAAAATTGAAGAGCAGGATTCGTTCAACGCAGTGTTTATGATGGCCGATTCCGGTGCCCGCGGCTCGGCGGCGCAGATTCGTCAATTGGCCGGGATGCGCGGACTGATGGCCAAACCATCGGGCGAGATCATCGAAACACCGATCAAAGCCAATTTCCGCGAAGGCCTCAGCGTTCTGGAGTACTTTATTTCCACGCACGGCGCGCGCAAAGGCTTGGCGGATACGGCGCTCAAAACCGCTAACTCCGGCTATCTGACCCGGCGTTTGGTGGATGTCGCGCAGGATTTGGTGGTTACCGAACCCGACTGTGGCGCGGATCAGGGGATCTGGATGGTGCCTGTCATCGAGGAAGGCGATGTCAAGGAACCCTTGCATGACCGGGTGTTGGGACGGACTGTGGCGCAGGATGTGTTTCTTCCAGGCAGTGAGGAAATCGCTATTCCCGCCGGTACGCTGCTGGACGAGAAATGGGTCGAGAAACTGGATCAATGGGGTATTGACCGCATCATGGTGCGCTCGGCGATTACCTGCCAAACCCGTTATGGCGTGTGTTCCGCCTGTTATGGTCGGGACCTGGCGCGCGGCCACCGGGTCAACAGCGGCGAGGCGGTGGGCGTCATTGCTGCTCAATCCATCGGCGAACCCGGCACTCAGTTGACCATGCGCACCTTCCATATCGGCGGCGCGGCGTCCCGAACCACGGTCGTCAACAGTGTCCAGGCCAAGTTTGGCGGGGTTGTGCGGTTACATAACATGAAGGTGGTGCGTCGCCAGGATGGCCATTTAATCGCTGTTTCCCGTTCGGGCGAAATTACCCTGGCTGATGAACACGGTCGCGAGCGTGAGCGATATAAAGTCCCGTATGGCGCGGAACTGTCCGCTGAGGACGCCAGCACGGTTGATGCGGGCCAGGTGATCGCCCGCTGGGATCCCTACACCCATCCGATCGTGACCGAGGTCGCTGGCTTCGTCCGTTTCGCCGAGTTCGAAGAAGGAATCACTGTCCAGCGGCATGCCGACGAAATGACTGGGCTTTCCAGCCTGGTGATCATGGATCCCAAGCAGCGCGGCGCTTTGGGCAAGGACAAACGGCCAATGGTGCGGTTACTGGATGAATATGGCAACGATCTCTTCATCCCGGGCACCAGTACCCTGGCGCAATATCCCTTGCCTGCTGGCGCTATTGTTAATTTGGCGGATGGTGACGAAGTGGCCATCGGCGATGTCGTCGCCCGTATTCCGCAGGAATCTTCCAAGACCCGCGACATTACCGGCGGTCTGCCCCGCGTCGCCGATCTGTTTGAGGCGCGCAAGCCCAAGGAACCGGCGATTCTGGCGGAGAAATCCGGCATTATCGAATTCGGTAAGGAAACCAAGGGTAAACAGCGTTTAATAATCCGCGGTAAGGGCGGCGAAGAACTTTTTAATGAATTATTTCCAAAGTGGCGGCAAGTCAATGTGTTTGATGGCGAATACGTCGAACAGGGCGAAATGATCGCTGACGGCGAACCGAATCCGCATGATATCCTGCGTTTGTTAGGTGTGCAGGAACTGGCTGCCTACCTGACCAAGGAAATTCAGGATGTGTACCGGGTGCAAGGCGTCAAGATCAACGACAAGCATATCGAAGTCATTGTTCGCCAAATGCTGCGCAAAGTGGAAATCATCGATTCAGGGGACACTTCCTTCATCAAGGGCGAGCAGGTCGAGCGCCCCCGGGTGCTGGAGGAAAACGACCGGGCGCAAGCCGAGGGCCGTCAGCCCGTGCGTTATCAGCCGATTCTACTCGGCATCACTAAAGCCTCACTGGCTACTGAATCGTTTATTTCCGCAGCTTCGTTCCAGGAAACCACCCGCGTCCTTACCGAAGCAGCGGTGCGTGGCTTGCGCGATGATCTGCGTGGATTGAAGGAAAATGTGATTGTCGGTCGACTAATCCCGGCAGGCACCGGGTTGGCGTACCACCTGCAGCGGCGTGAGAACTGGGTGCCCAGTCGGCCGACGGTTCATGCGAGTCATGTATTTGACACCAGCAGCGAACCCGAAGTGAAAGTGACCGTCGAGGATAAAGATGATGACGACAGTGGTTCAGAGACTGGGGAAAGTAACGAGTAGCGAGTAGCGAGTAGTGGGTGTTAAGTGGCGATTAATCGGCTGCTTCCCGCTCTCCGCTCCCCGCTTTCAGACTTCTGCCTCCATGACCATCCTGCTGGAAACCCATCGCCTGGTCAAACATTTTCGCGGCGTCCAGGCGGTGGATGGCATTGATTTGGCTATTTCATCCGGTTGCTGCTTTGGCCTACTAGGACCCAACGGAGCCGGCAAGACCACCACTGTTGAAATGCTGGAAGGCATCCAGACGCCGACTAGCGGCATAATCCATTATCGAGGGGAGCCTCTGGGGCCGCGCTTTCGCCAGGACATCGGCATTATGTTCCAGTCCACCGCCTTGCAGGATCATGTCACCGGACGTGAAAACTTGTGGATGTTCAGTCAGTTCTATCCTCGTTCTTTGCCCATTGCGGAATTGACCGAAACCTGCGCCCTGGGCGAATTTCTTGATCGTGACACGCGCAAACTGTCCGGTGGCCAGCGCCAGCGGCTGTTGTTGGCCATCGCCCTGGTCAACGATCCGGATCTGCTGTTTCTGGACGAGCCGACGACCGGTCTGGACCCCCAGGCCCGGCGCAATTTCTGGGAGCTGATTCATCGCATCAAGGCGCGTGGCAAGACCGTTCTCCTCACTACTCATTATATGGAAGAGGCTTATCATCTGTGTGATGAAATCGCCATCATGGATCATGGGCGCATCATCGCCCAAGGAACGCCCCAGGCATTATTAGCGGCGCATTTCGACGATGTCGTCTTGCAATTGCCGTTGGCCGATTTTGCTAACCCGGCGCCGTTATCCGCACATACCGTGATCCAGGGCCGGGACGCTGTGGAAATCCTCACCCGCGATGTCAACGCTGCGATTGAAGAACTCCTGGCGCGGAATATCTCCCTGGCGCGGCTGCAAATTCGTCCACGCACCCTGGAAGATCTGTTCCTGGAATTGACCGGCAGGGAACTGCGCTCATGAACTGGCGACGGTTCTGGGCAGTGCTGATCTGCCGTAACCGCGAATTCCTGCGCGACCGCTCAACGCTGACCTGGAATCTGCTGTTCCCCGTGTCTCTGATCGCCGGTTTTGCGTTCGCTTTTTCCGGGCCAGGTTTGGATCTTTATAAAGTGGGGGTGCTGGGCGACGCTGGCGTCGGTCGGGATAGCGCCTTTTTCAGCACACGCTATATTGATTTCATTCCAATCCATGAGCTGCCGGTTGCCTTGCGGAAAGTCGAGCGTCATCAACTTGACATGCTGATCGATCCTGCTGGGCGACGCTACTGGATTAACGACCAAGCGCCCAAGGGCTATGTATTGGAACGGGTGCTGCGCGGAGCGGACGTTGCGGCAGATCCCGTTTTCAGCAAGCAGACGGTCAGTGGTCGCGGCATCCGCTATGTGGACTGGGTGATGCCTGGCGTGCTGGCCATGAACATGATGTTTGGTTGCCTGTTCGGCGTCGGTTATGTGATCGTGCGCTACCGCAAAAACGGGATGCTCAAGCGGTTGAAAGCGACACCGCTAACGCCGCTGGAATTTTTGACAGCCCAAGTCATATCAAGACTCGGGCTGACCCTGACGACAACGACCATTGTGTTCGTCGGGACTGATGGGTTTATTGGCTTTCCCATGCACGGTTCGTATCTCGATCTGTTCATCGTGTTCGCGGTTGGAGCAATCAGCCTGATCAGTCTGGGGCTGATCGTTGCGGCGCGCACTACCAGCGAAGAATTGGCCGCAGGGTTGTTAAACCTGCTCAGTTGGCCGATGACTTTTCTATCCGGGGTGTGGTTTTCGCTGGAAGGAGTCCATCCCTTTCTGCAACAGTGCGCGCAACTGGCGCCGCTGACACATATTATCGACGCCGCCCGGGCCATCATACTGGATGGCGCCGGGATGGCCGATGTTTTTGGTCACCTGCTGGCGCTGACCGTGATGAGTGTGGGGTTCATGGCGCTAGGCGCGCGGCTGTTTCGCTGGGAATGAATTGCGCCATCGGCATCCCGCACTAATCGATCCACGACCTCGCCTGCATCGTCAACCAGTTCCACATGCAGGGGCATTTTCCCGAGAGCGTGGGTAGCGCAGGATAGGCAGGGATCGTAGGCCCGCACCGCAACCTCGATCTGGTTTAACAACGGCTCGGTCAGTTCCTTGCCGTCCAGATAGTTCTCGGCCACTTGGCGAATTGACTCGTTCATCGCCTGATTATTATTCGTCGTGGACACGATCAGGTTGGCCTTTTCGATCAATCCATCCTCGTTGATCCGGTAATGATGGAACAGCGTGCCGCGCGGCGCTTCGATGACGCCAACGCCTTCCTGGGTCATTTCGCCACGAGCCACCAGATCATCGCCGAAAATATCCGGGTCGAGCAGCAATTCACGAATGGCTTCGGTCGCGTACAGCAACTCAATCATGCGCGCCCAGTGGTACGCCAGCGTCGCATGAATCGGTTGACCGTTGTTCAGCGCCATGAATTCGTGACGTTCTTCTTCGGCGACCGGCGTAGGAATGAAATCGCAATTGTTAATGCGCGCCAGCGGTCCGACCCGATACCAACCCTTGTCTGGCCCTAGGGAATTGATGAAGGGGAATTTCATGTAGCTCCAGGACTTGACCTGTTCGCGAATGACCTGGGAATAGCGCCGGTAATCCAGGTGATCGAACAACAGATTGCCTTGATCGCTCTTGGCGCGCAATCCGCCATGATACAGGTCCAGCGCCCCGTCAGGGCGAATCAGGCTGAGATAGTTCGACTGAATGGCGGCAAAGTGGGTGAAATAACCCGGATTTGTTGCATAGGCGTTTTTCATCAGTTTGAGAATATTGCGCCCCCACTGAGTCATCAGCTCCAGGTCCTTCAGCAGATAATTGCGCTCCTGCAAGGTCAGCGCTTTGTTGACCCCTCCAGGCACCGTGCCTGTGCCATGCACCCGCTTGCCGGCGGTGATGCGAATGACTTCCTGGCCGTACTTGCGCAACTGCACCCCTTGGCGGGCGACATCAGGATAGTCAGCCATCACCCCGCCGATGTTGCGCTGGGCGACGGGATT
The DNA here is from genome assembly GCA_020444905.1 of Candidatus Competibacteraceae bacterium. Lineage (GTDB taxonomy): Bacteria > Pseudomonadota > Gammaproteobacteria > Competibacterales > Competibacteraceae > UBA2383. The sequence goes on from JAGRHQ010000054.1 coordinate 5,912, forward strand.
GTCGAAGTCGAACAGAAAATCCGGCGAGGCGAGATGGAAGAAATGCACAGCGTGGGATTGCAGGGTCTGGCCATAGTGCATTAACCGGCGGATTTTTTCAGCGGTCGGAGGAATCTGGTGCGCGCCAACCAATTGATCGACGGCTTTGGCAGCCGCCAGGTTGTGGCTGACCGGGCAAATTCCACACAGGCGCTGTACGGCTACCGGCACTTCCCAGTAGGGTCGCCCCTGGATGAATTTCTCGAAACCACGGAACTCAACGATATGCAAGCGCGCTTGGCGGATGTGGTGATCGCGATCGGCCAGCAGCGTGACCTTGCCGTGTCCTTCAACCCGGCTCAGTGGATCAATAGCGACTCGGCAGAGTCGTTCGGGGTGGGCAGCCGTCTCTAATGCGCTCATGAGGAAATACCTCGCTTGAATTGTCTGCTTATTGGCCTTACCCGCAGGCAAGGAACCGAGGTTAATAATTATGCTAAAAGCTTTTATTTTTCAATGAATTTTTCAATTAATGATAGTCTGCGTCATCTTCTCTTACGTTTTTAATGGCAATTTTATTGAGGCTTTGTCCATGCTTATCAAGCAAGCGTCATAAATGAGCATGGAAAAAAAGAGGGGTGAGGAGGGATTTTGGTTCTATCACCTGTGCGAATTTCCCCCGGCCCCTCTTCCTCTTCATTCAAAGGGGGGAAGGGATGTTCAAGGTTGCGCGCTCCGATCATATTCAGCAGCGCTCTTGAGGCCCACCTGTTCGAGCAGGGCCGCCCGCTGTTCTCGCACATTGTGATTCGATGGCTGGGCGTCAATTTGTTCGGACAATGTGGTTAGCGCGTCATACCAAAAGCCTTCTTGGGCGTAGAGAAACGGTTGCTGTTGTGGAGTAGCGCTCTTGATCTGAGCGGCGAGGGCTGCCGGAAGCTGGACGTATTTGATCGTGCCGCCAGCAATGGTGTCGCTGGCGCGCTGGTTGGGATCAGCCACGGCGGCGATGGTCCATTGATACTCCACTTCGGGTTTCAATGCGTAATTCAATTTAAGAGCGTGGATGCCGGGTTGCGCGACGGGAACCTTCATATCCACCAAGGGCTTGATCGATTGTTCATCGTTAAGGGTAAATTCCATTGGCCTGGACAGCGCCTTGGAGGTATACCAGTACAGAGTCGGTTGCGCCCGACTGGTCAGGCCCGTACTTTCGGGCGCAATGACGCTAAGCACCAGTTCAGCGTCCGGCGCGCCCCGACTGGCCCCGCCGACCCGGGTAGCGGGCGCGCCGCGCAAGGGCGGGCGATAAACGGGTGTGCTTGTAGTGGTGGTTGACGTCGAGGATTGCTCTTCAGCAATGCCTTGCAACGCGGTCATTGAAAGGGTCATGGCCAGCGCCATGCTCAGTTTCCTGGCGGAGATATTCATTACGGTGGTTTCCTCATGTTTCCCAAATAATTACTACTTCACAACCAGTTGCCAATCAACAGAAAGGGCGCCCAGTAGCCTGGATGGCGATAGCGGGGGTCGTTAATCAAAGCCAGTTGCGCTTGCTGTAACGCTTGCGCTTTCGAGAGATCAGGATTTTGCAGTTGCCGATAAAAATCCGCCACCAGCTGCGACGACGCCTGATCGTTGATGAACCACAACGTCGCCAGCGCACTGCGCGCGCCGGCCTTGACTGCGATGCCGGCCAGCCCCAGGGCGGCGCGGTCATCGCCGGCGGCAGTTTGACAGGCGCTTAGCGTGAGCAATTCGACCGGCTGTTCACGGTACTGGCTCAGGTTAATAAAGCGCTCCAGACGATCCATGGTCAGTTTGTCGTCAAAGGTCAGCAGGAAGGTATCGCGAACGTCACTGGCAAATTGCCCATGCGAAGCAATATGGACGATGGAATACGGGGTTTGACGCAATTCCTGCTGGACGCGCGCCAGGCGAAAATCCTCATTCTCCAGCACCAGACCGCCATAGGCATCGTGAATATTCGTCAGTTCCTTTTGAACATGCTCCAGCGCCGGGAAGCCCTGCACCGGTTCAGTCAACCCGTTGAGCAGCGGTTGAATCGCCTGACGGCGGAACGGGCGAAAATCGGTCAGGGTTAGACCGGGCGTAGTGGCGATTGCATAACGGCTAATCAGAAAGTTCTGACCATCATACAGGGCCGCCAGTGGAATTGTTCGCAGTGGCCCATCGGGCGCGATCACCAGGGTATCAATGTTCTGCGCTGTCAGTTCGGCTTGCAGGGGTTGCATCAGCCAGCCATACAGACGTTGCGCCAGCGGAAGATATTCACGCGTCGTGCGTTTTTCCAGATAGTGGCGAAATTCGCGCACGACGCCAGTGAATGTTTCGCGGTCGATGGGTACAACCATTTGTTCGATGCCCTGTTGGGTTTGCAGCAGCAACGCCAGGCGATCGGGCAGCAGGATAGGGTAGAGGATCGCGGTATGGGGTGGCGGACGATCGAGGGCGACGGTGCGCGATTGCAGGGCAGACACGCAATCATCCTCAAAATAGTCTTTGACTTCGGCGGTTTTCAGTTCCTCCATGGTATCGCGAGCGGCCAGTAAGTCTGCTTGACGGGCCATCCGATCTGCTTGGTGAGTGGCGCGTTGCAAGAGCAGGTCGGCCAATTCGAGGTAGGCGTCGCCCACCTGGACGCGGAAGGAACTGCTGGAGCCAGCGTGGCGCGCCGTGAAGTCCGGACGGATGCGTTGCAAATTGGCGACAGCCTGTTGATAAGCCAGAATTGCGCCGTTTTCATTACCCTGGGTGTGGAGCAAGCGACCGATTTGCCATTGCCAGCGGTAGAGTAGCTCCGGCGCATCGATTTGCTGGGCGATGAACACGGCCTGCCGGTACAAGGACAGCGCCTCGCGCGCCTGACCGGCGTCCTGCCGCAATTGCGCCTGGTAACCGAGAGCGTAAGACAAGGTGCGCGAGTCGTTCAGGGAACGGGCGATCTTTGCAGCCGCTATGAAATCCTGATCGGCTTGCTGACGCTGGGCAGCGCTGGCGTTCGGTTGGTCGTGGCGCAGTTGCCCCAGGGTCAGCAGTTGAAACGCCTTGTCATGACTGTCGGACACGGTTTGAAGCGCGCGGGCGGCTTCGGTGAATTGCGTTTCAGCGCGGCGATGGTCGCCGGTGCGCTGGGCCAGACGGGCGTCATTGAGCAACACGGTGACCCGCAGCGCCTCATCCCCGGCTTGACGAGTCCGGTTGAGACTGTCCTGATAGGCAACATGCGCGTCGGCGAATTTATCTTGATCAGCCAGCAGGTTACCCAGATGATTCAGATTGGCGGCTTCGACGGACGAGGCATTGGCTTGCCGGGCCAGGGCGATGCCGCGATCCAGGGAGCGGCGCGCCTTGTCGGGCGAACCGCTCAGCCATTCCGCTTTACCCTGTGCGCCCAGCACCGCCGCCTGGCGTACCGGATCATCGAGTTGTTCCGCCAGCGCTTGCGCTTTACGCAGCGTGATCAGTGCATCACGGACATGGCCGAGCGCCTGCTGGGCATCCGCCAGTTGCAGCAAAGCATCGAGTTGTCCAGCGATATCATCGGCCTGGGCATAGGCGGCGCTGGCGGTTTGCCAATGTTGCGCGGCCTGATCGAATTGGCCACAGCGGGCGGCCTCCGTAGCGGCAGTCGTCGCCGGTTCGGCAAGGTTCGACGTTTCGGAAAAAGCTGTGGGCGCGGCGATCAGCAGGAACAGGAGCAGACCAGCGAGATGACCCGTGCGCAGCGTCCTTAAGGATAGGAATTTGGAGTAAATCATCGGTAATCTCCAACTATAAAGATCCATGGGGAATCCGTATCCAGCTCATGTTAATAAGCCGCTTGCACAAAGAAATTAACCCGTGACCCGGTCCAGGCTTCTTCCCCCGTGTCCACCTCCTTGAAAGGATAGCCCCAGTACACAGCGGCCTTAACCTTGTCGCTGGCGTCCCAGCGCAATCCCAGACCAGCGCTGGAGATGGAGTTCGGTGAAAAGTCGAATGCTCCCTTGTTGCTGGCGTAGCCGTAATCCGTGAATACCGCCACTTGCACCTGACCCTCGTTGGGGCCGCGACTGACGCCCGGTAATGGCAGAAGGTACACCGGCGCCCGGAATTCCAGCGAGGCGACAAAACAGCGGTCGCGCACCAGGGTGTTTTCAGGATAGCCGCGCACGGTGTCCATGCCGCCCAACGCGCATTTTTCCATCGGTAACAGGGCGTTGTTGGTTACTTGGGCAATACTCTTGAAAATCAATTGATAATCTTGTTCCCCGAAACGCCTTGCGTACTGGAATTGGCCGAGCCAGCTGATGAACTCGCCATCCGGTTCAAAACTGCTGACCGTAGCGCCGAAGGCGTCGAGACCGAAGCTGAGGGTGGACCGTGCGGCAACCACCTGATCAACGCCTCGATCCAGCCATTCCTGAACGAACCGCGCAACGCTGATCGTCGCCCTGCCGTCGATCTCGCCGGGCGCAAAGGAATAGGGTCCATTGAACCAGTAGGATTCGCTGTGCCGCCGTTCCAGATTCAGACCCAGGGAGAAGGTTTGTTGCGGCGTCCGGTAGAGGGGATGCGTGAGGGCGATGCCGTAACCCTCTAATTCGCTTCTGATGTCCAGGGTATCGAAGCGATCTTCGATGACGGAGGTTTTATTACGTTCGGCCCACACTTGGACGGTGGTGTCTTGCGCGTTTAATGGCCGGGCGTAGAACGCCCGCCAGTCGGAGGTATCGCTGCTTTCCAGGCTGTGGCCGTAAGTCAGACCTAGGGTATCGCCGATCCCGCTGAGGTTGCGGTCCAGTCCGTAGAGGTAGGCGCGAGTCGCGCCGACGCTGGGCGGATTATTGTTAGCGACTGCCAGGCCGATTTCGTAGGGACGGGTTTCGCGGATGCCCAGTCGCAACTTTCCCTCGCCCGGCTGTACGCCCGGCGCCAGTTCCGCCTGGATTTGTTTGATCAGCGGATTCTGCTGCAAGATTTGCAACCGTTCCTGCAATTTCTGGATATTCAGGGGTTCTTCGGCGTCGGGGCGCACCCGGTCCTGAAGATAGCCGGCCTTTAAATGGGTGTTGCCGGTGATTTCGAGTTCGGCCAACCGGCCTTCAATGATCTCGATGCGCACCACGCCATCTTCGACCCGCTGGTCAGGGATCACGGCGCCGGAGTTGAGATACCCGCGCTCAACGTAGTACACCGTCAATTGACGGCGCGCTTCCTGAAGCTCCTCGGCAGTGATGGTGCGGTTTTCGTAGGGCGCGGTGACAACGGCAAGTTCTTCATCGGTAAATACGGTGTTGCCGATGAGTTCGATGCGCTGCACAAAAACCTGCTCGCGGGTGGATAGGGGTTGATCGGCAGCCGGCAGGGTTGGCGAAGCGTCAGGCAGGACAGGTGCGGGTTGGGTGTAGTCCGGGGCGGGTAAGGGACGGCTGCTGGGACGTTGATCGGGTGAGTTCATGTCCTGGGCGTGGATCGTCAGCGACGCCAGGGTCATACCGATGAAAATCGCACCCTGGGCCAGTCGGTGCAGGAGTGGGCGAGGGTCGTCAAAAACAGGATGGCTCCGCATGAGATGAATCTCCAGTCCAGGGGAATGCAGCGAGTATCAGGGCAAGATGTTGGTCAGGGCAATAGTGAGTTCAGGGAAGGCCAGTGGCGTTAGAGTATCGGCAGTTGTGACATTTTGATAGCTATCTCCAGCCGGTTGGCGATACACCTCGACAATGCGGGCGTTCAGGTCGATCAGCCAGACTTCGGGAACGCCATTACGAGCATACAGCGGTAGTTTGCGGGTGCGGTCGTAGTTCAGCGAGCTATCGGCGACTTCGATCAGCCAGAACACATCAGCGGGCTGCGGGAGACGTTGACGGTAATCGGTCAGTTGCACCACCATGATGTCGGGTTCCGGTTCGGAATCGGGCAGGGATAATGGACCTTGGCAGACGATAAAGGCGCGTTTTGCCAAGTGCAGCGTCAATAATCGGGTTAACTCGGCGACAGTCCAAAAATGGGCGGTGCCGATGGGAGCCATATCGAATAATTCTCCTTCGAGCAACTCCAGGCGAGCATCTGGGAAGATCGGCGCCATCTGGTGGTATTCTTCCAGGGTGATCTTGTGGGGGGTCATGGGGGTGACTCTCCAGTGGATTGGGGGATGGGTGGGAAAATGGCCAGTACACGATACTGATCGTTCCCAGGCTCCTGCGTGGGAACGATCAATTATTCTGGCCACCAATCGCCGGTGATCTGCTCTACCGTGAACGGGCATGCTTCCGGGAAGGTGGCCAAGGGTAAGCCGGTTTCGTCAGCGGCGTTTTCACGGGCCATGCCGTATTCATCTGGCACAATTTCCACGACACGCTGTTTCAGGCTGGGGTTTTCCTTCAACAGCCGTGCGATTCGATAGCGGCCATTGCGAATCGACTGTCGCCAGCTACCGCTACGCAGTCGGGGCTGATACTGCCATTTCAGCAAGTGCATAATGACGACAGCTAAATAGCTTTCCAGCGCCCGCCGTTCACTCTTGCCCATACTCTCAATCTCTTCCGCCAGATGCTCTCTATCAATCGCCGATAACGCGCCTTGACGGAGCAGTTCCGCCTGCTGTTGGGTCCAGGCGTAGAAATCCGTGTCGTAAGTCGTGGTCATTTTTAAAGGTCCGATGAGGCGTAAGGCGTTGCCGGTATCCTTCAATGGTCATCGCTTCACCGATTATTGAAACCCAATACGGCGGCGGGTGGTTGAGCAACAGGGGCGGGGGATGGCCTCTCGGTCGGAACATCCGCTGCGGACGAAGCCAGCGCCAGGGGTTCCGCCGGAAGGCAACGACTGACGGGCGCGGGTATCGCCTCGTCTGGCCCAGGGGGCAACGCGCCCCGGTCATGAATTAGGAAATGACTGCGTTCGTCGCGGTCGCCAACAAAACAGCGCGGGTTGACGTGGTGGGCGACATCCAGATAGGCAGATTTGAGGTTGGTCAGGCTACCGCTGAGATCGATATCTGGAGCGTTCACTTCGACCGCGCCGTCGTTGCCCAGAACTTCGGAAGACGCATTCAGCACCTCGTCCACGCTGGGGGCATTGTGCAGAAACACGTCCGTATTGATGATGATGTTGCCGCCCCGGCCTTGGGTAGCTCTGGCGGTAATGCCGGTAGGCGGCGTATTGGCCGGCCCTGGGCTGGCGAGGATCACCAGCGTGTCGCCGTTCATGATGACATCGCCGCCTTGGGTTTGCGGATCGCCGTAAACCGAGGCGCTGATCTTGCCGCCGCTCTGAAGCAGGGTGTGATCCGCATGGACTCCGATATTCCCGCCGGAACTGTGTTCGGACCGGGCGTCGATGACCCCTCCGTCAGCCAGGGAGAGAGTAGATGTGGTGACCGTCAGGTTACCCGCTTGACCGGTCCCATGGGCGTCGATGAACAGACCGGAAGGAGCGACGCTACCCTCCGGCGTCAGGGAAACTCCGAGAATGTTAATCGCTCGACCGGCGTGGACCGTCACGTCCCCGGAGGGACCGGCGCCAAACGAAGTGGCGCTGATCTTGCTGCCGTTTAACAGGGTCAGGGTATCGTCCACCGTCGCCTCTACACCGCCGGCGCTGCTGGAATCCGCACCGGCGTTACTGGAGATAACGCTGAGTTCGCCGTCCAACAGCAGATTCCCGGTGTGCACCATGATTTTACCGGCGGGACCCTTGCCCCCGGAGCGGGAGCTGATTTGACCGCCATTCACCAGCACCAGGTCGCCAGCGACGTTCACGTTCACCAAGCCGCCCGCGCCGCCGCTGGAGTCACGGCCGGCGCTGCTGTTGATGCCGGTGAT
>JAGRHQ010000054.1:13819-20007 GCA_020444905.1 Candidatus Competibacteraceae bacterium
TATCGGCGCTGATCGTCACATTTCCAGCGTTGCCCGAACCGAAGGCGTTGGAGTGGATTTGGCCGCTGCGCGTGATCGTCAAATCACCGGTCAGGGCGATGTCAATCCCGCCGCCAGGCTGATCGCCGCGCGTGTCCGTGGACAGCATAACGCCTTCTGCCTGCATGTTTCCTGCGCGAATCACGATTGCGCCACCGCCGCGTCCGCTGGCGTCCACATCTTCCACGGGCCGACCGTCGATTTCAGGCAATGCGGCTGTGGGATCACGGGTTATGTGCAGATCGCCCCGCTGAGTAACGCCGTTCACTTCCAGCCCGGTTGCCGTCGGCAGAACGTCTCCCGCCGAACTGACCGCCGCGAGGTCGATCCGTCCCGCTGGGGCGTACAACGTGGTGTTGTGCAGCGTGAGGTCGCCGCCGATCAGCGATAGCGTTTGCCCTTCTCGGAATCGCAAGAAGCTGTCTTGAATCGTCAGTTGTCCCGGCGCATCCCCCAGGAAGCCAAACGCCTCCACCGGGGCCACCGTCAACACACTGTTTCCGGGCGTTAGCGCCTCAAACCGCCCGCCCTCACCCAAGCGCAAATAATCCGCCGTGCTGGCGTGGAACGACCCGGACACGTCCAGCGTGGCATTCGGCCCGAACAGAAGTCCCGCCGGATTCAGCAAATACAGATTCGCGCCGGGAATAGTCGAGCGCAGCAACCCGTCAATTGTGGACACCTGCCCACCCGTCACCCGGCCAATGATATTGCTCACCGAATTTGGCCCGCTGAAGGTCGCGGATTCCTCGGCATGAATCGAGAACTGCCCAAAGCTGTGAAACAGATTCCCGCCGTGCTGCTGGCCTACTTCGGCGGGAATGGCGTAGTTTGGCCCAGACAACGGCCCGGCGGGTCCAAGCGTTCCGTCCAGGGTGACTTGGGTCAGAGCAGAATGGGCCAGCAGCATCAGCCCGAAAAATAGGAAAAAGCGATCAACAGGACGTAATGTCACCATAGCAGTAATCTCTATCGAGGAGAAATCAGGTTCTCACCGCTTCCGGGCGCGGAAACCAAGGCATCGCGGCCCGATACGCCCATCAAAATTGTTCTTATCTCACTCTGTCCGCAAGGTGAGAAGGTGTCGCGGTGTCCTATCCTGAAACACTATTTTGCTGAATCTATCCAAGCCTTAAGGTTGTCAAAGACGCCTTCGGTAATACGCACACCGCTGTTGTAGGTGCCGTTGCATCCATAGCTTGGAGCACCATTAGTATGAATACCCATTGCGTATGCACCATCATGGGCGGTGCTGTTCCATATCGGTCCTCCGCTCATCCCGCCAAATGTATCCAGTTTGTAGAAAACCTTGCGAGTCGAATTGCAACGATTCTTGTCAACATCCAACCATTGCGTACCCGATGGTTTATCGCCAGGATAGCCCTGAACGGCAACCGGTTCGTTGAGAAAATCTCTTTGCCAATAAAAACCAAACCAACCGGTTCGGTTGCCGACATCGCAATTTAACTTTAGAGCGCCGTAGTCGTATTCTGGGTTCCTCTCTTCAATCCATCCATTGACCGACCATGTTCTCGTCGCCTTACAAGACCCATAGGGCGCTCTACGGCGATCCCGTCCTGGATAAGCGACATGATTTTGATACCATTCTCCAGTACTTCCTCCCGAGTGGACGCAATGCCCCGCCGTCGCTACTGTATCTTTGCCAATCATCCATCCCGTGCAAACACCGCTTTGAGCACCACTTTTGAAGGTGATATAGACGACAGCCTTAGCCGGAAAGTTGGTGCTTCTGAGTTGTTGACGGTAATCTTGACCAATGATGGTTCGAGGCAAAACACGCGAGCCAAAAGGCGAAGTAGAGACACTATTCTTTTCCTCCTGCAGAATATAATCCGGTAATGTCCCATCAGAGCCATACATAGTTACCCCCAGCGTAGGAAGGTCACTGTTCTGCAAGGCAGGATCACCCGTAAAGCTCGGCGAAGTCGTTACTTTTCGTGATCGTGCCGACGCCACTTCAACCGTTGCTTCCGGCACAACGATTAATACGGTCCCGTCACTAGCAACCGGATCGTTTAGCGCGCCCCAAGTCGGGTTAGCTATATCCAACAGGGACATGAAGGTCATACTATAGGACGCAATTTGCAGGTATCCTCTATCAAATTGTTTCATCTTTAACCCTCCAGGCAATGACGCATTATGAAGATACGCTCATCGCGACTATGTCAGGGTAAGTGTTCATCGGGGTCCGATCAACGTGGGGCTCAATGAGCGCGTTATTTAGTTGGAATTTTAATATCCATCTTTGGTACCGAATTGAAATCAAATTTTGGAAGTTTGAAATTGGAATAGCTTTTTATTTGGTCAATTTTTTTCTGAGTTTCTTGTTGCTGATACTGAATTTGTTGTCCGATGAAAATTTGCTGCTCCAGTTGTGCAGCATTATTTGCTTTTTGTCGTGATCGACCATATTGAATTTCTCGTGATAAGCAATTGTAATATTCTGATTCTTTATTAGCATTATTAAAAAGATTTTTCGATGGCTTTTCCGAATTATTGAACTCTTCAATCCCTATTGAAGAACCACGAATGAACTGACATTTCTTTCTAGCGTCTTCACGGACCTGTTGTTCCTGTTGCGACGTGAGCGTATGTAGTGAATAATTAGTGCTGCAACTTATTAATCCTATGCTGAGGACAATGCTTAACCCGGCATAAATGAATTTATTCTTCATCAACACTCTCCGTTATAACCGGTTTAATTTTTGGTGGAAGCTGCCTTAAGAAAATTATGAAGCCGTAAAGCAGCAATACGATCAAATCCTTCATAAGGATTCGTTACTACGATCGGTACATCAGGAGGATAGTGTTCAGCAATATCGTCAATGGCTACCCACGGTTGATCCGTCGCTTGAGTCATTGCCAGATAATCCAGCACTTCCTGATGCCTGAAAAACTCAGCAGGTTCAGTCAAAATCGGGGTGACGCCCTCGATCTTGCAGCTTACCGAATCAGGAAAGCGGGATTTGATGATTGAAAGATCAAAAGCTTCCTGCCATGAAGAGGAAATGACGATTTTAACCTGCTCGTATTGCGTGACGATGTCAGCAAAATGCTCGACACAAGCGGCATCGATGGTAGGAACATCTTCATCCAAAGATGTTTGTTCACCCAATTTATCTTCCTTGATAAAAACTCCGTCAATATCCAGAAAGATGTACATATCAGTATGCGAGTTTTTCATTGAGTTTCTCGTCTGACTGATGATGTTGGAGTGCTTGAGGTAGCCTGATTATTGTAGCGTTATGCCTGGCAAGCACAACCGTTGACCACTGATCACAAAATTCTGATGCGACTCTGACCAGCGAACCGTGACGCATTCACCAAGTTGTGGAAAATTCTCCAGTTCATACTCGCCGCTCGCATCCCGTAGAAAATCAACGCCCAAGGTAGTCACCGTAAAACGGACATCGGCAAAGACTACGCCGTCAGCGAAAGCCTGCAATCGGTGTGTCCCGTCGCCTAATGCATTCCAGTTAAAGGTATAACCAAAGCCGTTGTCATCATCGCCGCACACTTCGCGGGTATCTCCACGGGTCGTGCCATAAGCCACCACCCGGCGTGAGCCATCGTCGATCTGCACTTCAATGGTCTCCGCTTGGCATACCCAACCCCGGATCAAGCCAATCCCGCTTTCGTAGGAGTCCTGTTGTGGACTCTCTAGAAATGCTCCTTCATGAGCCGCATTCGTAACGGTGAACCGTGTTTGGCCAATCTGGGAAGTAGCGCTAGGCAATGTTGCTTCGCGGGTGTAGAGCACCCTCACCTGATAATCACCGGCAGGGAGGTAACCAACAGAAATCTGCAATTCCCAAGGAGTTATTACCTGAGAACAAGCCTGAGAGTCGCTGAACGTATTAATCTCTATCGTATTAGCTGAAACCATGACTTCAGGGTTCTCAGGCGTACAGGCATCCGGCCATTCATCAAAAATCCGTATGGAAATCCTATCATTAACGCTTGGGGTGGGGGGCATGATTTCAATTTCGGCTCCCTGTGCTCTCAGCGAGATACCGCCAAGCGAAATCAACAACAGCATCAAGAGAAGCCTCGTAATATTTTGCGTCTTCACCACTCTATCTCTCATCTGTTTCACCTCCTGCGCAGATATAGGAATTATTAGGTGATGATCATATCGCTTTCACCTTAGCTAAATGGCGCTTTTTCTCAATTTCGGCCAAACGAGATGCTGTTCCTGCTTCTGCTGCTTTAACTTGGTTATCACAGTAATCTTGGTTTTGTCCTGTTGAACAGGTTTGCTTAATACGCTCAATCGCCGCTGCTGCTTCACGCTCGAAATCAGCCTTGAGTCGATCAAAGAAGGCATCCCGTTGCGCTATAGAATCAAACTCGCTGGGAATCATGGTCAGCGTAATTTTTGGGGGATATCGTCTGTCTGCACCACTTCCTGCATCAATCGCGCTTCCAATCATCCCACCAAAGAGCATATTGCCCATAACACTCATCGCTTCAGATTCGGACGCCAGAGTTCCCGTGTTATCTTCAAAGCCTTCTTTCTGGCAAAGCACCGTGATCGCCAGGCTATTTTTGTCTACGGTGATGGTTTCCGGCGTCGGATTAATCACCGCTACGGTTTCACCTCCTCTGGACAGCGTACAGACGGCTCCCTCTGGATCCGTATTAACGGTGACCGATTGGGATGTTCCTTTCACGATGGTGGCGCAACCTGAAGCGCTGATCACAGCAATCGTTAATAACATGACACTGGTTAGTTCGATATGCAGTTTTTTCATGAAGATAATCTCCTGATATGCCCTCATTGCATAGAAACCCGCAAAGAACCGATTTTCACGCAGTATGCTTGCCTGATCGAGATACAAATCAGGGAGCAAAGTAGATACCAATTTTATGGTTTTTGTAGCCAACTAATTATTTTCATTTATTTTCAATAAAATAAACTCACTTTGGACAGTGACGAAATCCACAAGAACACCGCCTGATGTTTCAAATTGAAATAGGCGCATTTCAGCGTGTTTCAATTTGAAACATCAGGCATCGCTTGACCTTGGCCTGCCTGGTCCCACATCAGGCAAGCAGGCCGCGCCAACAATAGCGAGCGGTCTGCAAGTCTCGTAGTCTGTGCTACCCTGATTGCCCATCAACCGGCCACTTCCCGACCGGGGACAATGACCCCAGGAGATGAATATGGCGGCAACCCTCCCAACGACTCCGGCTCACGCATTGCCGGTTATCCCCACTGACCCCGATGAGATCATCTATCCGGAAAGCGATGGCAAACCGATGGCCGACAACACCCGGCAATTTCGCTACATCGTCACTATTCAAGGCGGCGTTGCCGCGCTATTCGCCGATCGAAATGATGTCTTCGTCGCGGGCGACCTGCTCTGGTATCCCGTGCAGGGAAACAACAAAATCCGGGCGGCGCCCGACACCATGGTGGTGTTTGGCAGGCCGCCGGGCGACCGAGGTTCCTATCTGCAATGGCGCGAAGGCGGCTTAGCGCCCCAGGTCGTCTTTGAAATCCTGTCACCGGGCAATACGCGCATGGAAATGGCGCGCAAACGCCGGTTTTATGAGAGTTACGGCGTCGAAGAATACTACGAATACGATCCCGACCGAGGCGTACTCAAAGGCTGGCTGCGTCGGGCCGGGCAACTGGAATCCATTCATCCCATGGAAGGCTGGATCAGTCCGCGCCTGGGTATTCGCTTTACGATGGAAGGCCCGGACCTGGCGCTCTACCGGCCCGATGGTCGACGGTTCGAAACCTTTCTCGAACTGGAGCAACGCGCCGAAGCCGAACGCCAGCGCGCCGAAGCCGAACGCCAGCGCGCCGAAGCCGAACGCCAGCGCGCCGAAGCCGAACGTCAGCGAGGCCATGAAGAAGGACTACAACAAGGTATGCAGCAAGCACTGGATCGGCTGATCGCGTCCGGCATGACTGACGAGCAGGCTCGGCGCCTCCTAGGGCTGGCTTAGCGGCGTAAGAGTGGTCTGGCTGAAACCGGCAGACTAAATCGAGTGCTGAGAAATGACGTCGATCCGTCAAATTATCGCGCGTACCGGGGTCTGGATCCGCGATCAACGCGCGCCCCTGTTCTGCCTGCTGCTTGGGCAGCTGACCTATGTCGGCTTGCTGATCCTGT
>JAGRHQ010000055.1 GCA_020444905.1 Candidatus Competibacteraceae bacterium
CGCCGCCGTCCGCCCCGGGGCCGGGTCGTCAGTGCCGCTTCACCCCGGCGGAGAAACGCCGCATGCACTTTGCGGATCGTGCTTTCGCTCAAACCCGTTTTGGCCGCAATCACCGGGTTGCTTTCCCCGAACGCCGCTCGCAAATGCACGCATAAAATCCGCCGGTAATCCGCCACTGTCTTGGCTTGCTTCATCAGCACCGCTGTCCGCGTCGCCGTCCCTTCCGGAAACATACTCCTGGGTCGCATGGCTACCTCCTCAGCCGTTACGCTAGAAAAGTCTAGCGTTAGTTCCTTGTTGATCGCAAATTGGTATTAGACGTCTTTTGTGGAACACACACCCTTCGCCTGACTGTGCTTGGCACGATTGACCACTACCTGCGCAACGCTGCCTAGGAACTGTTCAGCACCCGCCAGGATCACATTCGGCATGGTGCGGCGCATTATCAACGACAACGTGCCGGGACGTGGGATCTGCTACGCCGTTTGTATCTCACCCCTACTTTAGAGTAACTGAGCACGCCCTACACGATGGAAAAATTTATTTGAAAACATTAAATTGATCCTACGGAATCGGGTGTGTATGGCGTACCCGACTTTGTTTACATAGCAAGTTTTTTCTGTCAGACACTAAAACCAGGAGAAAGTCGCTCATGACTGCAATACGTGCAAACGCTGGCCGTGGCTGGGGATGGATCGTCGAAGGCTGGCAATTATTCGCCAAGGCGCCAGGCGTGTGGATCGTTATTCTGCTTATCTACCTGGCGATCAGCGTCGTGTTGTCGCTGATTCCGTTGATCGGCATGATCGGCCATACCCTGCTCAATCCCGTGCTGGCCGGCGGCATGTTGTATGGCGCGGCGGCCCAGGCCCGTGGCGAAAACCTGGAAATCGCCCATCTGTTTCAGGGCTTTCGTGATCAGGAGCGGATGGGGCCATTGGTCATGCTCGGCCTGCTCAGCGTCGCCGGCTACATCCTGGCGTTCATCGTGTTCATGATTTTCATCGGCGGCAGTTTCGCCACTGGGCTGGCCCTGAACAGCACCGGGGCTAATGTGCCTAACGAGGCGATGGGCGGTATTCTCGCCGGGGTCGGTCTGATAGTCATGCTGATCGTGATCACTATCGGTATCCTGATCGCTATGGCGCTTTTCTATGGCGTTCCACTGGTCATGCTGGGCCGGCAAAACGCCTGGCCCGCGGTGCAAGCCAGCATCGCCGCCTCCTGGATTAATATGTTGCCGTTGCTGGTGTTCGGACTGATCTATATGGTCCTCGGGATCATCTCCGTTATCCCCCTCGGACTGGGCCTTCTCGTCCTGGGTCCAGTGACCGTTTGCGCCATCTACGCCAGCTATCGGGAAATCTTCGAGGAACCGCCATCGACGACGGGCGTCCATCTGGCCAAATAATCATTTGGATGCCTACCGCGCCGCCAGGATCGCCGCCCGCAATCGTTCCAGATCTCCGTCGCCATCGGTCTTCAAGGGATATTCATCGGGAGCGGGCGGTTCAACAAACTGGAGTTGTCGTTCCAGCACTTCGACATCAGCCTCAGCGGCATCATCGCCGCGCTCCCGCCGTGCGGCGACCCGTTTGCGCAACGTATCCGCACTAGCGCTACATTCTAGAAGAATGAACGGTACTCCACGCCGGAACGCTAACCCGCGAAACGGCTCCCGATGGGCGCGTTTGAGAAAAGTCGCGTCTACCAATACCGGATGACCCGCTGTCAGTAACGCATCGGCTAATTCAAATAACCGTTGATAGGTGCGAGCGCTGGCCTCGGAGGTGTACAACCCTTGACCGAGACTGGAGCGGCTGTCGTCCAGCGGACCCAATCCAAATAACCGCTTGCGCTCGACATCAGCGCGAAGGCGAATGGCGCCCGACAATACTTCCATTAACTGACCGCTCCGGCGCGATTTCCCGGAACCGGAAACCCCATGCGTGATCAATAGAAACGGCGCTGGCTCCTCGGTCAGCGCCAGCGCCAGGCGCAGATAGTCCTGACAATGTTTGCGGGCGGTAGAGCGATCCGTATCTGGAATTCCCTCCTGACTGGCCTGAATCGCGTTAACCTTCGCTCGCACCATCGCTCGGTAAACCTGGTAATAGTTCAGCAGCGCCATGCCGGCAAAATCGCCGCTGTATTCCAGCCAGGTGTTGAGTACGCGTTGTGCAAAGCGGCCAACGCCGCGCGCTTGTAAATCCATGGTCAGAAAGGCCAAGTCATTAATGACATCAATCCAGCGCAGCGCGTCATTAAATTCAATACAATCGAATATTGTCACCTGACCATCATCCGTCAGAATCATGTTGCCCAGATGCAAATCACCATGACCTTCACGAATCCAGCCACCGGCCTTGCGCTCCAACAACCGGGGTCGCAAGCGCTCGGAAGCATCCAGCGTCCAATGTTCCATGTCGCCCAAAGTCGCCAAATCGTCTGGATCGTTCAACCGGGGCCGAATCACGGTAAAATCATCCAGCATTGGCTGAAGAACCTGATCTGGCTCGCCAAACGGCGTACCGGAATCAGCAACGGGAATCGTCTGATGAAAGCGGGCCAACTGGCGAGCCAACCCCTCAAAATGGCGGGATTCCAGCCGGCATGCAGTCAACGCCTGATCCAGCAACGCCTCCTGGGGAAAGCGGCGCATCTGCACCGCATACTCGATGGCTGGCTCCGCTCCGAATACCGGATGGGTCACATCGCCGCCAATCGCCAGACAATCCAGGTACAAATCCGGCGCCAACCGTCTGTTCAGGCGCAGTTCCTGTTGGCAGTAGTAATGACGCTGCTCCAGACGGGTAAAATCCAGAAAACCCAGATTGACCGGTTTCTTGATCTTGTAGGCATAATCACCGGCCAGCAGGAGATGGGAAATATGCGTCTGCAAGTGTTCGACCGTGGTTGCCGGATGCGGATAGCAGTTTGGTCGCAGCAGCGTCGTGATCAACGTTGATTGATCAAAGAGTTTATCGGAGGAAGACACTCGCCAGGCTCCAGGATGGTCGTAAAAACTGAAACTTTGGTATTAAGACAGAATGACCGGCGTCCGCCAAGCGGATGGGCCGTAATCGCTGACGCCGAAATGGAATAAAGATGATTAAAGCTCGATCTGTGCGTACACTCGGCGCGTTGCCGCTTCATGTAGTCCGCGCCGTGTTATCGCTGATTTTTTCGCTGTTTTTGGGTAGCGTACTACTTGGGGCGCTGGGCTTGGGCCTGTACATGCTGTACCT
Organism: Candidatus Competibacteraceae bacterium; assembly: GCA_020444905.1. Lineage (GTDB taxonomy): Bacteria > Pseudomonadota > Gammaproteobacteria > Competibacterales > Competibacteraceae > UBA2383. The sequence goes on from JAGRHQ010000055.1 coordinate 3,249, forward strand.
GGATTCGGTGATTCGCACCGAATTCGATGGGAAGCGCTGGGCCATGCCCGCCCGGGTGTATGCCCGGCCACTGGAACTGTTCGAGAGCATGTCGCTGAGCGCCGATGCCTTTGCCCAGGAACTCAAGCTGCTCGGTTATCGCGATGTGAATTGTCCAGAAGCGCCGCCCGAACCGGTCGAGAAGAACAAACGCCGATTCAAACGCAAAGCGCCTCCCACGCCTGTTCAGGACTGTACGCCGCCATCGAACGGCGGTGAATCTCCCACTACCCCTGGAACCTACGCGCGTCGAGGTGAAACCTTCGAGGTGGTAACCCGGGATTTTACCTTCTGGGACGGTACCGAACCCACTCGCAAGGTGCGCCTCACCTTCGCCGGAAATATTCTGGCTGAACTGGCCAGTCTGGACAGCCAGGATACGCCTGGATTGCTGCGGATGGATCCCCCGGAAATCGCCGGTATTTACCCTTCTCATTACGAAGACCGCATTCTGGTCAAGGCTCAGGATCTGCCGCCTGCCCTGGTGGATACCCTGATGGCGGTTGAGGACCGTTCATTCTTCGAGCACGCTGGCATCAACCCCAAGGGTATTTTCCGGGCGCTGTTGGCGAATTTGCGGGCTGGACGCACTGTGCAGGGCGGCAGCACCCTGACCCAGCAATTGGTCAAAAACCTGTTTCTCAGCAACGAACGAACCGTCAAGCGCAAGATCAATGAGATGCTGATGGCGATCCTGATCGATGCGCGTTATAGCAAGGATGAAATTCTCGAGGCTTATAGCAATGCGATTTATCTCGGTCAGGACGGTAGTCGAGCGATCCACGGCTTTGGTTTGGCCAGCCAATTTTACTTTGGCAAACCGCTTGGAGAATTGGACCTGCACCAGATCGCCCTGTTGGTGGGAATGATTAAAGGTCCGTCGCTTTACGATCCACGCAAACATCCCGAGCGCGCCAGGGAGCGCCGGACCCTGGTGTTGGAAGTTATGGTTGAGCAGAACCTGATCAGCGCTGAGGACGCCACGCTTGCCAACAATATGTCGCTGGATGTGTTGCCCAAGACCGCCAGCGGCATTACCGCTTATCCAGCCTTCCTCGAACTGGTGCAACGCCAGTTACGTCAGTACTACAAGCCGGATGACCTGTTATCCGAAGGTCTGCACGTGTTCACGACCCTGGATCCTCGCGTTCAGGCTGTGGCGGAGAACACTATTGCCAACAAACTGGCGGGGCTTGAAAAAAGCCAACGCCGGGCGCGGCCCTTACAGGGCGCTGCGGTGGTGACCGATACCCAGACGGGAGAGGTCCTGGCGATGGTTGGGGACCGGGAACCGAAGAGGCTGGGGTTCAATCGAGCGCTTGACGCCAAGCGGTTGGCGGGTTCGCTGGTCAAACCGATCGTCTATCTGACGGCGCTGGAACAACCGGATCGTTATACTCTGATGACCCGGCTTAACGATAGCCCGCTGGTCTATACCTCGGGCGGTCAGCGCTGGACGCCGGCTAATTACGATCATCGTTATCATGGCCGAGTCGTTCTACGCGATGCGCTGGCGCGTTCCTACAATATTCCCGCGGTGCGGGTTGGCCTGGATATGGATGTCATTAATGTAGTGGAGATGTTGCGACGACTGGGATTTGAACGGGATCTGAAACCCTATCCCTCGTTACTGCTAGGCGCGTTCGAAGCCTCGCCGTTCGAAATTGCCCAGGTCTATGCGAGCATCGCCAGCGGCGGCTTCCGCATTCCCCTGCGGGCGATTCGTGAAGTGACCGATTCTGCTGGACAATCGCTACAGCACTACAGTCTGGATGTAGAAAAAGCGGTCGATCCAGGTCCTGCTTATCTGATTACCCACGCCATGCAACGGGTGGTTAAAGCAGGCACTGCCAGCGCAGCCAAGAGCAAACTGTCACCGGATCTGAACCTGGCCGGCAAGACCGGCACCACGGATGACTATCGGGACAGTTGGTTTGCGGGTTTCAGCGGCAACCGCTTAACGGTGGTCTGGGTTGGGCGCGATGACAATAAACCGACGGGACTCAGCGGCTCCAGTGGCGCGTTGCGCGTCTGGATTGACCTGATGGCCGATCTATACCTGGAACCGCTGGATGCGCCGCCGCCAGCGGATGTCGAAGAAATCCGCGTGGATCCGCGGAGCGGATCGCGGCTTGGAGCCGGTTGCGGACGCGGCCAGCCGGTGCCGTTCCTGATCGGATCCGGCCCCAAACGATCCAGTTCCTGTAGCAGCGGCGCTGCCACGCGCCGTGTTGAAAAGCCCGCTGAACCAGACCCGTCAGCGGATAGTGATGGCGGAATGAGCGACTTTTTCAGACGATTAATGGAGTAGGTCAGCGTTTCCGCCGTGCAGTCGGATCGTATCCTCGAATTCCCGGTCGCGTGGCCATATAGAGGTATCAGGTATCAGGTATCAGGTATCAGGTATCAGGTATCAGTTACAGATCGCCCTTTCCGATTAAACCTACATTTCGCAAGCCATCCGCTGGCAGGTTGCGGTATGCTTGCGTCATGAACCTGACCGACGCCTTGCTTCCCGCCGATCTCCTCTTTTTCGCCAACTTCATCTGGCTGGCGATAGGCGTTTATGCCATGCGCGCTGCGCCCTGGCGCGCATTACTGGCTAATCCTGGACTCCAGCATGTTTTTCTGGGTGCTTCGGTAGCATTGTTCCTGATGTGGATTTTCGAGGTTGGCGTGCGCCCAGCGCTGGGTTTTCACCTACTGGGCGTGACAGTTTATACCCTGATGTTCGGCTGGTCGCTGGGAGTCATCGGCGCCAGCCTGATCATGCTGGCGGTGACGGTCACAAACGGCGATTGGGCAGCGTTCGCGGCAAACGCTCTGTTGCTTGGCGCATTGCCGGTCTCGATCAGTTATGGCGTGTATGCCCTGGTGGATCGCTATCTGCCCCGGCATCTTTTCATCTATATTTTTCTGTGCGCCTTCTTCAACGCCATGCTGGCTGCCGGTGTGACGGTAGGGGCGCTGGTCGCCCTGCTCATCGTCACCGAAACCTATACCTTTGCCCGCATCAGCAGCGAGTATCTGCCCTTTCTGCCGCTCTATCTGTTCCCGGAGGGCCTCATCAACGGTATGGTCATCACAGTATTAGTGGGACTACGGCCAGACTGGCTGAAAACTTATGACGATGAACGGTATTTGAAATTTTGAACGGCGCGGGCGACAAATGAGGTCTTGATTAAGCGTGTTCGGAAAACTGTTTGGCGGAGCTTTTGGCTTTATGGTTGGCGGACCGCTGGGCGCATTGCTGGGCGCGGCGGTTGGTCATAATTTTGATCAGGCCCAATGGAAAACCGTTGCATCGTCAACGTCCGAAACTTCAAGCCACGATCAGGCGCGGAACGTGTTCAACGCCACGGCATTCCAGATCATGGGCCATATTGCCAAAGCCGATGGCCGGGTTTCGGAACGCGAAATCGGCGCGGCGCGCGCAATCATGGATCATTTGCGATTAAACGCCACGCAACGCCAGGCGGCGATGGAAGGTTTTACCGCGGGCAAGCAACCGGAATTTTCGGTGGAAACGGCGATTGAGACATTCCAGCGCGCCTGTCGCGCTTATCCGGCGATGCTGCAACAATTGTTGGAATTACTGTTGAATGTGGCCTATGCCGATGGCGGGCTGCATCCTCAGACCCATGCGCGTCTATCAGCAGTGGCTGAACGCCTGGGTATTCACCGTTTGCAATTTGAGACCCTGCATACCCTGTTTCGCGCGCAGCGCTGGGCGCATGAGTCTAGCCAGAGCGGATTTGGCGGCGCAGGGACTGGCGGGCAACGCGAACGCCGGGCGCATGGTCAACGGCCAACTACTGCGGTCAACTCATTGAACCATGCCTATAGCCTACTTGGCCTGAAGCGCGAAGCCAGTCCCGAAGAAATCAAGCTGGCCTATCGTCGCCTAATCCGGCAACATCATCCTGACAAACTGGCGTCCAGTGGCGTTTCACCGGCAGAGATGGCGCGCGCCACCGAACGAACTCGGGAAATCACCGCTGCATACGAGCGCATTCGAGAAGCGCGAGGATTTTAGAGGCTGTATTTCTGTACATGACAAAAATTATTTGTTTCTATATTTACAGGGATGATTTAATGAAGTGACTCCATAGGAAATCACTATGTCCATTCGTGATTGGCCCGATGACGAACGTCCTCGGGAGAAGTTACTGCAACGGGGCGCCGCCGCGCTTTCCGATGCTGAATTACTGGCGATTTTTCTACGGGTCGGCGTACCCGGCCGTAGCGCGGTCGATCTAGCACGCGACATGCTTAAGCAACATGGCGGTCTCCGCCAGCTGCTGGAACTGGATCAGGCCGCATTCTGCGCAACCCCTGGATTGGGACCCGCCAAGTTCACGCAATTGCAAGCCGTATTGGAGTTAGCTCGCCGCCACCTGGAAGATACCCTGCAACGAACCGACGCCATCCAAAGCGTGGCTGATACCCGACGCTATCTGATGGCGAAGATGCGCCATCACCCGCACGAAGTTTTTTCCTGCCTGTTTCTGGATAACAAGCACCGGGTCATTCAGTACGAAGAGCTGTTTTTCGGAACCATTGACAGTTCCGCCGTGCATCCCCGTCAGGTGGTGAAACGCGCTTTGCATTATAACGCTGCCGCGGTGATCGCGGCTCACAACCATCCTTCCGGGGTCGCTGAACCGAGCCGGGCCGATGAGGCGATTACTTTGAAATTGAAAGACGCCTTGGCTACAGTCGATGTCCGCTTGCTGGACCATGTAGTGGTCGGCGATGGACAGACCGTATCGCTGGCGGAGCGGGGGGTGTTATAGCTTCCGTTCGACTCGTTGGATGAGCAGAATCAATCTGTTATTTTCGCGCAGTTTCTCAATAGAAAAATTGACCTCCAGTCGGCGCAAATCCAGCGCTGGAGGTCAGTTCTACATCGCATTTATGAAAAACCCATCAGAAATTTTTCGACAACCTATCAAAACAGTTTGCCGAGCAACATGTACATCGACGTATTGCCTCCCTCGGCGTAACCACCCGCGAAGTAAAAGGGACCCAGTGGGGTATCCACGCCCAGGAACAGACTGCCCGCCGGGATCAATGAATCAAAGTTGATATCCCGGTACTCATTCCACACGCCGCCGACTTCCAGCGATCCGCCCGCATAGAGCGGTATGGTAAACGCTGAAGAAGCGCTATCCAGCCGGTACATAAAAATCACCTCGCCAAGCGCAGTGTATTCGCCAGACAGGTGAGCGGGTTGATAACCGGACAGATTCAGAAAACCGCCCAGCAGAAACAAATCCTGAATGTCCATGTCGCCCGCCAGCCGTCCGGCTAGATGGATACGGGGAATAATCGAATACTTGCCCCAAGTGTAGGCGTGGGTATAGTTCAGGCGCAGAGTGCTGAGATTCTGGTCGGCGCCGAGAGCGGTCAGCGAATCGCGAAAAGTCAGGTCAGCAGCATAACCTGAATTGGGGAAACCAATATTGTCGAGCGTATCTGCTTCCCAGCGCAGCGAGTAACCCGCATCGTCAAACTGTCCCTCATAGTCGGAAGGCTGACCCAGACGCAGATCGTTGCGACCCCGAGCATAGTGCAATCCCAGGGACAAGCGTCCCCAATGCTTCAGGTGGCGGCCAATGCTGAGGCCCACTTCATTGCGATAGACCCGGAAACTGCTGCTTTCTCCATAGACGCCATTAAACAAATCCAGATTGTACTGCTCATAACGCAAATAGGGATCGATGAAATATCCCTGATCGGCGTCCAACGGCTGATAGAAATCGCTGAGCAGGACGATATTGCTGCCCAGTTGGATGAAGTTGCGCCATTGACCGCCCAGGTCGTTCAGTTCCGACATCGTGTAGGCGGCGCTGATATCAAATGTCGAATCGCCCTTGAGATTGGCGCCGAGAAACAACCCGAGCTGCAACGTATCCGTGCCGATATCCTTAGGTACAGCTTCGACCACCAGACCGGTTTGGCTGTGCTCTTTAACCAGCGTGTAGTTAACCCGCTGGAAGTCGCCCATACCATAAATTTCGTTCAGGTTGCGATTGAGCTTCTGTGGATCAAGCCGGTCGCCAGGCTTGATCTGCAATTGTTGCTCAATCACTTGATCGGACAGTCGAGAGCCGTTATTAATGCGAATAAAATCGATGACCGGTTGATCGGAACCTGGCGCCGGCGGCAGAGCGGCGAGGTAAGCCTGATAGCCGTCTGGAGAGATGGACAGCCGGCTGAGATCGCTCCGTTTACCCTGAGCAGCGATATAACCGAACCGGACCGCATCCGGCGAGCGCTCGAAATTGATGCTGGACACATCCTGAAGATCTGGCGTGATCAGGATATCCTTTTTTCCCAGGGTTTTGACCTGTTCTACGACATTGCGCACGGTCAGGATCGTGGTGAGCTGATTAGTGACTGACAAGACAGAATTCAGTTCGCTGGCCGACGCCAGAGGCGCGCCGACATCCACGGCAATAACGACATCGGGACGGCAGAGTTTTCGGACAACATCGATGGGCAGATTGTTGGAAACACCGCCATCCACCAGGATTTTTCCATCCAGATCTACCGGCGCCAGGGCGCTGGGGATGGACATACTCGCACGCATTGCCTTCGCCAGTTCGCCAGAACCGAGTACGACTGGTTCGCCGGTTGCTAGATCGGTAGCAACTGCCCGGTAGGGAATGCGCAGTTGATCGAAATCATGAATGCTCGCCGCCGGTAGCGACAGCTCTTCCAGCAACAGCAACAGATTTTGGCCTTCAAGCAGACCCTTGGGCAAGGTGACGCCTTTAGCATTCAAACCTACAGTGGCGTCAATCAGCACCCGCTGCTCCTGTTTCGTGCGAAAAGGCAGATCCGCGCGCGGCGGACCATCCTTAAAGACTTCCGGCCAGTCGATCTGCGAGAGCGTCTCCTCCATCTGCTCGGGCGTCATGCCTGATGCATACAACCCACCGATGATCGAACCCATACTTGTGCCAGCGATACAATCAATCGGAACGCGCATCTCCTCCAGGGTCTTGAGCACGCCGATATGGGCTATGCCGCGAGCGCCGCCGCCACCCAGCACCAGCCCGATGCGCAGACGGTCCTTGGCGGCTTCGGCGGTTGCGGCAATATCTGGAACCGGCGCAATGCCAAATCCCAGCAATAAAATGATTACCCAGGGCAATCGGTGAAGGAATAAACTTAAACTGGACATGGGAAGCAACCGCGATGGGCGAAGGTTTGACGGGATATTCAGCGAAAATTCAGACAGTGTATGCCAAATTTCAATGGCAATATGAAGTAATAGGAGACGGTCATGACTGATCAAGAAAACGATTTCTTACCGAATGAAGCCGAAATTGTAGAGCCGGAACTTCGTGAACGCCGAAATTTTCTCGTAGGTCTGGGTAAATGGTCAAAGGCAGTGATCGGCGGCGTGTTGCTGGGTGGGTTACTCGCCCCTGGGCGTGACGCTGAAGCTGTAGGCTGGGCGAATCACGATGGTGGCAAGGGCAGTTGGGTAAACTTCCCAGGCGGTTGGGGTCCCGGCTGGTACAACCGGCGCCCCGGCGGCTGGTACAACCGGCGGCCTGGCTGGTATAACCGGCGACCGGGCGGTTGGTACAATCGGCGCCCCGGCTGGTATAACGGCCCCGGCTGGGGCGGCAGTTGGTTCAATCGCTAACTCATGCCTATGAATGAATTCATCCGTAATATTCCACTGCATTGTCTGCCGCTCGGCTCGAAGGAACAGATTATCGTCCGCACCCATGAACCGGCGGCGCTTCCTGCTGCTTTAGCGAGCGAGAATCCTGAACGGGTCATCGCGGTGCAACTACTCTCGTTAGCCGCCGATTCTGAATCTCTGAACGCCTGGGCGGCGGGCTTGCCGGTAGAACTGGTCATGGCTGATCCGGCTACCGAGTTTCCCCTGTTGTATCGCCACACTCCGTTGCTGGACCAGCACCCGGTGCGCGTGGTTGTCCCTGTTCGACCCGGATTCTTTAACGCGGTTAAAACAGCAGTGGCGCTGGATTTCGCAGTGCAACTGGACGTGGGGCAACCTGATCCAGCGTTGATTGAAGAGCTGGCGGCAGTGTTAAAATTTTATCTTCACCAATCGACGGTAGCGCAACCGATTGAGTATTTCCAGGGAGCGCTGCTCGGCTTTTACCACGAAGAACCGGCGTCGCTGTGGGCTATTCTCGACGAAGATCCCCAGTGGCTGCGCTATGTTGCCGATGATGGCGCAGAGTCGCTGAACGGACGACTGGCCGGAGCCGGGATCAAGACATTGGCGCCCGAGGTCGAGTTAGATGTTTGGATCGAGCAGGTTCTAGCGACGCACGAGGAATGCCGTAACTGCGAGTTTCTCCGCCATTGTGGCGGCTACTTCAAGTGGCCGCGCCGGGATTACGATTGCGCCGGCGTTAAATGGCTGTTCAGCGAATTACGAGAGGCTGCTAGCGAGCTGCGCCGCGATATCGAAGCGGCTCCGGTTTCAGAATAGCGGCGGTCAAACAGTGATCAAGCACCGGTGATCACTCTTGATTTGGGTTACAACGGGCCGCCATCGACCGATGATCTCCGCCACTGCGCCAGTTCTCGGCGCAGCACCTTGCCGTTAGCGGTGCGCGGCAGCGCATCGGTGAAAATAATTTCGCGGGGACATTTATAGGCGGCTAAATGTTCATGGGCGTAGTTCAGCAACGGTGCGGCATCCATCCCGTCCGGCTCATCGGGATCACGCGGCACAACAAAAGCCGCAATCACGCTGACCTGCTCGCGCACCCGCAATTCGGTCACTGCGACCTCTAAAACCGCCAGATGCTGGCTCAGGCAATGCTCCACTTCCAGCGGCGATACCCGGTAACCCATCGCATTCATGACATCATCGTTGCGCCCGTGATAGAACATGCAACCGTCCGCATCGAAATGCGCCAGATCACCGCCAATGAACCAGTCGCCCCGGTATACCAACGCTTCCTCGTCCGGTCGATTCCAGTAACCGAGCATCAATCCTGGATCGCTGCGATGCACCGCCAGCAAACCAATCTCACTAGATGGCAGTGGTTCATCACCCGCTTCTCGATCGACGGGCAACGCCGCAACGCAACGACCGGGTTGGGCTTTGCCCGGACTGCCCGGCTTAACCGGTGCTTGCGGCGATGAGGAGATATAGGTGGAACACTCACTCATGCCCAACGCCTCGTATAACTCTTTACCGGTCACCGCCCGCCACTGTTCCAGCAGCGCCACGCTCAGCGCCTCGCCAGCGGTCAATCCATGGCGCAAGCTGGACAAGTTAAAGGTGCGCAAGTCATTGTATTTCAAAATCTGCCGATACAATCCCGGCACGGCGGCAAACAGGGTCGCCTGGAACTGCTCCATCAACACCGGCCAGACCGTGACATCACGCGGTCCGTTGTACAGCACCGTTGTCGCTCCATTCGCCCAGGGATCGGTCAGACCTACCCCCAGGGTATAAGTCCAGTTAAACGCCCCGGCATGGAGCATCACATCATTCGGGCGGATGCCATACCAGCCTTGGTACATAGGCCGCCGTCCCCAAGCGGAACGCTGGGCGTGCAATACCCCTTTGGGCTGGCCGGTGGTGCCAGAGGTATAGATCAGAAAAGCGGGATCATCGGTGGCAGTGTCTGCATAATCTACGGGTTCGCCCGTGCGCAACGCCGCGATGTCCGCGGGGTGCAGAACCCGAACTCCGGGCGGCGGCGTAATTGCCAGTTCATCCGACACGGCCAGTAATTGAGCGCCAGAATCCGCCAGCAGGAAATCCGCTTCCTCTTCAGTTAATTGCGCGGAGGAGGGTAACGGTACACAACCAGCGGCGATGGAGCCGAAAAACAACAAAGCATAATCGCTGGTGTTGCCCATGCGAATCATGACCCGCGCGCCCGGCTCCAGACCCAGACCATGCAACCCCGCGGCGGTTCGCCGCACTGCATCGTCCAGTTGCCGATACGTCCAGCACTCCGCTTCAACCACCGGCGCATGGGCATCGGACACTACGATTAACGCGACCTTATCCGGGGTCGCCCGGACCGCTGCTTGCAGGCAGTAACGCGCCATGTTGAACCGGGCGGGCGGCAATTCGCCGGTATAACCCCATCGACTTTTCATCTCTCCTCCTCGCCTTACGCCTTTATTCTTCAGTTTTATTTCCAGAAATCCGGATGGAACAACAACAGTACCGGAAACACCTCCAACCGACCGACGATCATGGACACGGTCAACAACACGGTCGCGGTGTCGCTGATTGAACTGAAATTCGACGCGGTGTCTCCCAACCCGACTCCCATGTTGTTCAGCCCCGCCGCTGCGGTGCCAAATGCCGTCACCAAATCCAGGCCTGTCCCCACCAGCGCCAGCGACAGGGCGCAGTAGCAGAAGATATAGAGATAGTAAAATCCCCACACCGCTTGCATGACCCGATCAGGAATCGGGCGATTACCCAATTTGACGGCGATTTGCGCGGTGGGGCGAATCAGCAACCGGATCTCGCGCACACTCTGTTTGTACAACAATAGAAAACGGATGGCCTTGATGCCGCCGCACGTCGATCCGACGCAACCGCCAAAAAAACTACCCAGCAGCAATAACAAGGCAACAAAAAACGGCCAGTCCGAATAGCCAGCCGTTGTATGACCATTGCTGGTTACAATGGAAAGGCTCTGAAAAAAGCCATGATGAAGCGATTCCCACAACGGAAATGCGCCGCTGAAATAGAGGTACGCGCAAGTAACTGCGACAATTCCGCCGATCACGGCCATTTTTCGGCCAGGAAAAACCGAAACTCCGCATCCTGAAACACGACCCGCAGACTACCGGCGCGCAAGGCCATGAAGTACAGCGCGAAATTAACTGCAGCGATCAAGGTGAAAATCCCGGAGATCAGTTCGATATTCAGGCTATGGAAATAGCCGATACTGTCATCGTGGGTGGAAAATCCGCCGAGGGCCAACGTGGAAAAACTGTGGCAAACCGCATCAAATAAGCTCATGCCTGCCGCCCAAAACGACAGCGCACAGGCTACATTCAACCCGAAATAAATCACCCAGAGGTTCTTGGCGGTCTCGGTAATGCGCGGCGTCAGCTTCTCATCCTTCATCGGCCCCGGCGTCTCCGCCTTGTAGAGTTGCATCCCGCCCACCCCCAGCATGGGTAGCAAGGCGACCGCTAATACCACTACCCCCATGCCGCCAAGCAAATTCAGTTGCGCCCGATAGTACAGAATAGCTTTGGGCAGCTCATCGAGACCGGAAAGAATGGTGGCGCCCGTGGTCGTCAAGCCAGAAGCGGTTTCAAACACGGCATCCACCAGGCGCATGTGTGGCTGTTCAGCCAACATGAACGGTATCGCGCCCAACAAGGAGAGCAACACCCAAAACGCAACGACCACCACAAAACCATCCCGGTTGCGCAGGTCCGCTTTGAGCCGGCACACCGGCAACCAGCAGAGCAGCCCGAATCCCAGGGTCGCCCCGAGAGTTTCCGCAAAAGGGGTGACTACGTCATAGCCGTCATACCACCAGGCGACTGCAATGGGCGGCAGCATAGTGGCGCTGAACAAGACCATCAACAACCCCACCATGTATAACGCAGTTTTGAACGGCGCGCGGCGCTGCAAGGTTTGCTGTGTCTTCCAACCGGCTTTAGCGGGCGTCACTTCCTTTTCATCAAGCAACGCGCCTTCCACGCTCGGTGGCTGTCCAGTTTCTCTCTCACTATCAAACCTGCTCTCATTACCAGGCTGATGCGAAGATAAACCCAACATTGTCCCGTTACGATCCGCCTGATTATTCATACTCAATACTCAATTCCAAAAGCGCGGCACAAATAGCAATAACAAGGGAAAAATCTCCAGGCGACCCACCAGCATCGATAACGTCAACAACCAAGTCGCCGTATCATTCAGGGGCGCAAAATTGGATGCGGTTTCACCCAACCCAACCCCCATATTATTCAGACACCCTGCTACTGAGCCAAACGCGGTCACCAAGTCCACACCCGTCGTCGCCAGCGCCAGCGAGAAAAAGCAGTAACTGAGAATGTACAGAAAATAAAATCCCCACACTGCCTGCATGACCCGGTCAGGCATTGGACGGTTACCGACCTTGACGGTGATTTGCGCGCTGGGCCGAATGAGCAACTGAATTTCGCGCCAGCTTTGCTTGAACAGCAATAGAAAACGAAAGGCTTTGATGCCGCCACACGTCGAACCGACACAACCACCAAAGAAACTGCCCAACAACAGCAATAGAGGCACGACAAACGGCCAGTCTCCTGGATAGCCGGCGGTGGTCAAGCCATTGTCAGTGATAATGGAAGCCGCCTGGAAAAAACCATGATGAATCGAATCCCACAAGGGAAACTTGCCACTGTAATAAAGGTAAAAGCAGGTTGCGGCGATAATGCCTCCCATCGCCCCCATGCAGAATTTGAATTCGGCATCGCGGAACACGGCTTTGAGACTGCGTGAGCGCCACGCTAAAAAGAACAGAGCGAAGTTGACCGCCGCGACTAGTGAGAAAACGCCAGCAATCGACTCAATAGCCGGGCTATGAAAATAACCAATGCTGGCATCGTGGGTGGAAAAGCCGCCCAACGCCAAAGTGGCGAAGCTGTGGCAGATGGCGTCAAAGAAACTCATGCCCGCTGCCCAAAATGACAGTGTGCAAATCACATTCAGTCCGACATAAATGTACCAAAGATTCTTGGCGGTCTCGGTGATGCGCGGCGTCAGTTTCTCATCCTTCATCGGCCCTGGCGTCTCCGCCTTGTAGAGTTGCATCCCACCGATGCCTAACATCGGCAATAAGGCAACCGCCAGCACCACGATGCCCATCCCACCCAGGAAATTCAGTTGCGCCCGATAGTACAGAATGGCTTTAGGCAGATCATCGAGACCGGAAAGAATGGTGGCGCCCGTGGTCGTCAAACCAGAAACGGTTTCAAACACGGCGTCCACCAAGTGCATATGTGGATGTTCAGCCAACATGAACGGTATCGCGCCCAACAGAGAGAGCAGCACCCAGAACGCGACGACCACGACAAAACCGTCACGGTTGCGTAGATCTATCTTGAATCGGCATATCGGCAACCAACACAACAGGCCCATTGCCAACATTGCTCCCATCGCCTTCGCGAATGGCGCGACCACTTTGTCACCATCGCACCACCACGCCACCGCGATAGGCGGCAACAAGCTGACGCTGAACAGGATCATTAACAACCCGACCATATACAGCACCGTCCTGATCGGCGCCCGCCGCTGAACGACTGCCCACCCTTGCTCGCCAGTTATTGTCTGCATTGCCATTATCTTGATGTAATGTGAATTTATTGACTCTACGTCATTAAAATTTAAAAACTTATTTCCAGAAATCCGGCAAAAACAGCAACAACAACGGAAAAACTTCCAGCCGGCCCACCAGCATGGCTAGCGACATCAACCAGGTCGCCCGGTCGTTCAACACACTAAAACCACCCGCCGTTTCGCCCAGACCGACCCCCATGTTATTCAGGCACGCTGCTGTCGTGCCGAACGCCGTCACCAAATCCACGCCGGTCGCCGCCAGCGCCAGCGAGAAGGCGCAGTAGCATAAAATATAGAGATAATAGAATCCCCACACCGCCTGCATAATCCGGTCAGGGATAGCGTGATCGCCCAACTTGACGGCGATCTGCGCCGTCGGTCGGACCAGGAGACGGCTCTCGCGCACACTCTGCTTGTAGAGCAATAAAAAGCGGATCGCCTTGATGCCGCCACAGGTGGAACCCACGCAACCGCCAAAGAAACTGCCCAGCAGCAGTAGAAGCGGTACGAATGCTGGCCAGTGTTCCTCGGCGGGATAACTGGCGGTTGTCAAGCCCGTACCGGTAATAATCGAGATGCCTTGAAATGCGCCCAGATGAATCGACTTCCACAACAGCGCGCCATCCAGATACAAATGCAGGCAGGCGAGGGCGACAATGCCGATCACCACTTTCATGCAAAACCGGAATTCAGGATCGCGATATACCGCGCTCAAGCTTCGTAAACGCCAGGCCAGGAAATACAAGGCAAAGTTAACCATCGCTACCAACATGAAACCAACGGTAATCCATTCCATTACCGGATCCTGGAAATAGCCAATGCTGGCGTCATGGGGCGCGAAACCACCCAGCGCCACGGTGGTAAAGCTGTAACAAACTGCGTCGAAGGGACTCATCCCCGCCAGCCAATATGCTAAAAAACAAAAAAAATTCAGCCCGACATAGATGTACCATAGGTTCTTGGCGGTCTCAGTAATACGCGGCGTCAGCTTTTCATCTTTCATCGGCCCCGGTGTGGACGCCCGGTAGAGTTGCATACCGCCAATCCCTAACATTGGCAATAAGGCGACCGCCAGCACCACGATGCCGATTCCACCCAGGAAATGCAGTTGCGCCCGATAGTACAAGATGGCTCGGGGCATGGTATCCAATCCAGAGAGAACCGAAGCGCCAGTGGTGGTTAAACCGGAAACTGTTTCGAATACTGCATCGACAAAGCGGATTTCCGGCTGGTCGGATAAAATGAACGGCAGCGCGCCCAGCAGCGATGACAGCACCCAGAACACGACCACCAGAATGAAACCATCGCGATTGCGCAAATCGATTTTGAACCGGCATACCGGCAACCAGCATAACAGTCCCAGTCCCAGGGTCGCTCCCAACGCTTCCGCAAACGGCAAAACTACCTCACCGCCGTCATACCACCCCGCTACGGCCATCGGCGGCAGCAGGGTAGCGCTGAACAGCATCAACAACAATCCCACCATATACAACCAGGTTTTGAATGATGAACGCCGGTAGGCTTGTCGCTGCGATAGTTGCGTCATCCACTGTTCAGCCGATTCATTATGAGCGGCGTGTTCACCTGAAGTCAGGTTCTCGGAAACTCCACTCTGCGAGGCTTGATCGTTCATCAAGTATTCCTGACCATTCGGTGATGACGTAGCCTGGACACCTTGCTGGTTTTCCGGCGCGGCGAATTTATCGTGTTAGTGAGTCTATGAGTTATTATGTGTTGCATATTGAACTGATCGCTAATTCCAGTGATGTGATGCTGCCTTGCTAAAGGAGAAACTACATGAAACTGACCAGCCCCGTTCTGCGCGACCGCCAATCCATCCCCGCTGATTATGCCTTTGGCGTTGCTGATCCTGAACAGCATGTCGTGCTAGGCTCCAACACCAACCCGCCACTGACTTGGAGCGAGTTGCCGCCGGGAACCCAGTCCTTGGTTCTGATCTGTCATGATCCGGACGTGCCCACCCAAGCGGATGATGTGAACCAGGAAGGGCGACAGGTGCCCGCCGACTTGCCGCGCACCGACTTCTACCACTGGATCCTGGTTGATTTGTCGCCGACGCCCGAGCATATTCTGGCCGGCGAATTCTCGGAAGGCGTCGCTCCAAGAGGCAAACCGGGACCGGAAGCCCCACGCGGCGCGCGTCAGGGCATCAACAACTATCGGGAATGGTTCGCCAGCGATCCAGCTATGGCGGGCCGCTATTTCGGTTATGATGGACCTTGCCCACCTTGGAATGACAGTATTGTTCACCACTACATTTTCACTTTGTACGCGCTCGATGTGGAACGCTGCCCCGTGGAAGGCGATTTTACCGGCCCTGATGTGCTGGCCGCGATAGCGGGTCATGTGCTGGATCAGGCTAGTCTGACAACCACGTATAGTCTCAACCCGGCCGTACCGGCCTGAATCCTGGGCAATCCCCGCCCTTTTTCACCGCATTTACCAGGAGGTTGCCATGAGTCCCACCGATTCCATCAACGCCGACAAACGCCGACTCAAGCGTTGGTATCTGATCATGTACCTGCGAGTTTATGATCAGGATACCCAGGAGTTGTTAGGCCATATTGTAGACATTAACAAGGAAGGCATCCGTCTGGTCAGCGACAAACCGATTGCGCTGAACCGGACATTCCGTCTGTGGCTGGATGTTCCCAAGGAGAACAGTTCGCATCAGCGCATTTTTCTCGATGCAGAAAGCCTGTGGTGTGGCCGGGACATCAATCCGGACTTCTACGATACCGGTTTCCGCATTCTGAACATTGGCACCTCGGCGTTATTGCAACTGCAATTGCTCATCGAGGAATTCAAGTTCTGATGTCTGAATCTTCACACATTAGGAGTCCGGTTGCGGGCGATAAACCGTTAAATCGCTGGCGCTCTGGCTCCTATAAACAATTCAATGCCTCTGAAAAACAGTATGATGCAGGAACTTAATCCCTACTTTAACCAGATTCAGGATCTCCAGGGGCGCTGCGCGTCCCTGAGGGGGTATCTTTGACTTTGAAACCCGGCGTGAGCGGCTCATCGAAGTCAATCGTGAATTGCAGGAACCCAACATCTGGAACGATCCAGAGCGCGCCCAGGCTTTGGGCAAGGAGCGTGCGCAACTGGAAGCGGTCGTGGAGCGCTTGGAAAGCCTTGGTCGTGGCCTGAACGAATCTGCTGAATTGCTCACGTTGGCCGGCGAGGAAGGCGATGAAGCCGCAATTATCGAAGTCGCGCACGACCTGCAACAACATGAACGCATCGTTGCCAATCTGGAATTTCAACGGATGTTCTCCGGCGAGCTGGATTCCGGCAATGCTTTCCTCGATATCCAGTCCGGTTCTGGCGGCA